>DAISVV010000056.1:0-14457 GCA_036840015.1 Micropepsaceae bacterium
TTGTGTACTCAGACAAGATGGGCGAACTTGGGTCCGTGACAGAAGCGCTGCATATTGCAGAGATGTTTGATATTCTGGTCGTTCCGCGTGAAAGTACCCGAAAGCCCGTTGAACCCGATCAGAAAAGGCTGGACGTGATTTCAATTTTTGCGGATGGGAAGAGCGTCCGGTCGGTAGCAGAATCCAGGGCATCGTGGAACCGGGACAACGAGACCCTTAAATGGATCGGTGGCCCTGCTATGGCACTCCTTTTTTGGATCCTAGCTTTTGTGTCCCTGAAAATCAGCGTGCAGGAATGGAACGACAGAAAAGCAAAGAAGAAATTGGAGACTGACTGAGCTAACCCGGGCTAGCTCAGTTTTGCCCCAATTCCTTGAGTGAAGCACGCCCAACCCAATTCGTGGTGTTGGGGTCAGGCATGGCGTAATCGCGGGCTATGCATTTCCCCCCGCGATACGCTAGAACCCGCCCACTGAACGGCGACGTTGCCTCTGTCAATTCACACGGCTTCAATGGGGTTCTGAATGGCGCAGTCCGCCAACGATAACACAGCCATTCGCGCAAGCATCGTCCTGCTGGCGGCCACATGCGTTGCGCTCGTCGTTGCCAACAGCGGCCTTCATGAGATTTACCAGACATCCCTGAAGACAGTCATCGGTACCGATGTGGGCCCGTTCGACCTGTCCTTCTCCGTGAAGGACTGGATCAAGAACGGGTTGATGGCGGTTTTCTTCCTTTATGTCGGCCTCGAGATCAAATGGGAATTCGCAGCCGGATCCCTTTCCGAGTTCAGGAGCGCCGTGCTTCCTTTTGTTGCCGCGGCGGGCGGCATGCTCATGCCGGCAATCATTTATCTGCTCGTAACCGATGCGGATCCGGCCCTGATCCGTGGATGGGCCATTCCTGCGGCCACCGACATCGCGTTTGCGATCGGTGTCGTCGGTTTCCTCGGCAACCGCGTTCCTGCAACGCTGCGCGCCTTCCTGCTCGCTCTCGCGGTGATTGACGACCTTGGCGCCATCATGATCGTGGCCATCTTCTTCAGCGGTGACTTGCAGGTGTGGGCACTGGCGGCAATGGCGGTCTGCCTCGCGGGGCTTTGGGCGCTGAGCGCGCGGAATGACGGAGCCCTCTGGAAGTACGCAGCTCTGGGCATCCTTCTCTGGCTCTTCACGCTGCAGTCGGGCATCAACGCGACGCTGGCTGGTGTCGTGACTGCGCTGTTCATTCCGCTGCAGGCCCGGGCGTCGACGCCGCTCAAGGACCTGATGGCCCGACTGGCCTTTCCGGTGAGTTTCGGCATCATGCCCCTCTTTGCCTTCGCAAACGCCGGCATCCCGCTCATGACGCTCAGTCTCGAAGACCTGACGTCGTCACTTGCCCTTGGCGTGGCCGCCGGTCTGATCGTGGGCAAGCCGCTCGGCATCATGCTGGCAACCTGGGGAGCGACGCGAACCGGAATTGCACAGCTGCCGCAAGGCTCGAGCTGGGTTCAGGAGCTGGGCGCGGGCTGACTTGCTGGCATCGGCTTCACCATGAGCCACTTCATCGGTTCGCTGGCCATCGCGGATGTAAACCTCATGAACCAGGTCAAGGTCGGTGTGATCGGCGGATCCATTGTCGCCGCGCTCATGGGTGTTACCCTGCTGACATACGCGGCTCGCCTTGCGGGGAACCGGCGCACGCCTGCAGAGCACGCAGGAACGATCGGCGTCGGGGGGGCGGACGCCGTGGAGCCGACGGAAAGCGTGCAGCTGATGTTATGTTCGAAGAGTTTGCGCGCTGGTTCGTTGCCGCCTCATCCGTCGTGCTGATGCTTCTGCCGCGTTCGTGGCACGCGGCCTATTCATCCTGGTGGGCTCAGCGCATCCCGCCTTTTGCAGTCAGCACGCTTGCCCCCCTGTCCATTTGTGCTGGAGCACTGCTGGCCCATAGCGTGACGTGACAGTGTCGCGATCTCGGAAACCAGACACCACGCGTCTGCTGCAGACCGCGCGTCGGGTGTCGTCGGATGAACCGGCTGAACTCAGGAAGTTCATCGATTCAAACCTGGGAAATATCGCCGATGAGCGGGACGGGTCGCCTGTCTTCATGGCCAAGAGTGGCAGGGAACTGCGGTATACGGCGGAACGCTGGCCGAAAGTAAGGTTTAGTGCGACCCGCGAGCGTCACCATTAAATATTTCCGCAGAAACGCTTTCCCCTACTGATCTGGCGGTTATCATGGGGCGTAAGCTGTCCGTTGGCAGCAGGGTCCATTCATGACATCCAAATCCATAGCCGTGGTCGGCAGCGGCATCTCCGGCCTTTCGGCGGCGTGGCTTCTTTCAAAGTCGCATGACGTTACGATTTTCGAGAAGAACAACCGGCCTGGCGGACACAGCAACACGTTCACGGTCGACGAGGGCGGCGTTCCGGTGCCGGTGGATACCGGGTTCATTGTCTACAACGTCTCAGCCTATCCGAACCTGGTGGCGCTGTTCGACCACCTGAAAGTCGACACCTACGAGACGAGCATGGGGTTTGCCGTGTCGATGGGGCGCGGGGCCTACGAGTATTCCGGAAATGGCGCAGCGAGCCTCGTGGGGCAGTGGCGCAACCTGCTGAGTGCCGGCCACTGGAGCCTGATGCGCGATCTCGTGCGCTTCTTCCGCGAGGCAAGCGCCATGGACGTGGCACAGCTTCCGCCGGACCTGACGCTGGGGGCGTTCCTTGCGCAGCGTGGCTATTCGCAGTGGTTTGCCGAGCGTCACATCCTGCCGATGGCGGCGGCGATCTGGTCAACGCCGACGGCGCAGGTGATGGACTTCCCCGCTGCGAGCTTCGTGAATTTCTTTGCCAACCACCAACTCCTGCAGCTGGTGAACCGTCCCTACTGGCGCACCGTGAAGGGCGGCAGCCAGGGCTATGTGCGCAAGGTGCTCGATGATTTCCGGGGCGAGGTCGAGCTCGGCGCTGGGGTCGAGGGGATCACGCGGTGCGGGAATGGCGTTGAGGTGCACTTCAATGGTCGCTCGCGCCAATTCGATGGTGTCGTCATGGCCTCGCATGCCGACGAGACACTTGGCCTGCTGCGGGATGCCGATCCGCTGGAGAAGCAGCTCCTCGGCAGTTTCCGCTATTCGCCGAACCGGGCGGTGCTGCACCGCGATGCGGGCGTCATGCCGCGGCGCCGGCGGCTATGGTCGGCGTGGAACTACCTGTCGGCTTCACCGGAGAGCACGGATGACCTGTTCGTGACCTACTGGATGAACAAGTTGCAGGACCTGAACACGACGCGCGATTACTTCGTCTCGCTGAACCCCACGGTCGAACCGCGCGACATCCTCGCGTCCATCGACTATACCCACCCGGTGTTCGACGGAAAGGCCAATGCCGCGCGGGCGCGGCTCTGGGAGATCCAGGGGCGGCGCCATGTCTGGTTCTGCGGCAGCTATTTCGGGTTCGGGTTCCACGAGGATGGGATCCAGTCCGGCCTTGCCGCGGCAGAAGCGGTCGGCGGCGTGCGGCGGCCGTGGTCGGTTGCCAATGAATCCGGGCGCATCTTCCTTGGGCCCGCGTCCGTCGCCCCGGCGCTGGCGGCCTGAACGACATGGGCATGCTGAGCCGCATCTATGAGGGAACTGTGATGCACCAGCGGCTGCGGCCGCAGGGGCACAAGTTCACCTACCGTGTCTTTTCCATGCTGTTCGATCTCGACGAGATCGATGCGCTGGACCGGTCGCTGCGTCTGTTCTCGCGCAACCGTTTCAACCTGTTCAGCTTCCATGACCGCGACTATGCCGGCGAAGGATGCACGGACACGGGTGCGAAGGTGCGTTCCATGCTTGCCGAGATGGGCTTTGGCGACGCGTGCGCGCGGATCTGGCTTCTTTGCTATCCGCGGCTGCTTGGCTATGTTTTCAATCCGCTCAGCGTCTATTACTGCCACAACGCAGCCGGCGAGCTGAAGCTCATCGTCTACGAGGTCACCAACACGCATCACGAGCGCAAGTGGTATGTGATCCCGGCGGAGCCGCGCGGCGAGGGCACCTATGCGCAGACCTGCGAAAAGGAGCTTTACGTCTCGCCCTTCACCACGCCCACCGGGAACTACGAATTCCGCATGATTGCGCCGGGCGAGGAGGTCTTTGTCGGCGTCAACCTGATCGAGCCGGACGGGCGGACGCTGCTCACCTATTTTCGCGGCGCGCAGCGCCCCATCACGGATCGAGGCCTCCTGGGTCTGTGGCTTCGCTATCCGCTGATGACGCTGAAGGTGACGGTGGCCATCCATTTCGAGGCCGCCCGGCTGTGGCTCAAGGGCGTGAAGGTGCAGGATCGCCTGCCGTCGCCCAAGTTCTCGTTCTCGATTTACAATTCCCAGACAAAAGAAGTGATGCATGTTCGATAGCTCGGTTTCAAAGTCCCGCTCGTGGCTGTTGCCACGCGCTGTCTCAAGGCAGGTGGGGCGTTCGCTCGACAAGTCCATCCTCCGCGTGTTGCGGGGTGCCCTTTCGGGGGCGGTGCATGGGCGGCTGATCGTCGAGCTGCCTTCGGGCGAGAGCGAGACCTTCGGCGATGCGGAGAAGGGCAGCGAGGTGCGGGTTGCCCTGCGCAACTACCGGATCGTATCGCAGGGCCTGCGGCGCGGGCTCCTGGGCTTTGCAGAATGCTACATGGCGGGCGATATCGACTGCGACGACCTCGGCGGGCTTTTTGCCTTCTATTTCCTGAACGAGAAGGCGATCGACAGCATCGGGCGGGGCATCCTGCAGACGGGCGTCATGGACCGCCTCATCCATGCGCTGCGCTTCAATTCGCGCCGCGGCAGCCGGCGGAACATCTCGGCGCATTATGATCTCGGGAATGCCTTTTATGCGACGTGGCTGGGCGAGAGCTGGTTCTACAGCTCGGGCATCTATGAGAGCGAAAACGCCTCGCTCGAGGATGCGCAGCGCGCGAAGTGCCGGCACATCGTCAAGGCGCTGGAGCTTGACGGCGCGCAGAGCCTGCTCGAGATCGGTTGCGGCTGGGGCGGGTTTGCCCTTGCCGCGGCGCCGCACACCTCGAAGATCCGCGCGATCACCATTTCCGAGGAGCAACTGGCCCATGCGCGCGATGTCGTGCGCGCGAAGGGGCTTGGCGATCGCGTGAATGTCGTCTTCGAGGATTATCGCGACACGCAGGGCCAGTTCGACCGGCTGGTCTCGATCGAGATGATCGAGGCGGTGGGCGAGAGCAACTGGGCGCGCTATTTCGGCGCCCTGAGCGAGCGGCTCAAGCCGGGCGGCATCGGTGTGCTGCAGGCGATCACGATCGCGCCCGCCTATTTCGAGACCTACCGGCGCACGCCCGACTTCATCCAGCGCTACATCTTCCCCGGTGGCATGCTGCCGACCGTGGCCAAGATGGAAGAGCGTGCAGCGGCGGCGGGGTTGCGCTTCGAGACAGTCGAGACCTTCGGGCTGTCCTATGCGCGTACGCTGGCGGCGTGGCGCGAGCGCTTCCTTGATGCCTGGCCGCGCATCGCCGCGCAGGGCTTCGACGAGCGTTTCCGGCGGATGTGGCTCTATTACCTGGGCTATTGCGAGGCCGGCTTCTCGCGCGGCACGATCGATGTCGGGCTCTACAAGGTCATGAAGCCCGCCTGAGGCGGGCCTCGCGGCGTGCCGTCACATGTTCAGCGTGCGGCGCAGGAGCGGGAAGAAGATCCTGTACGGCAGGATGCGCGCGATCTTGAGGATCGTGACCAGCTGCCAGGGGAAGGCGATCTCGAACTTGCGGCGCTTCAGGCCCGCGACGATTTTCTCGGCGGCAAACTCGCTGGTCACGATGAAGGGCATCGGGAAGTCGTTGCGCGCCGTCATGGGCGTATCGACGAAGCCCGGATTGATGACCGAGACCGCGATGTTCCACGGGTGGAGCTCGAAGTTCAGCGCTTCCGACAGGTTGATGAGGGCGGCCTTGGTTGGTGCGTAGGCCAGCGCCTTGGTCAGGCCGCGATAGCCAGCCACCGAGGCCACGATGGCGACGTGTCCGCTGCGGCGCTGCTTCATGTCGGGCAGGATGATCTCGATCGCATTGCACACGCCACCATAGTTGACCTGCATCGACTTGATGGCGCGCGCGGCACTGTAGTCGTTGGCGCTCATCGGGTCCCAGATCGCCGCATTCAGCACGACGAGATCCGGTGCGCCGACTGCCTCGACGATGCGTGCATAGGCCCCCTTCATCGACTCCGGCGATGCGGCGTCGGCGGCCTCAGCATGGAGGTTCTGGTGCAGGGCCGCCGTCTCGGACAGCGGGCCTGCGGAGCGGGCCGAGATCGCGACTTTCACGCCGGCGCGTGCGAGCCGCAGAGCCAGGTCCTTGCCGATGCCCGTGCTGCCACCGACAATCCATGCCGTGCGCCAGGGCAGGGGGGCTTGCGCTGTCACAGGCCGGTCCAGGCCTGGACGATCTTGCCCACGACGCCGCGGAAGCGCGCGCGCTCCTCGCTGGCGATGAGGCAGACGCAGCCGGTCACGCGGTCGGCGACAGGGCAGTGCTCGGTCTCGTCAGCCACTTCCTGGATGTCGCCGGGGAGGTACTCGCCGGTCGAATCTGAGAAGGCGCCCTGGAGCACGAGCGTCAGTTCGGTGCCGCCGTGCCCATGCTCGAGCATGCGGTAGCCCGGTGCGATGCGCAGGAGGCGCAGGTCCCCGGCTTCCGGCCTGCCGAGCGGCAGGCGGTGGTGCCAGACGCCCGGTGCCAGCGGCTGCCAGCGGATGTCCTTGCCCGTGATGCCGAAGCGACGGCGGATCGGGGCAGGAATGGCCACTCCACTTTCATCATCGGCAACGGGGGCCGCCGAGGCCGCAACGACCGGCTGGGCCGTCGGGTGCTCGGGTACGCAGACCGGGCCGTCGGTCATCTGGACCGGCATGCCCGCGAGCATGGCTGATCCGACCATGTCCATGGCCTCGACCTCGCGGGCGCAGTGGCTGCAGGACGAGACGTGGGCAGCAACCACGGCCGAGAGCGCCTCGTTGAGCGTGCCGGCCGAGAAGGCAAGGAGGGTGGCAGTGTCGATGTGATGGCGCATGGTGTTGTTCTTCATCTCAAGTCCTCCAGAGCCGACCTTATTTTCTGATAGGCAAGCCGAACGCGGGATTTGACGGTTCCCAGCGGCAGGGAGAGCCGGCGGGCAATTTCTGAATGGGGCAGGGCCTCGACATAGGCGAGGATCAGCACCTCGCGCTGCTCGTCGGGAAGCGTGGCCAGGGCGGCCTGGACGCGCTGCTGGCGCTGGGTCAGCGACATGGCGTCGTCCGGGGCGATGGTCGGCGCCTCGACGGTCTCGGCGTGGTGGTCGGTCAGTTCCTGCCATGGCGTCTCGCGCCGCAGCCGGTCGATGCGCAGGTTGCGCGCGATCGTGAAGATCCAGTTGGTGGGCGAACCCTTCTCGCGCGAGTACAGCGCCGCCTTGTTCCAGACCGTCAGCAGTGTTTCCTGGGCCAACTCGTCGGCCAGCGACGCATCAGCGCCCTGGCGCATCATGAAGGCCTTGATGCGCGGACGAAAATCCTTGAACAGCGCGCTGAAGGCCTCGCTGCTGCGATCGGATGCGATCCGCAGAATGAGGTCAGACATGCCCCCCCGTTGCGTTGTGGCCGGACGAAAGCCCCCGGAAAATGTGTGGTTTGACCAAGCCATCATACCGCGTTCCTGTTATGGAAGGCGATACGCGGGCCGCGGGTCGGCGGATCAGCCGGCCAGCGCGCCAGAGGCGGCTGGCCAGCCAGATTTCTGCGACCTAGAAGGTAAACTCGGTCCCCAGCGCCCCGTTTACCGGTTCGGCACGGTTGCGGTCACGCAAGGACCCCTCGCTGCCGAAGTGCACCCGCATGCCGATCCCAAGGCGTAGCGTGTCGGTTTCCTCGATGCCGTTGGGGTTCTGCGAGCCGAGGCCCACAGTGGCAAAGAGCGAGGTCGCGTATTCCGGGATCAGGAACTCGGCCTCGCCGTTGAGGTCCCACGTGTCGACATCTGTGACGTCGTTGTCCCAGGCGCCGTAGCCGAAGCCAACCCGCCAGGCCATGTCCGGTGTCGCGTAGAAGGAGGCCTTGGTTCCCAGCTGCCAGCCGTCGATGTCGAGGCTCGCGCCATCGTAGGACGAGTGTCCGATCGTGGCGCCCAGCGTGAACTCTTCCCAGTACTTCTCGGCAAAGGCGGCGATTGCCACGCCGTCGTTCTCGACGCTGTTGTCAAGCGACTGGTAGTAGAGCTGCGCCCCGGCCGCGAAGTCGCCCGGATCGCGCCAGAACAGGCTGCCCCCCAGCTTCATCTGGTCGATGGTCTTCGGGCCATCATAGCGGAAGCTGGCAAAGCTGTGGTCTGCCTGGACGTTCCAGTTGTCGGGGAAGGTCCAGAGTGCTGACACCGCTCCGCGATAGACGTTGATGTCATCGCTGACGGGGCCGTCAAGGTTGAGGTAGGTGAAGCCCAGTTCGCCAAGCCCGGTCAGGCGCGGGGCTTCGGCTTGGGCGGCGCTGGCAGCAAAAAGACATGCGGCGGCAGCAAGCAGGCTGGTACGGTACATCATGATCTCCACCATTGGCGCGTCGTTGCGCGCGAATCACTTCTTGTTTGGAGAGAGCATGAAGCCTCTGGCGCACGAATCAAACTCGTGCGCGTTGTTGCAACCGGTGGGAATCCACAACCTGCGTCGGGGCCTGCGAGCCGCGATCAGGCGCTTTCGGGCTGGTCGTTCACCTCGCGCCTGACGCGCCAGAAGCGAATTACGCGCTGAGCCGTCTCGGGGCTCACCTGGTCGTAGAGGTCGACGATCTGGTGGATGGGCAGGCTGCCCGCGCCTTTGCTTGGCAGGATGGAAACGGCGATGGTCGAGAAGGAGCTGCGCTCGAAGCGCAGCGCACGGCAGATGATCGCGATGCCCTCGATGTTGCGCGCGTTGAACAGACGCTTCATGGTTTTCACATCAACTTCGGCAAGGCGCGCAAAGGCGTGGATCAGTTCGTTCGTCTTGCCGGCCTTCACGAGTTGGTTGAGCAGGCTCTCGTTCAGCTTGCGCTGCCTGAGCATCTCGCTCACATAGACCATGGCCTTGCGATCGATCGCGCGAACCTGCCTGAGATCGGACATCACTTCGCGCTCGGCGTCCTTCAGTGCACGCTCGAGTTCCTCTTTCGGGATGGTATCGATGCGCTTTTGCACCTGCGTACGCAACTCGGCCTTGACGAAGGTGAAGAGTTCGCTGACCATGTCGGCTGGCAAGTCTTCGCGATTGGCCAGAGGAGACTGGAGGACCGTGCTGGTTTCGGCGCGCTCCATGACCTTGCGGAATGTCCCGCGCGAGACCTTCGCGCCTGCGTTCGAGACCAGCTCGGAAACCACGGTGTCGTCGCCATGCTCGACGATGGCCTCCGACACGGCTTCAGGGACCGAACTGCGGCGGGCAATGGCGCCGATCTTCTGCTGGTTGCCGCCTTGCGTCACCGAGATCAGGTCCTGGTCGCGCAAGACCGGGCTGCGGGTCAGCACTTCACGCGCGATTTCCTCATGGTCCATTGCAAAGCCCTGGATGAGGACAAGCGGGGCATTCGGGTTGTCTGCGAGGCGTGCGGCCAGGTTCCTGCGGAAGGCCACATCCATGCCGATGGAGACCTTGCCGATGATCTCGCCGAAATGGCTTTTCTCTGCTTCGGAGCAGTCATGTGCGCTGTCGAGGAAGACATCAGTCACCTCGCGCAGCAGTTCGCGTCGTTTGTCGCTTGACGTCTCCTTGGCGAGGTCGACGAGGCGGTTCAGGCGTGAGGATGCGGACTGCATGGCGTAGCTACCCCAGACACAAGAGATTTTCGCCCCAATTCTGGTGCAGATGCATAAAGATTGGGTCACCGTCCATGGTAAACGGAAGGTGAGTGCGTCGATCAGGGACGGGTTACCGAGACGAAAGTGTCGGGATAGAAGCCATTGAATGCCGTTCGCAGGGCGCAGGAATAGGCGCCCGTCTTCTTGAACTCGATCCAGTCGCCGGCCGCGATGGTCTCAGGGAGGTCGATCAGGTAGCGAAGGACATCAAGGGAGTCGCATGTCGGGCCGTAGACCTTGAAGGCGACGGGGCGGGCCTTTTTCTCGCGCACCCGTCCGTTGGGAGCGGTCGTGAAGACGCGCACGGGATAGCGGGCTGGCCAGTTCTTCAGCGCATATTCGTTCAGGCTGCCATAGATGCCGTCGTTGATGTAGAGCGTCTGGTCGCGGCGCAGCGAGACCTGCGTGACCACCGAGAGGCAGTCGGCGACGAGCGCGCGGCCAGGCACGAACAGCACGGTGCGGCCGGGCGCAAGCCCGAGCGTCATCAGGACTGCACGGATGGTGGAAAAGAACTCATCAAGCGGTGGCACCGTGACATTCAGGTAGTAGCCCGGAAACCCGCCGCCGACGTCGAGGGCCGCAATCGGCGTGCCGGACTGGCGGATCGCCTCCCCGCAGCGGCTGAGGGCCGTGCGGTAGGAGGACGGGAAGAGGCACTGCGAGCCGACATGGAAGGTCAGGGCGGGCCTCGCGCCCGCGGCCGCAATCGCCCGCAGGAGGGTGGCTGCCGCACTGACGCTGACGCCAAACTTGCTCGACAGTTCGAGCAGCGCCCCGTCGGCGGGCACCTGCAGTCGCACATAGAGCGTCAGTGCCGCGGCGATGGCCGGGTCGTGGGCGGCGCCGGTTTCCTCGAGCACGGCCTGAAGCTCCTCGTGGCTGTCGAGGGCGAAGTGGCGCACGCCATAGAGGCGGAAGGCTTCGCCGGTGGTCCCGCGGATGCGGACCGGGGCCATGAAGTTCAGCGTAGCGCCGGGAATGCGCTCGCTGACCATGCGCACTTCGGCAATCGAGGCCACGTCGTAGCGCCCGATACCAGCGGCATGCACCATGTCGAGCACCGGCAGCGCGTGGTTTGCCTTGACTGCATACATCGTCTCGCCCGGGAAGCCCGCGATGAAGGCTTTCGCCACCTGCTGGAAGCCTTCGGGGTGAAGCGCATAGACCGGCATGTCCGGCTGCAGGGTTTCGATCAGTTCCTGCACCGACGCGTAGCGCGTCAGCGGAAGGTCGTCGGCGGGTGTGATGCTGTGAGCGGTGCCGGGCATCAGGCGGGTCCCACCACAAGCGCTGCAATGCGTTCGTTCTGCATTTCGGTCGATCCATCCGTATAGTTGGCCACGCGCGCAGAGGCGAGGTGGCGCAGGAAGGGCCATGTGTCACGCAGGCCTGCGGCCCCCATCAACTGGCAGGCATCGGAGATGCGCGCGACGGCCATGCGGGTTGCAAATTTCTTGGCGTGGGCGGCAGCAAGGGCTGCATCCTGGCCTGCCATGATGCGGGCGCTTGCGCGTTCGACCAGCAGGCGTGCGGCCTCGATGTCTGTTGCGATGTCGGCAGCCTGCCAGCGCCAGCCCTGCTTGGCGGCCAGCGCTGAACCGAAGGCCTGGCGCTCGCGTCCCCAGGCCAGCGCCGCGTCGAGGCAGGCCTCGGTCATGGATACGCACATGGCGGCGACATAGGTGCGGGCCTGGTTCACGCTGGACATGGCCTGCCGGAAGCCGGCCCCGGGCGCGGCCATGATTTCGTCTGCTTCGACATGGTAGCCCGACAGGCGGAACCCGCCGGCACCGATGACGCCGCCGCCGGCCACGGCCTCGGGGCCTGTGCGTTCGAAACCGGGTCGCGCGCCATCGACGAGGAAGGCGGCGATGCCGCGCCAGCCCTTTGCGGGGTCCGTCTGTGCGTAGGTCACGAAGATGTCGCCGAAGGCTGCGTTGGTGATCCAGCCCTTCTCGCCATCCAGGCGCCAACCGTTGCCTTCGCGGACGGCGCGGGTGCGGATGCCGGCAAAGTCGCTGCCGGCGCCGGGTTCGCTGAGGGCCGTGCCCCCGAAGCGTTCGCCGCGCAGCATGGCGGGGACGTAACGCTCGGCTACCGGTCGCGGCAGGGCCTCTGCAAGATGGGCCGCACAGGATGCCGTGTTCGTAAGGCTGAAGGCAAAGTCGTATGAATGGCGCGCCAGCAATTGCAGCAGCGCGAGCTTGTCCCGGAAGTCAAAGCCATGACCGCCCCAGTCGCGCGGGGCCTGAAAGGCAAGCAGTCCCAGGTCTGCGGCCTGTCGCAGGGCCTCGGGTTGCATGGTGCCGGCTTGCGTCCATCGGGCGGCGTTCGGCGCGACGACCTCGTCGGCAAAGCGCCTCGCGCTTTCGAGCAGGGCGTTCACAGCGGCAGGCCAAGGCTTGAGCGCGCGAAGCTGGTCGCCTGTTTGTAATCGGCCTTGCCGTTCGGGGCGCGGAACATCTGGTGGACCTCGAGGATGCGCTTGGGCGTCTTGTAGCCCGCGAGACGCGCGCGCACATGGGCACGCAGTTCATCCTCGTTGAAGCTTGCGCCAGGGGCTTTCTGCACGATGGCGGTGACGGCCGAGCCCCATTTCTCGTCCGGCACACCCACGACGAGTGCGTCCTCGACGCCGGGGTGCTGCTTGAGGGCCTCCTCGACCTCTTCCGGGTATACTTTCTCGCCGGCTGTGTTGATGCAGGCGCTGCCGCGGCCGAGCAGGGTGATCGAGCCGTCCTCGTGCAGGAGGCAGAAGTCGCCGGGCATGGACCAGCGGCGCCCCTCGATCACGGGGAAGGTCTTCGCGCTCTTCTCGGGATCCTTCCAGTAGCCGAGCGGGATGTTTCCGCCGCGCGCGATGAAGCCGGGTTCGCCTGATCCCGGTGTGACGCGACGGCGGTCGGGCGTGAACACGGCGACGTCGGTGCCCATCATGAACTTGCCGGTCGCGACCTCGCCCTCCTTCGTGGTTGCCGACATGGCAAAGCCGACAGCCTCGGACGCGCCGAAGGCGTCGAGCAGCGTGACCTGGGGAATGTGGCTGATCAGTCCCTGCTTGACTTCCTGGCTCCACATCACGCCCGAAGACACGATCAGCAACATCGCTGACAGGTCCCAGCGACCGCGGTTGTCATCGAGGGCGCGCAGCAGGGGCTTGGCGAAGGCGTCGCCCACGATGGCGACCTGCGTTGCCCTCTGCCGGGCAGCCGTTTCCCAGAGCTCGACGGGGTCGAAATTGCGCTCCTCCAGGGTGATGATCGACCCGCCCATGCAGAGGACCCCGATCGATGAGAAAAGACCCGTGCCATGCATCTGCGGGCAGGCGGGAATGAAGCGGTTGCCGGGCCCTTGCGTGCGGACGAGGTCAACATGTTCGGCAAGGCTGGTCGGCACGACAGGCATCAGGGCCGGGTTCAGCTGGACCTGGCGCAGGTCGCCCTGGCGCCACATGACGCCCTTGGGCATGCCGGTGGTGCCGCCCGTATAGAGGAAGAGCATGTCGTCGGGCGAGCGGACGATGTCGAGATCACTGGTGGGCTGGCTTTCCACGAACGCCTTGTAGTCGAGCGCGAATGCAGGCCGTGGCGTGTCGTCGACCTCAACCTGCAGCCAGGTGCGAACGGCAGGCAGGCGGGGCTGGATTGCCTCGATGAGCGGCGCGAATTCGCTGCCATAGATGACGATGCAGGCATCGGCATTGTCGAAGATGTAGTGCAGCTCTTCCTCGCGATAGCGATAGTTCACGTTGACGTGGACGAAGCGGCCCTTGAACGAGGCAACGGTTCCTTCCATGTAGGCCGGCCCGTTGCGCAGCAGCAGCGCCATCTTCTCGCCAGGCTTGTGACCGCGCGCGACGAGCCCGCGGGCAAGTGCGTTGGTCCGGGCCTGGAATTCCGGCCACGGGATCACGCGGCTGCCGTGGATGAGCGCGGGTGCGGAGGGTGGCAGCACCTTGGCCACGCCATCGATGATATCGCCGATGTTCCAGTGTGACATGGCCTTGCTGTTTCCACCTTGAGCGAAACCGGTTCTTTCGTGTGGACGTTATCTGCTAGGGTTGATTGCATCAAGCGATGAGGCCTTCATGATGGACAGGATCCTGTTTTACGGAACGATCGCGGGGCTGGTGGTGATCCTGTCGATGATCGGCATGATCGCCGCATCGGGCGGTGCGCCCGAGATGGGCGACATGTCCGTCGTCTATGGCTATGTCACGATGCTGGTTGCGCTCTCGGCCGTGTTCTTCGGCATCCGCAGCCACCGCGACCGGGCGCTCAGCGGTTCGATCGGCTTTGTTGCGGCACTGATGATGGGGCTCGGCATCAGCACGGTGGCGGGCGTGATCTATGTGCTGGTCTGGGAAGTCTATCTTGTTGCCACCAATTTCACGTTCATCGGGGCCTATGTCGATGACTACATCGCGCAGCAGAAGGCGGCCGGTGTCTCGGGCAAGGCGCTGGAGGTGCTCGTGGCCGAGATGGAGGAGCTGAAGTTGCAGTATGCCAATCCGCTGTTCCGCATGCCGATGACGTTTCTCGAGATCTTTCCCGTGGGCGTGCTTGTCACGCTCATCAGCGCGTGGCTCCTGCGGCACGGG
>DAISVV010000057.1:0-1147 GCA_036840015.1 Micropepsaceae bacterium
GATTATGGTGGATGCTATCATTTGCTGGGCGCTGCCGGAGGCGGCGCTGGCGGCGAAACGCGGCCAGCAGCACGCCCCAGCCCCCCTCCTCGGTCCAGCGTCGATATTGCCGGTAGGCCGAATTCCAGTTGCCGAACTCGGGCGGCAGGTCACGCCAGGGTACGCCGGTACGCGTCACGTTCAAGATACCGTCCAGCACTCGTCGATGATCCAATGGCCGACGGCCGCCCCGCGTGCGGTTCTCGATCAGAAACGGCGCGAAGAACGCTCATGCCGCGTCGCTCATCAATCCGCCAAGCACCGCCGCCCTTCTCAAAGAGCAGCCGTGAATCACGTATCAGACGATTCGGGAACCCCATTTGTCCACACATCCTGGTATTGTGCGCCCCGCAGTTACCGATGGCGGAAGGCGCGCGTTGACGCCGCTACGCCGGCGATGCTGCCCGAAGTCCGTGAAAGGGCGACCAGGGTCGCGTGGATGCCGATGCGGGCGAGCACGACGAGCGCCACCACTGCAAAGGCGCGAACGACCCGGCGCATCTCATCCTCCTTCGCGAGAATGTTCCGTCGGGAAAGATAGCCCATCCGGTCCATCACCATCAGGAGCGAAGGCATACTTCCGATGCCGCATCCACCCATGCGGGTTCCAATGCTGGGGGTGTGCCGGTGTGATGCCCCGTGGTGAAACAGCGAGACCGGAATTGGAATGCTGGCGACCAGGCATGACACGCAGTTATCGCTTCGGCTCACACCGCCAGTACTGGATCACCAAACCCGGATTTCGCTCCTGCCATTCGCGGACGACGCTCAATCTCGATGCCGTACACGGCTCCTCGGTGACGGGTTCGAGTGCGGGGGTCGTGTACTCCGCGCACGTTCCCGCCTGTGGAAGACACGCCATGATGATGAGCAAGGCCTCGCGCATAGGCCGGGTGCTTCGCTGCTCAACTTGTGAGGGACAACCAAAACGAGAAGTGCAACACCTTCGACGGAAGGACGCATGGATAACGTGCGCCGGTCACCGCCCGGACCCTCCACTCCCGAACCCGCCCCTGGGGGGGGGGGGGGGGGGGAGTTGTAGTACCAAAAACAGAAGGAATTGGGGGTGATGTAGAGGAATGCAGGTGCTTTCGAACGGGGTGCCGGA
>DAISVV010000057.1:1157-14436 GCA_036840015.1 Micropepsaceae bacterium
CTTCCCCTCTCCGTACGGATTCGGGGTGAAGTACAGGTCTGCCGAGGCGTTCGGCACGGATGGCAGAAGCGGTTCATCGAACCGCAAGACGCTGGGCGGAACAACCTCAGCTGCTTTGCGACGTGCGCGTGCTTCGGTCCATTGAACAGCGCCTCTGCCTGACTCTTCGCGACGCCTTCGCGCTCCCGCAGGGTGGACAGACGCCGATGCCGTTGCTAGCTTCATTGAAGCTTGATTTGATCGTGTTCAAACATGAAGCCAGCCGCCTTCGCTTATGAGAGACCCGCGTCACTCGCCGACGCGCTGGCCCTGATCGGTGTGAATCCCGATGGGGCAAAGCTCATTGCGGGCGGCCAAAGCCTTGTTCCAGCTATGAACTTTCGCCTCGCACGCCCGGAGATGCTGGTCGACATCGCTGGGCTTCCGGATCTCGACGTCGTTCACGAAGACGGAGGGGATCTCGTGATTGGCGCACTGACCCGCCACGCCAGATTTCATGCGCCGGTATGCGCGGGTGAACTTGGCGACCTGCTTTCGCGAGTGGTGCGCCATATTGCTCACTATCCGATCCGTCAGCGCGGCACGTTTGGTGGCTCGCTCTGCCATGCAGACCCGGCAGCGGAATGGTGCCTTGTCGCCGCCACATTTGATGCTCGAATGATGATTGCCGGCCCAAGTGGCACGCGAGTGGTCGCGGCGTCCGACTTCTTCCGCGGCAGCTTCACGACTGCAGTCGGGCCGGCCGACATCCTGACGGAAATCCGCCTGCCACGGCTGGCGCCGGGCTGGCGCACCGGCTTTCGGGAGTTCGCCCGGCGACACGGGGACTTCGCTCTCGCCATGTCGCTCGCGGCGCTGGAAATCAAGGGCGGAACCATTTGCAACGCACGCGTAGGCGTGGGCGCGGTTTCGGACCGGCCGCGGCGTCTCGAAGCGGTCGAAACGTTGCTCATCGGGCGTCCACCGAATCAAGCAAGTTTCGCTGCGGCTGGAGAACTGGGGCGCGATCTCGTCAGTCCTCACGGTGATATCCACGGCTCAGCAGCCTATCGTCGCGATCTTACTGCGGCCATGATCGAAAGGGCGCTCGCCGACGCAGCCGCCCTGGCAGCCTCATGAGACGACAAGTGCCATGAACTGGTCCGGCCGCAGCCTGCGCCGTTTCGAGGATCCCGCCTTGCTGCGTGGCGAAGGCCGCTTCGTCGCCGACCACGCCCGCGGGGCCCTTCACGTGACGTTTGTTCGCAGCCCGGTTGCCGCTGGAAAGATCACTGGCATCGAGCTGCCCGAAGCCTTCGATGGGCACGTCTTCACGGCCGACGACCTAAAGGGCGTCGGCGTCATTCAGCCGATCCTGAATCGACCGGACTACAGGCGCGTTCCGCAGCCCGTGTTTCCTCGCGACAGAGTGGTGTTCGCAGGTCAAGCTGTCGCAATGGTGGTCGCCACGACGGAGGCCGCCGCGGAGGACCTCGCGGAACAGGTTTATGTGGAAATCGAGCCCGAGGATGCGATCGTTGGCTTTGAGTCGGCGCTCGCGCCCGGCGCCCGCGCTGTGCATCGCGAGGCGCCCGACAATGTGCTGGTCTCTGGCAGCATGCGAACCCCGGGGCTGGATGCGGCATTCGCCGCGGCGGCAGCAGTTGTCGAGGTTGACATCCGGTCTGCCCGGCAGTCGGCGATGCCCCTTGAGCCGCGCGGCGGAGTCGCCGAATTCGATCCAGGCAGCGGTCGAGTCTGCCTGTACGCATCCGTCCAAATGCCACACATGCTGCGCACAGGACTTGCCGACATTCTGGGAATGCCCGAGGCGGATTTGCGGGTGGTGGCGCCCGACGTCGGCGGCGGGTTCGGTCAGAAGATGTCGCTCTACCCGGAATACGTGGCGCTTGTGTGGGCGGCACGGGCGCTTCGCCGGAAGCTCGCTTGGATCGAGGACAGGCGCGAGAACTTCCTGGCCGCTTCGCACGGCAGGGACCAGCGGTTCCGGGTCCGCGGCGCGTTCGACGCGGACGGCCGCCTTTCAGGTCTCGATGGCGACCTACTCTCCAACGTCGGCGCTTTTTCCTGCTATCCGGTGACCTGCGGCGTTGAGCCACTGATGGCCTTCGCCGAATTGCCTGGCCCCTACCGCGTGCCTGAGTACGGCGTCACTTCGCGCGGCGTCGCCACCAATACGGCGATGATGGCGCCCTATCGGGGTGTGTCGAGGCCGATGCTGACCCTCACCATGGAGCAACTCATGGACCGAGGAGCGGCCAGACTCGGTCTCGATCCCGTGGAGATCAGGCGGCGCAACCTCATCACCGAATTCCCGCATCGCTCACCGACCGGCCTGGTCTATGACGAAGGTTCCTATCTCGCCTCCATGGAGGCGGCAGTCCGCCTCGTCGACCTGCCTGCTTTCCGCTCCCGCCAAGCTGAGGCCCTGGAGCGTGGTCGCCACATCGGTATCGGCGTTTCGGTGTTCTCCGAGCGTTCGGGTTACGGCACGCCGGCCTTTGCCGCGCGGAAGATGCAGATCGTGCCGGGTTACGAGACAGTCGAGTGCGAGATGGACCCGTCCGGTCGTGTAACGCTCAGGATCGGCGCCTCACCGCACGGACAAGGACTGAAGACGGCGCTTGCCCAACTCGCGGCAGACCGCCTCGGTATCGATCCAGCCAGTATCCGCGTCATTGCCGGAGACACCGACGCTACCCCCTATGGCTGGGGTACGTTCGCCAGCCGCTCGATGGTGATCGCCGGTGGCGCAAGCCGCCTTGCCGCCGACCGCATCGCGTCGAAACTGCGCGCCGCTGCCGCTTGTCTTCTTGAATGCGTCGCCGACGACATCGAGTTGAAAGACGGGCTGGCCACTGCATCCGGCACCAACCGGTCACTCAGCATCTCAGAGGTTGCGCGCGCCCTTCACCATGGGAGCTATCAGTTTCCCGATCTCACTGCAGGCCTTAGGGAGCAGGCCTTCTATGACCCCGCCGGCACCTTCTCCAATGCCTGCCACATCGCCGAGGTCGAAGTCGACACGGCCACTGGCGCGGTGCGCATCAACCGCTTCCTCGTTGTGGAGGACGCCGGCAGGCTGATCAATCCGATGATCGTCAAAGGCCAGATTGCGGGCGGCGTGGCGCAGGGTATCGCGAGCGCTCTCCACGAGGAACTGGTCCACGACGAGCATGGAACGCTCCTGACTGCCTCGCTTGCGGATTATGGGGCGCCGACGTCGGCCGAGATTCCCGCGATAGAGATCCATCACCTGGAGACGATCTCGCCCGCAACGGTGACCGGCGCGAAGGGTCTTGGTGAGGGCGGCGCCATCGGCGCTCCGGCCGCCGTGGTTGCGGCGATCAATGACGCGCTCGCGCCGCTCGGCGTCGTCCTCGATAGGATTCCAGCAACGCCCGACCGCATCCGCGCGGCGATCATTAAGGCTACAGCGCCATGACATCCGAGCAAGCCGTCACATTCACCGTCAACGGTCGCACAACCCGCGTCCTCGTGGAGCCGCGGCGTAACCTTGCGGACACGTTGCGCGAGGTTTGCGGGCTGACAGGCACGCATGTCGGCTGCGAGCATGGCGTCTGTGGCGCCTGCACCGTGCTTGTCGATGGCCGGCCGATGCGCGCGTGCCTCGTCTTCGCCGTGCAGCTCGAAGGCGCCAGTATCGAAACTGTTGAGAGCCTCGCCGCGCCTGACGGAACGCTCCATCCGCTGCAGCAGGCGTTCTGGGAGCATCATGGGCTGCAGTGCGGCTTCTGCACACCGGGCTTCCTCATGCTGGCGCTCGGCGCCCTGCGCGAGAAGCCCGACCTGAACGACGAGGAGATCCGCGAGGTCGTCGCCTCCAACCTTTGCCGCTGCACCGGCTATCAGAATATTCTCACCGCAGTTCGGGCGGCGGCTGCGGCAATTCGCGGCAGCGCGTCATGAGTCGCATTGGCGAGCGGGCGCCGCGCATCGAGGATCGCCCGCTCATCACCGGTGCGGGGCGTTTCGCAGCGGATCTCCCTCACGAGGGCGCAGTGCACATGCGCGTCGTGCGGTCGCCCGTCGCCTTCGGCAGAATCGCCGGTGTCGATAGGGTCGAGGCGTTAGCACTTTCCGGCGTTGTCGCTGTTTGGACCGCAGACGATATTGCCGATGTGCCGCAAATCGATTTCCGGATGACGAAGATCGAGGGACTTGGTCCCTACCGGCAGTGGTGCCTTGCGCGAGACTACGTTCGCTATGTTGGCGAACCGCTGGCGGTCGTGTTAGCGGAAACCCAGGCGATTGCAGAGGATGCCGCGGACCTCATCTTTTGCGATATCGAAGAGCTGGAGCCGCAACTCGATCCGACCGCGCCACCCGTGGCGTTCAAACCAGAAGTCCTGCTGGGCCTGCTCAGTGAACCTGCGGTTTTGCGCAAGGCCACGGGAGATATCGAAACAGCGTTTTCGGAGGCCGCGCACGTCGTCGAGATCGAGGCGCGGGTGGGGCGTCACAGCGGCGTACCTCTGGAGACGCGGGGTGCGCTGGGCGTACCGGAGCCAGGTGGTCGCGTCACGCTCCATGGCGCCGCGAAGGTGCCTCATTACAACCGTGGCGCCATTGCCCGGATGCTCGGCCTGCCGATGGATGCGGTCCAGCTGAGCGAGGGCCACGTCGGCGGCGGTTTCGGTATCCGAGGCGAACTCTATCCCGAGGACGTGCTTGTTTGTCTTGCGGCGCTGCGGCTTGGCCTTCCCGTGCGGTGGATCGAAGACCGGCGCGAGCATCTCCTCGCCGCGAACCATAGCCGCGATCAGGTCTACCGACTAAAGGCGGCAGTTGCCCCAGACGGCTTCGTCTTGGGCCTTGACGCCACGTTCTTCACCGACCAGGGCGCGTACGTGCGCACCCACGGCGGCACCGTTTCCGATCTATCTGCGGCGCTGCTGCCGGGACCTTACCTAATCCCCGCCTATCGTGTTGCCGGGCACATCCGTCTCACCAACAAGACGCCGGCCGGCACTTATCGCGCGCCGGGAAGATTCGAGAGCAGTTTCGCTCGCGAGCGGCTGATGGACGCCATCGCCGACCGCCTTGACCTTGATCCGGTCGCGGTCCGCCGCCGCAACCTGATACCGGAGAGCGCCATGCCCTTCGACCGCAAGGTCGACGCACTGGGGACACATGTTGTCTACGACTCCGGGCGATACCACGACCTTATGGACCGGCTGCTGACGCACGTGGACTGGGAAGACATGAGGTCCAGTCTCGCTGCCCGCCGCGACGCCGGAGAGTGGGCAGGCGCAGGTATCGGATGGTTTGTCGAGAAGAGCGGCCTCGGTCCGGAGGACCTTGTGCGCCTACACGTCCGTAGAGACGGAAACATCGAGATCGTGACAGGCGCTGCGTCCGTAGGCCAGGGCGTCGAGACTGCAATGGCGCAGATCGCCGCCCACTACCTTGGAATACCAATGGACGGCATCACCGTCGTTCACGGCCAGACGAGACTGATCGAGAAGGGCATGGGCGCTTTCGCAACGCGGGTGACCGTGATGACGGGCTCGGCGGTGAAGATTGCCGCCGATGCGCTCGCCGAGCGGGCCTGCGTGATCGCCGCAGCGCTGCTTCAGCACGACCGTACGGATCTCGCCTATGCCGAGGGCCGCGTGACTTGCGCTGCCACCGGCCAATCGCTGTCACTCGGCGAGATTGCTGCCGCCTGGGAACGGCACGGCGGGCTTTCCGCAGAGGGCGAATACCGTTCGGACCATATGACCTACCCCTATGGAATCCACCTTGCTCAGGTCTGCGTCGATCGCAGGACCTACGGCATAAAGGTCGAACGTTATGTGGTCGCTTACGATGTCGGCCGCGCTGTCAACCCGACGCTCGTTGAGGGACAAATCGTCGGCGCGGTAGCGCAAGGGCTCGGAGGAGCGCTCTACGAGGAGTTCATCTACGACACGACCGGTCAGCCCCTCGCCGCCAGCCTCGCGGATTATCTTGTTCCGACAGCGCTGGAGGTGCCGCCGATCGAGACGTTGATCCGGGAGGACGCGCCAAGTCCGATCAATCCGCTTGGGGTCAAGGGGGCCGGCGAGGGTGGCATAACCGCCGCCGGCGCGGCGATCGCCTCGGCCATTGACGCGGCGGTCGGCAGACCAGGACTGGTACGCCGATTGCCGGTGACGCCAGACCGCTTGCATGCCCTGCTTGGTTGAACCTATTCGCGAACCGTGTTGAACCAGACGGTCCGGGCGATCTTGTCGCCATTGTTCCAAATGCGATGCTTGCGGCGCGACGGGTAGGCTATGAGATCGCCCGGGTCGAGTATGTGGCTCACCCCGTCGACCTCGACCATCAACTGGCCTTCGAGAACCAATCCATACTCGAAGCCATCATGCTGAAGCGGGCTCTCGCTCGAGCCCGGCTGTGGGGCATACTCGTTGATCGCAATCGACACTCCGCGCGTGCGGTCGTCCTTTAGCACCCGGCGGACGACATGATGGGCCGTCTCAACGATCTTCGCCTCGCTTGCCCGAGTAACGATCTTGCCGGCCTGGTCGTCGTTTGCGCTGAGCAGATCCGACATGGTGGTGCCGAGCGCCTCGCCGACAACAATCAGCGAACCTATTGACGGAGAGGCAAGACCGCGTTCAACCAAGCTGAGCATTGAGGAACTCAAACCGCAGGAACCCGCCAACGCCTGGAGCGTCATTCCGCGACTCTTGCGAATCTCCCGAATGCGTTGGCCGATCGCAATCAATGTCTGCGCGGCGCTCTCGTTAAGGTCAGACATTTGCGATTCATCAGGTCTCGTCACTGAGCGCCCTCCTGAAGCGTTGTTGCGCCGCCTGATGTTGCCCCCACTTGACCGGCGGGATTTCTTTACTACTGTAAAAATGTTTGAAGTTCACCAAAAAGGGCTCCGCATGATTTCCGATGCGCCGCGAACCGTCCAGGTGATCGATACCGCCAACGTCAACAAAAGTCTCGCCCTCATCGACGGCCAAGGCAGTGCCCGCGTCGTCCTGTGGCCTGGCAATGGAGCTCGCTTTCGGACGATGCAAATCCTCGACCTTGCTGCGCACGACCGGACCATCGATCTGGGGCACAGCAACGATTGCGTCTACTATGTGGTGCTCGGCGCCGGCTGGGTGCGCGATTTGCAGAAGATGTCTGCCGAACCGCTCGTCGAGGGCTCGATGGTTCACATCGACGCCGGCGATCGCTACCGACTTGAGGCGGATTCCGGGGGAATGCGCGGTGTCGGGGGCCCCGTGCCCGCAGATCCGGCGCTTTACAGTTCTCTCGGCGATGAGGCTGCGCAATGAGCATTCGCGTCTTTCATCGAGATAACCCCACCCTGCGTCTGCCGCTGATCTCGAAGGATGCCCGCTTCGTGGTGTGGCCGGGAACAGGGGCGTGGAACGCCAACATGAATTATGTAGTGCTGGAGCCGGGTGAAGAGAACGTCCCGCACATTCATCAAAAATCCGAAGACACCATCTTCATCGTCGAGGGCAAGGGAACCGCTGTCGACCACACGCATGGCTTGAGGCTGCCATTTCATGAAGGCTGCATCGTGCATGTGCCGGCAGGAATCAAACATGCGATCTGCGCCGATCGCGGAGCACGTGTTGTCAGCGTCGGTGGGCCAGCTCCTGCAGATGTGCCCCTGCTGCGCAAGGTCGGCGCAATCCCCGCTGATGCGGCGGTTCCGGACGACTATTGTGTGAACCTCACGGAATGACCGGCCGTTTCCTTGCTGCAGCGATCCAGTTCGGCGCCACGCTCTATCGGCCGAAGGAAAATCACAAGCGTATTGAGGCACTGCTAAGGAAGGCAGCAGCGCGCGGCGCGGCTCTCGCCGTGCTGCCGGAACTCGCGGTGAGCGGATATGGCCTTGACGCGGAGGGGTTGGGAGCATCGGCAGAACCGCTCGATGGGCCAACTTCAACGGCCTGGCGGGCGCTCGCCGCCGAACTTGGCCTCGTCATCGTAGGAGGCTTCTGCGAACGGTCAGAAAGCAGGCTTTTCAACACTGCTATTCTGGTAACGCCAGAAGGTCGATTAACCGCTTACCGCAAGCTGCACCTGTTCGATCGAGAGAAGGACGTTTTCACGCCCGGTGATCTCGGGCTGCCGGTTGCCGAGACGCGCATTGGCCGCATTGGATTATGCGTCTGCTACGACCTGCGCTTCGTGGAGGTAGCGCGCGGGCTCTCGCTGTCGGGCGCCGACATTCTTGCAATTCCCACAGCGTGGGTCGGTGGCTTCGACCGTAATCCGCGCGACGCCATGGGCTACATCGGACAGGCGAGAGGCGCGATGGTTCAGGCGAACCTGAACCAGGTGGCGATGGTTTGCGCATCGCAGTCGGGCGGCCAGCAAGGAACGCGCTTCCTCGGTTCCTCGATCATAGTCGACAGCTTTGGCGAATGTTTCGCTGGGCCGCTTGGTGAGGATGAGGAGGCCATCGCCGTGGCGGAGCTGGACACCGATGCGATTCGCGCCTCGCAGGTTCGCAGCACGCGTGTGCGGCCGCGGGACGATCGTCGCCGCGACGTGTACGGAGTTGTCCTGTCCGGATCGACCTACTGAGCAACCAATCCACGCAGGGTGTCACGGATGAAGATCGAACAGGAGTTTACGCTGCCGCGGCGGCTCGATGCGGTCTGGGCGTTCTTCCACGACCCGCCAGCGGTAGCCGCGTGTCTTCCGGGAGCGGAGTATCTCGCTGACAAGGGAGACGGAGTTCATGCCGGCAAGGTCTCGGTCAAGGTTGGCCCCTTCCAGGCGAACTTCGAGGGAGCGGCGACCGTCGCCTATGACGACGCCGCCCGCACCGTGACGCTCGATGGCAAGGGCGTGGACCGCAGGGGTGCGAGCCGGGGCAAGATGACAATGGTCTGCCGCCTTTCCCCGGTGGGCGAAGGCACGCGGGTCGTCCTCGACGCCGACGTACAACTGGCGGGCAGCATTGCCCAGTTCGGTCGAACCGGGCTGATTCAGGAGATCGCCACGCTCATCGTTGGCGACTTCGTGAAGAACGTGGAGGCAAGGCTGCCGTCTACCGCAATGCCGATGAAGGAAACCCGGCCAGCCGCCGGTCCGGCGATCCCGATTAGCGGCCTTCGGCTCGTATGGCTTTCCCTGTACGGGTTTTTTGCGCGTCTTTTCGGCCGCGGCTAAAGACCAAGTCGCCGGCTGTTTTGATCAATGTCCTAAAAAGGAATTTGACACAGATAAAAATGCTACCTTAACCTGATAAGCGTTCCGGTGTGGTTCGGCAGCGCAAAAGCGACACGGGAAGCGGATGGACATCGTCACATTCGGACTGATCTCGGCGAGCGTCATTCTGCTCTCGGCAGTCGGCTTCGCGTTGATCCTCCGGGTGGAAGGTTTCCTCAACATTGCGCACGGGCAGATGCTGCTGATCGGCGCATATTCGAGCCTGCTGTTCTACAATCTCGGACTGCACATCATGCCGGCGGCCATCGCCGCGGCGCTTCTCACCGGGGTTGTCGGAGTGATTTTCTGTGCGGTGCTGTTCCGCCCGGTTAAGGCGCGCGGCGCGCTCGTCCTGCTGTTCACCTCTGTCGGCGCGGCCTACCTCGTGTACGGCGTCGTGGGAACGCTCGCCGGCAAACGCATGCTGGCCTTCGACTTGCCGCCGGTGCGCGCGTTCAAGGTGTTCGGCCATCCGTTCATGACAATCTACGAGCTGACGATCGTCATCGTTGCAATCCTGTCAGCGCTCAGCTTGCACCTGTTCCTGACGTATACGGCCGCCGGCAAGTCGATCCGCGCGGTTTCCGACAACGAGGACCTTGCGCGCGTTCGGGGCATCGATCCGCGCCGGACTTCTTATCTCGTCTGGTTCGTGGCCTCGGCGCTCGGCGGCCTAGCTGGCGTGTTTCTCGGCATCATGGGCTCGCTCACCCTCAGCATGGGCTGGCAGCAGATCATCATCATCCTGGCCGCGACAGTCCTGGGTGGCATCGGGAGCCTCTACGGCGTGATGCTCGCTGCCTTCGTGCTCGCTTTTGGCATCGAGATCGGTCTGCAGTTTGTCCCGTCGAACTATCGCACAGGCCTTGCCTTTCTCATCATCATTCTCGTGCTGCTCGTGAAACCCCAGGGCCTTCAGGCCCTGTGGGGCGGCGGCAGCGCACGCACACACTGAGGGGAAAGATGGAAGGCTTCCTGCTGTTTCTGGTGAGCCTCGCTACGCTCGGCGCCATCTATGGCATGCTGTGCCTCGCGCTGAATCTCGAATCAGGCGTTGGTCCACTCTGGGACCTCGGCATCGTCTCGTTCTTCGGCATAGGAGCCTACACCTATGTGCTTCTCACCGCCGATCCGGCCGCTGACCACCAGCAATACGCGCTGGGCCTTGGACTACCGCTGTGGTTAGGCGCGGTCGCAGCGGCGATTGCAGGAGCGATTGCCGCATGGGTCATTGGCAAGCCGACTCTGCGGCTGAAGCGAGAATACTTTCTGATCGTCACCCTGGCCTTCGCCGAGGTCATTCGCCAAGTCTACGCGAATGAAACGTGGCTCACCAATGGCGTCGCCGGCATCTACGGTCTGAAGCAGCCGTTCAAGGAGCACTTCTCAGCTGCGACCTACCCCTTCGTCCAGCTCGCGCTGACGCTTGGCGGCCTGGCCCTGACCTACTTCGTGACGCCGCGCATCGCCAGTTCGCCCTTCGGCCGCGCCTGCAAGGCCTTGCGCGAAAACGAGGCACTCGCGATCACCGCCGGCATTGATCCGCAGCGCGTGTCCATGCGCCTGTTCGTCGTCGCCGGCGCCCTCGCCGGGTTCTCCGGTGTCTTTTACGTCTGGTACAACACGCTCATTATCCCGGGTCAGTTTGAAGCCGACCTGACCTTCTTTGTTTGGACAGCGCTGATCATCGGCGGCATAGGCAATCAGCGCGGCGCCCTGTTCGGCGCGTTCGTCTTTATCCTGCTCCATGACATGCTGCGGTTTGTTCAGGTCTCCGGCGAGATGGCGGTCACTCTGACGTCGCTGCGAACGGCGCTCATCGGCCTTGTGCTGATCCTGATCGTCCGGTTACGCCCAGACGGACTATTCGCCGAGCGGCCGGTCGTCTTTGAGTTGCCCTCCGACCGGCGCGGGGCGCGCCATGCTTGAGGTCCGCGAGGTCAGCCTTTCCTATGGCGGCATACGCGCCGTCACGGATGTTTCGATCGACGTGGTTCGCGGCCGGATTGTCGGTCTCATCGGCACGAACGGGGCGGGCAAGACATCGCTGTTCAACATTATCAGCGGGTTCAGCCGGGCGAACCGGGGCACGATCACTTTCGATGGCGCCCGTATCGAGACCAAGGCGCCGCATCAGGTGGCTTCGCTCGGACTGCTTCGGACGTTCCAGACACCAGTCGGCTTTCCACGCATGACCGTGCTTGAAAACATGCTGGTTTTCTCCCGTGCCGACGCTGAAGGCCGGCGAAAACTGTTCGGCAGCGCCGGCGTCGACCCTGCGGTTCGCGACAAGGCTGTGGCGACGCTGGGCGAGTTCGGCCTTTCGGGCCGCGCCAATCAGTGGGTACAGGATCTCTCTGCGCCCGAGCTCAAGATGCTCGAATTCGCTCGCGCAATGATGGCCGAGCCAAGGCTGCTGCTTCTCGATGAGCCCGCTGCCGGCGTCAATCCGGCACTGATGGAGAACCTGACCAGTCACATCCGCAGCCTGCGAGAGCGGGGTGTCACCTTCCTCGTCGTCGACCATAACCTGAGGTTCATCAGCGCGGTCTGCGAGGAGGTCTACGCGATGGCGGACGGCCGCGTGATCGCACACGGTACGAGCGCCGAAGTCATCGCCAATCCCGAGGTCGTCCGCCTCTACATCGGCGCGGGCGATCCCGGCAACCTGCCTGCCGAAAGTGTCCCAGCATGACGCCACATAAGCAACAGAGAGAAAGGGAGTGAATCAATGATCGACAGTCCCGTTACCCGCCGTCTACTGCTCGCGCAGGCCGGCGCGCTGGCATTGGCCATAACCCTGCCGGGCGTAGCGCTCGCCAAGGATCCGGTGAAGCTCGGCCTGCTCATCGGCTTCAGTGGCGACATGGGGCCGTGGGCGCCTGCGCTCAACAATGCGGCGATCCTCGCGGTGGAGGAGATTAACAACGCCGGCGGCATTCTTGGCCGGCCGGTTACGCTCATCGCGGAGGACAACACGTCCACTGTTGATGGCGCAATGCGTGGAGCGACAAAGCTCGTCAGCGTCGATGGCGTCAGCGCCATCATCGGCCCGGAGAGCGACCCCATCGTCGCTCTGCGCGGCTTTGCGAAGGATCAGAAGGTGCCCGTTATCTCGACGTCCGGCGGCACGCAGGCCCTTGATGACGCTGGCGGCGCCGGCACCTTCATCTACCGGACCAATGCCTCCGACAGCTTTCTGGGCGTCGTTCACGCCAAGCTTCTGCTGGACGAGATGAAGCAGAACGAGATCGTTCTCGTCGTCGAAAACCTTGAAGGCACGCAAAGCGCCGCAGCCACCTTCCGCAAGGCCTACGAGCGTCTGGGGGGCAAGATCACCAAGGAGGTCACGCTCGCTCCGGGTCAGTCAAGCTACCTCGCTGAAGTCAACGAAGTCGCCGCCGCAAATCCCTCGATGGTATTCATGGCCGTAGGTCAGACCGCAGGTGTCGCCTTCGTCAAGCAAGCCTTTCAGCGCGGTCATGACTGGAAGTACTGGGTGACGGCGGAACTGCAATCGCCGGATTATGTTGCAGCCGTCGGGCCCGAACTTGCCAAGGGCACGATCAATCCGGTGTCGAGCCCGGCCCAAGGCTCGGCGAGCTGGCAGCGTTTTTCCGAGGCCTATGAGAAGCGCTTCGGCGAAAAGCCGGAGCCTGGTTTCTATCAGGCTGAAACATACGATGCTTTCATCACCGTGGCCTTGGCCATGGCAGCCGCCAACGACACGTCGGGCGCGGCGGTTGACGCCAATCTCACCCGCGTTGCCGGTCCCGACGGCGAAAAGGTCATCTCCTACGCCGACGGCGTCGCTGCGATCGCGGCCGGAAAAGAGGTCGATTACGAGGGCGCGTCCGGGTCGGTGGACTTCAACAAATACGGCAACGTAACGGTGCCGGCGACGCGGATGCTGCAGGGCAACGAGGCCGGCGAGTGGGTGGTCATGAAGACTGTCGACTCGAGCGCCTTCCCCGCCAACTGAGAGGCGGCGCCGGCCACGGAAGGAATTAACCAATGGGCGGGAGCCGGAACGATAAATTCGGGATAGCATTCAGGAAGCGGAAGAAGAGCGGGG
>DAISVV010000058.1:0-14431 GCA_036840015.1 Micropepsaceae bacterium
AGCAGGGCCGGGTTGAACGGCAGGTCGGTCTTCTGTTCCTCGACCTTCTTCTCGCGCGGCTCTTCGAAATTGATGAAGATCTGGAGCTGGTCCTGCAGGATGCGCGCGGCATAGGCCACCGCGTTTTCCGGGGACACGGCGCCATTGGTCTCGACCGACAGGGTAAGCTTGTCATAGTCAAGGATCTGGCCTTCACGCGTGTTCTCTACGCGGTAGGACACCTTCTTCACGGGCGAGAAGAGCGAGTCGACGGGGATCTGACCGATGGGGTCGTCCTCACGGCGGTTGCGCTCGGCCGGGACATAGCCCTTGCCCGAATTGACCTTGAGCTCCATGCGCACGCGCGCACCGTGGTCGAGGTTGCAGATGACGAGGTCCGGATTGAGGATCTCGACATCGGCGACGGTCGAGATCGCGCTCGCGCGCAGTTCGCCGGGGCCCTCGCCCTTCAGCACGAGACGCTTCTCGCCATCGGAGTGAAGCTTGAGCGCCAGTTGCTTGATGTTCAGGACGATATCCGTCACGTCCTCGCGGACACCAGGGATCGACGAGAACTCGTGCAGGACGCCATCGATTTGGATCGAGGTGACCGCGCCGCCCTGCAGCGAGGACAGCAGCACGCGCCGCAGCGAGTTGCCGAGCGTCAGGCCGAAGCCCCGCTCGAGCGGTTCTGCGACAAGCACCGCATGCGTGCGCGGCGACGGGGCGTCCACGTGCAGCTTGTTCGGCTTGATCAATTCCTGCCAGTTCTTCTCAATCACTTTGAGTCATCCTTCGGCATTCGCGGGGGAAACGGATGCTAGACGCGCCGACGCTTCGGCGGACGGCAACCGTTGTGGGGAATGGGGGTCACGTCGCGGATCGTGGTGACGGTGAAGCCGGCGGCCTGCAGCGCCCGCAGCGCGCTCTCGCGGCCTGAGCCAGGTCCCTTGACCTCGACCTCAAGCGTGCGAACGCCATGCTCCATGGCCTTCTTGCCCGCGTCTTCAGCCGCGACCTGCGCCGCATAGGGCGTCGACTTGCGGGAACCCTTGAATCCCATCGTCCCGGCCGATGACCAGGCAACCGTGTTGCCCTGCGCGTCGGTGATGGTGATCATCGTGTTGTTGAACGTCGCGTTCACGTGCGCAACACCGGAGGTGATGTTCTTGCGCTCTTTCTTGCGTACGCGCGCCTTCTTCTCAGTCGCCATTTCAGGTTCTCGCTTCCACATCCCGGCTGCGTTTGCGGCCGGGGTTCAAATCAAAACTACTTCGTTGCCATCTTCTTGCCGGCGATCGCCTTGGCAGGCCCCTTGCGGGTGCGGGCGTTCGTGTGCGTGCGCTGGCCGCGCGTGGGCAGACCCTTGCGGTGACGCAGGCCGCGGTAGCAACCAAGGTCGGTCAGGCGCTTGATGTTCATCGACACTTCGCGGCGAAGGTCACCTTCCACGATGAACTCGCGGTCGATGATTTCGCGGATCTGGATGACCTCGGCGTCCGAAAGCTGGTTGACGCGGCGGTTTTCGGCGATGCCGACCTTCTTGCAGATCTCGACGGCATTCACCGGGCCAATGCCATGGATGTAGCGCAGTGCGATGTGCACGCGCTTGTTCGTCGGAATGTTCACGCCTGCGATGCGGGCCACGGTTCTCTCCTAGTGCAATTCTTCATCAGACAAAGACATAAGGCGCCACGCCCCGGTTACCCGGGAGGCAGCGTCCGCGCCGTTCATCGGAAGAGCGCGGATTATATTTTTTTCCTGACCCCGGTCAACCATCAGCGAAACCACGATTTTCGCGGCGCCGGGCCGGTCAGGACTGCGTCAATTTGGGCGGTTACCTCGTCCAAGGGCTTCATTCCGTCCACGTGCCGTACTTTTCCCTGCTTTTCGTAGTACGGCAGGATGGGGGCGGTTTCGGCCTTGTAGACCCCAAGGCGCTTCTTGAAGGTCTCCGGGTCGTCGTCGGCACGGACGGGTTCACCCTTGCGGCGCGCTTCTGCCGCACGGTTTTCCACACGTTTGATGAGTTCGGCCTCGTCCACGTCCATCACGATCACGTGGGTGACCGAGAGCGACTTGGCCTTGAGCATGGCATCAAGCGCTGACGCCTGATTCAGGGTGCGCGGGAAACCGTCAAGGACAAACCCCTTCGTGCAGTCTGCCTGGGTGATGCGGTCGCCGATGATCCCAATCACGACATCGTCGGGAACGAGCTTGCCCTCGTCCATGATGGCCTTGGCCTTCTTTCCGATCTCGGTGCCCTCGGCGATGGCAGCCCGCAGCATGTCACCCGTCGACAGGTGCGCGATGCCATGGCGCACCTTGATTCGTGCGGCCTGCGTGCCCTTGCCCGATGCCGGCGGACCGAAAAGGACCAGGATCATGAATTGCCTCGCGGGCTCTTGAACCTCGCCTTCTTGATCAGCCCCTCGTACTGGTGCGCGAGGAGGTGGCTGTGGATCTGGGCCACGGTGTCCATGGTCACGGACACGATGATCAGGAACGAGGTGCCGCCAAGCAGAAGCAGGTTGCCACCGTACTGCGCGAGAATGAACTCGGGGATGAGACAGACTCCCACAAGGTACACCGCGCCCACGACCGTCAGCCGGGTCAGCACGAAGTCGATGTAGTCGGCTGTCTGCTTGCCCGGCCTTCGGCCCGGTATGAAGCCGCCGTATTTCTTCAGGTTTTCGGCAGTCTCGGAAGGATTGAAGACGATCGCCGTGTAGAAGAAGGCAAAGAAGACGATCAGGAAAGCATAGAGCGCCATGTAGAGCGGATGGCCGTGGGTGAGAAGGCGCACCGTCTCGGCCAGCCAGTCAGGTGCGTTCGTGCCGTAGACGCCGGCGACCGTTGCCGGCAGAACCAGGAGCGACGAGGCAAAGATGGGCGGGATCACACCCGAGGTGTTCAGCTTGAGTGGCAGGTGCGAGCTGTCGCCACCGAACATGCGGTTGCCCATCTGGCGCTTGGGATACTGGACCAGGAGGCGGCGCTGGGCGCGCTCGACATAGACGATGATCGTGATGACGACGGCCACGAGGACGTAGAGTCCGAAGGCCGAGGCCCAGGAGATCGAGCCCTTCTCGGCCATGGTCATCGTGCTGGCAAAGCCCTGGAAGAGCTGGGCCACGATGCCGGCAAAGATGATGAGCGAGATGCCGTTGCCGATGCCGCGCGAAGTGATCTGCTCGCCCAGCCACATGAGGAACATCACGCCGCCGGTGAGGATCACCACGGTGGTCAGCGTGAAGGCGAGGCCCGGAATCATCACGAGGCCCGGTGTCGACTGCAGGCCCGCGGAAATGGCATAGGCCTGGCCTGCCGCAAGGAATACGGTCAGGTAGCGCGTGTACTGGTTGATGGTCTTTCGTCCCGCCTCGCCTTCCTTCTTGAGCTTCTCAAGCCTGGGGCTGACGCTTGTCATCACCTGCATGATGATCGAGGCGGAGATGTAGGGCATCACGTTCAGGGCGAAGATCGCCATGCGTTCGACCGCGCCGCCGGACAGGAGGTTGAACATGCCCAGAATGCCCTGGGTCTGCTGCTCCATGAGGCGCGCGAGCGAGTCCGGGTTGATGCCCGGCAGGGGGATGTAGGTCCCGAGGCGATAAACAATCAGCGCACCCAGCGTGAACCAGATGCGCTTCTGGAGTTCCTCTGCCTTGGAGAACGCCGACCAGTTTACGTTGGCGGCTAATTGTTCGGCGGCTGACGCCATGTCTTGTCTCCTCGCATGCAGTCGTGTTTCGCCGGGGCACCCCGGCCTGCCCCCAAACGCCGCGGCAACCCCATGCGAACCAATGGCGGATCAGCCGGCCTTGCCGGCCGCGCGTTCCTCGCGCTTCTTCGCCGCCGTCAGGCGGCGCTGCTGGCGCTTGCCGGGCTCGCGATCCTTGCGGGTCACGTGCTTGGCCTTGACGCCGACAACCTTGACACTGCCGCCGGCCTTCTTGACCGCTTCGATGGCAGAGCCGGAAGCATGCGCGACCTCAAGGGTCAGATTGGTCTTCAGGTCGCCCTTTCCAAGGAGGCGGACCCCGTCCTTCGCCTTCCGGGCCAGGCCGAGTGTTGCAAGTTTGCCAGCATCGAGCGTCTCACCGGCCTTGATCTTGCCGGCGTCGACTGCCTTCTGAAGCTGCCCCGTGTTCACGATGGCAAAACCACGGGCGAAGATGTTGTTGAAGCCGCGCTTGGGTACGCGCATGTGAAGAGGCATCTGGCCGCCTTCGAACCCGAACATGCCGTGGTGTCCGGTGCGGGCCTTCTGGCCCTTCACGCCGCGGCCAGCCGTCTTGCCCTTGCCGGAGCCCGAGCCGCGGCCGATGCGCTTGAAGCGCTTGTGGGCGCCTTCGTTGTCGCGAATTTCGTTGAGTTTCATGTCCTGTCCGCCCGATTAGTTCTTCGCGTCCTCGACAATACGCACCATGTGCCTGACCTTGCAGATCATGCCCCAGACGGCGTCCGTATTGACGAGGGTCTTGCGACGTCCGAGCTTGTCAAGCCCGAGACCCACGAGGGTCTCGCGCTGGATCTCGGGACGGCGCGCAGGGCTGGCAACCTGCTCGATCGTGATCGTCTTGGTCTTTGGTCGACCTTCCAGCGTTCGCATTGCCATCTTGGTTTACTCCGGTGACACTTCGGCGGCGGTCTGCGAGCGGCGCGACGAGATCACGTCGGCGACAGACTTGCCACGCTTGTTCGCGACCATTTTCGGGCTGTACTGGCCCTTGAGCGCGTCAAACGTGGCCCGCACCATGTTGTAGGGGTTCGAGCTGCCGACCGACTTGGCGACGACGTCATGAACGCCGAGCACGTCGAACACGGCGCGCAGCGGACCGCCGGCGATGATGCCCGTTCCGACCGGCGCCGGACGCAGCACGACCTTGCCGGCGCCATGGCGGCCGAGCACCTCGTGGTGCAGCGTGCGGCCTTCGCGCAGCGGAACGCGCACAAGCTGCTTCTTGGCCGCTTCCGTTGCCTTGCGGACAGCCTCGGGCACCTCGCGTGCCTTGCCGTGGCCGAAGCCCACGCGACCCTTCTGGTCGCCAACGACGACCAGGGCCGCGAAGCCAAAGCGCTTGCCGCCCTTCACCACCTTCGCGACGCGGTTGATGTGGACCAGCTTGTCGACCAGTTCGCTGCGCTCGCCGCGATCGTCGCCGCGGTCGCGTCCGCCGCGATCACCGCGGTCGCGGCGGGGACGCTCTTCTCTCTCTTCGCGCGCCATTGATTATCGATCCCTTTTTCCTGTCAGAAGCTAAGGCCGCTTTCGCGGGCCGCGTCGCCGAGTGCCTTCACACGGCCATGATAGATGTAACCGCCACGATCGAAGACGACGTCCTTGACGCCAGCCTTGATCGCGCGCTCGGCAACGATCCTGCCTACAACCGCCGCAGCGGCTGTGTCGGTACCCTTGCCGTCCTTGAGGGACTTGCGAACTTCCTCATCCAGCGTGGATGCGGAAGCCAGCGTGAGTCCCTTCGTGTCGTCGATGACCTGCGCGTAGATGTGGCAGGATGACCTGAAGACCGACAGGCGCGCGCGAAGGCCCGAAACCTTGCGAAGCTTGAAGCGCGCACGACGCTGGCGGCGCGCGAACAGCTCTTTGCGATTGAGTGCCATGGTTTGCGTTCCTTACTTCTTCTTGCCTTCTTTGCGGCGGATCTTCTCTTCGGCGTACTTGATGCCCTTGCCCTTGTAGGGCTCGGGCTTGCGGAAGCCGCGGATCTCGGCCGAGACCTGTCCGACCTTCTGCTTGTCGGCACCCGAGACGACGATGATCGTCGGCTTCTCGCACTTGATGTCGATGCCCGCCGGGATCGGATAGATCACGTCATGGCTGAAACCAAGCTGAAGCTGCAGGTTCTTGCCCTGCACCGCGGCGCGGAAGCCGACGCCGTTGATCTCGAGCGTCTGGGCGAAGCCCTTCGACACGCCCTCGACCAGGTTGTTGACCAGCGTGCGCTGCATGCCCCACTGGGCGCGCATCGCATCCGTCATTTCGCGCGGCGTGACCGAGATGCCGTCCTTCTCGAGCTTCACGTCGATGCCTTCGAGGACGCGCAGCGACAGTTCGCCCTTCGGGCCCTTCACCTTGACGTCACGGTCCTTGACCGTGGCCGTCACACCCTGCGGCAGCGCAACCGCCTTCTTTCCAATTCGTGACATAAACCTGTTTCCTTCGCCTCTCCCGTGCCCTGCTCGCCCCGTGTCCCTAGAACACGTGGCACAGGACTTCGCCGCCGACGTTCTGTTCGCGGGCGAGCGCGTCCGTCATGACGCCCTTGGGCGTCGACAAAATCGAAATGCCGAGCCCGTTGCGCACCGGCTTGAGATCCTTGATCGCGGAATAGACGCGCCGGCCGGGCGTCGACACGCGGCGGATCTCGTTGATCACGGGCTTGCCGTCGAAATACTTCAGCTCGATCTCGAACTCGGGTTTGGAGGCCGCGTGCGTCACCTCGGCGTAGCCGCGGATGTAGCCTTCGGACGCCAGCACATCGAGGACATTGCGGCGCAGCTTGGAGGCCGGTGTCGAGACCTTCGCCTGGCCACGCATCTGGGCGTTCCGGATGCGGGTGAGCATATCACCAACGGGATCGTTGATTGCCATGTTCTGTCTGTTCCCTTACCAGCTCGACTTGACCATGCCGGGGATCAGGCCATACGAGGCCAGTTCCCGCAGCTTCATGCGGCACATCTTCAGCTTGCGGTAATTGCCGCGGGAACGTCCCGTCAGCTCGCAGCGATTGCGAATGCGCGTCGGTGCCGAATTGCGCGGCAGCTCGGCGAGCTTGAGGCGCGCCGCAAAACGCTCTTCCGGCGCAAGCGACATATCGTTTGCGATCGACTTGAGCTTGTCGCGCTTGCCCGCGTAACGCTTCACGAGCCTGATGCGCCGGTTGTTCTTTTCGGTCGAACTCTTCTTTGCCATGTCTTCCTACTTCCGATTCATCATTTCGCGAAGGGGAGCTGGAAACCCGAGAGCAATGCCCTGGCTTCCTCGTCCGTCTTTGCCGTTGTGCAGATGGTGATGTCCATGCCCCACACTGCGTCGATCTTGTCGTAGTCGATCTCGGTGAACACGATGTGTTCCTTGAGACCCATCGAGTAGTTGCCGCGCCCGTCGAAGCTCTTGGGCGACACGCCGCGGAAGTCGCGCACGCGCGGGAGCGCAACGGTGACGAGGCGGTCGAGGAACTCGTACATGCGCTCCTTGCGCAGCGTGACCTTCGCGCCGAGCGGCATGTTCTCGCGGACCTTGAAGTTCGAGATGGCGACGCGGGCCTTCGTGATCACGGGCTTCTGGCCGGCGATCAGGGTCAGGTCGCGCACGGCAGACTGGATCTTCTTGGTGTCGGCCGTCGTCTCGCCCACGCCCATGTTGATCACGATCTTGTCAAGCTTCGGGATCTGCATGTGGTTGGCGTACTTGAACTGGTCCATGAGGGCCTTGCGGATGACCTCGTCATAGCGCTTGCGTGCGCGCGGGACGTACCTCTCGCCCTCGGCCAGCTTGATCGCCTTGGCGCGGGTCGCGTCCGACTGGCCGCTCGCAGCGGCGCCCTCGGGGACGCCGTCGCCCTTCTTGCCCTTCTTCTCGCCCTTGGCCTTGACGGCCTTTGCCTCGTCGCCGCCTGCGGCCGCCTTCGGGGCCTTCTTCGGCTTGGTTTCCTTGTTGTCTTCAGACATCGATCACTTCCCCGGACTTCTTGGCGTAACGGACCTTGCGGCCGTCCTGCAGGGTCTTGAACCCGATGCGCGTGGCTTCACCCGACTTCGGGTCGACATGCGCGATGTTGGACACGTGAACGGGCGCTTCCTTGGTGACGATGCCACCCTGGGTGCGGGCCGTCTGCTTGGTGTGGCGCTTGACCATGTTCACGCCGGAAATGATCACGCGCTCCTCGTCGGGGAGGACCTTGAGGATCTGCCCGACCACCGGCTTCTTCTTGCCATCCTGGCCCTTGCGGGGACGCTGCTCGCCCGCAATGACCATGACCCGGTCGCCCTTCTTGAACTTCGATGCCATGACTAGAGAACCTCCGGCGCCAGGGAGACGATCTTCATGTGGTTGCGGGCGCGCAGTTCGCGCGTCACAGGTCCGAAGATGCGCGTGCCAACCGGCTCGCCCTGGTTGTTGATGAGTACCGCCGCATTGCGGTCGAAACGGATGCAGGAACCATCGGGGCGGCGCACTTCCTTGGCAGTGCGAACGACGACGGCCTTCATGACGTCACCCTTCTTCACCTTGCCACGCGGAATGGCTTCCTTGATGGAAACGACGATGATGTCGCCGACCGACGCATAGCGGCGCTGCGCGCCACCGAGCACCTTGATGCACATGACGCGCCGCGCACCCGAATTGTCGGCGACGTCAAGATTTGTTGTCATCTGGATCATGGCAAGCTGCCCTTGTCTCTCAAGCCTTGGCCGACGGCACGTCGTAGATCACTTCCCACCGCTTCAGGCGGGACATGGGCCTGCATTCCTGGATGCGGACCGTGTCGCCGGCCTTGAACCGGCCCTGCTCGTCGTGGGCGTGATAGCGCTTGGACTGGCGGATGGTCTTGCCCAGCATCGGATGGGTGAAGCGACGCTCCACCTTGACCACCACGGTCTTGGCGTTCTTGTCGCTCACGACAGTGCCCTGGAGAATTCTTTTCGGCATCGGTTCGTTCCTGCCCTCAGGCCTTTTTCGGGGTCCGGGCCTTTTCGCCCAGGATCGTGTTGATACGCGCGATCGACCGACGCACGGAGCGGATGCGCGCCGTCTTCTCGAGCTGGCCGGTCGCCTTCTGGAAGCGCATGTTGAACTGCTCCTTGCGGAGCTTGACCAGTTCGTCATTGAGCTGGTCGACGTTCATGTTGCGGTATTCGATTGCCTGCGATTTCATGGTTCACCTAATCGGTATGGCCGAGGCGGGTGACGAACTTGGTCCGGATCGGCAGCTTGGCCGCCGCCAGCGCCAGCGCCTCGCGCGCGACGTCCGACTTCACGCCATCCAGTTCAAACAGGATGCGGCCGGGCTTCACGCGGCAGGCCCAGTATTCCGGTGCACCCTTGCCCGAGCCCATGCGGACTTCGGCGGGCTTCTTGGAGACCGGGATATCCGGGAACATGCGGATCCACACGCGCCCCTGGCGCTTCATGGCGCGGGTGATCGCACGACGGGCGGCTTCGATCTGGCGCGCGGTGATGCGTTCCGGCTCGAGGGCCTTCAGGCCGAACTCGCCGAAGTCGAGCGTGGTCGCCGACGTCGCCTTGCCGTGGATGCGGCCCTTGAATTGCTTGCGGAACTTAGTCCGTTTCGGTTGCAGCATTTTCTTTCAGTCCGGTTCCCTGTTGGCCTCGGTCTATTCGGCCGGCGCCGGGGCTGGCGTGGGAGACTGAGGCCGCTTGCCGCCAGCGGGCACGTACGATTAATTCACGCGCTTGTCCTGCGCCATCGGGTCGTGCTCGAGGATTTCGCCCTTGAAGACCCATACCTTGACACCGCAGGTGCCGTAGGCCGTCTTGGCCGTGGCGACCGCGAAGTCAACGTCGGCGCGCAGCGTGTGGAGCGGCACGCGACCTTCGCGGTACCATTCCACGCGGGCGATTTCCGCGCCGCCGAGACGACCGCCGCAATTGATGCGGATGCCGAGCGCGCCGAGCTTGAGGGCCGACTGCACCGCGCGCTTCATGGCGCGACGGAAGGAGACGCGGCGCTCGAGCTGCTGGGCAATGCTTTCGGCGATCAGGTGGGCGTCGACCTCGGGCTTGCGGATCTCGACGATGTTCAGGTGCACTTCACTTTTCGTGAACTTGCCGAGGTCGGCCTTGAGCTTCTCGATGTCAGCGCCCTTCTTGCCGATCACGACGCCCGGACGGGCCGAGTGGATTGTGACGCGGCACTTCTTGTGCGGACGCTCGATGATGATGCGCGCGACGCCTGCCTGCTTGAGCTTGTCGAGCAGGAATTCGCGGATCTTCAGGTCTTCGTGCAGGAGCTGGCCATACTCGCGGCGGTCCGCAAACCAACGCGAATCCCACGTGCGGTTGATGCCCAGCCTGAGGCCGACAGGATTGACTTTCTGACCCATTAGGCTGCTTCCTTCTTCGCCGCCGGCTTGCTGCCGCGCTTGCCCTTGCCTTTTGCCTTCTTGTCTTCCTTCGCCTGCTCGCGCACGACGATGGTGAGTTCGCTGAAAGGCTTCATAATGCGGGCGCCACGGCCGCGGGCGCGGGCGTGGAAGCGCTTGAGCACCATGTTCTTTCCCGTCCAGGCCTGCGCGACGACAAGGTCATCCACGTCGAGATTGTGATTGTTCTCGGCGTTCTGGATCGCCGACCAAAGGACCTTCTTGCCCTCGTTGGCGATGCGCTTGGGGCTGAACTCGAGGTCAGCCATGGCCTGGTTGACCGACTTGCCGCGGATGCTCTCGACGACAAGGTTGAGCTTGTACTGCGAGCTGCGGACCATGCGGCCCACTGCCCTTGTCTCGTTGTCCGCGAGCGAACGTTCTCTCTTCGGCTTGCTCATCAGGATCTCTTCACTTTCTTGTCAGCCGCGGTGTGGCCGTGGAAGGTACGCGTCGGCGAGAACTCGCCGAACTTGTGACCCACCATTTCCTCGGTGACGAGCACGGGAATGTGCTTCTGGCCGTTGTAGACGCCAAAGGTGATGCCCACGAACTGGGGCAGGATCGTGGAGCGACGGCTCCAGATCTTCACCACCTCGCGGCGGCCTGATTTCTGGACAGCTTCCGCCTTCTTGAGCAGATAGCCGTCAACGAACGGTCCCTTCCAGACTGAACGTGCCATGCGCGTTAAACCTTCTTCACGTGACGGCTGGTCACGATGAGTTTCGACGTGCGCTTGTTGGTGCGCGTCTTGTTGCCCTTTGTTCCCTTGCCCCACGGCGTCACCGGATGGCGACCGCCCTTGGTGCGACCTTCACCACCGCCGTGCGGGTGGTCGATCGGGTTCATGGCGGTACCACGGACGGACGGGCGCCAGCCCTTCCAGACGTTGCGGCCGGCCTTGCCGATCACGACGTTCATGTGGTCGGGGTTGGAGACGGCACCCACGGTTGCCATGCACTCGAGGCGGACCTTGCGGGTCTCGCCCGAATTGAGGCGCAGGATGGCGTAACCCTGGTCACGGCCAACGAACTGCGCGTAGGTTCCCGCCGAGCGGGCGATCTTGCCGCCGCCACCGGCCTTGAACTCGATGTTGTGCACGATCGTGCCGACGGGCATCGCGGCCAGCGGCATCGCATTGCCGGGCTTCACGTCGGCCTTGCTGCTCGAGATCACCTTGTCGCCCGCGGCGAGGCGCTGCGGCGCAAGAATGTAGGACAGGTCGCCGTCCGGATACTTCACCAGCGCGATGAAGGCCGAACGGTTCGGATCATACTCGAGGCGCTCGACGGTGCCCTCGACGTCGAACTTGCGACGCTTGAAGTCGATCACGCGGTAGAGCTTCTTGTGTCCGCCGCCGCGCCAGCGCGAGGTCACGCGGCCGTCGCTGTTGCGACCGCCCGTGGAGTGCTGCGGCTCGGTCAGCGCCTTCACGGGGCGACCCTTGTGAAGGTGGCTGCGATCGACCAGCACCAGCTGGCGGGTCGATGGCGTCGTGGGCCTGAACGTCTTCAATGCCATGATATGTTACCTCAGAGCCCCGTCGTGACGTCGATGGTGCTGCCGGGCTGCAGCGTGACGATGGCCTTCTTGACGTCGCTGCGCGCGCCGGGACGGCCACGAAACAGCTTCTTCTTGCCCTTGGTGACGAGCGTGTTGACCGACTTCACCTTGACCTTGAACAGCTCCTCGACGGCCTTCTTGATCTGGGGCTTCGTCGCGGAGCCAGGCACGCGGAACACAACCTGGTTGCTCTCGGAGAGCTTGGTCGACTTTTCCGTGATGACCGGCGAGATGATGGTCGCGTAGTTGGCTACCTGGCTCATTTCAGGCGCTCCTCGAGTGCGGCCAGCGCGGCCTTCGTGAGAACAAGCTTCTGGCGGCGCAGCACGTCGAGAACGTTGATGCCCTGGACGGGCAGCAGGTCGATCTGCGGGATGTTGCGCGCGGCGCGCTCGAAACCGCTGTCGAACGCCGGACCGTCGACGATCACCGCCGACTTGAGGCCAAGCTTGCCGAATGCGGAAACCATCTTCTTCGTCTTCGCGTCTGCCGAAATCGCGGAGTCGAGAACGATCAGGTCGCCCTTCTCCCGCTTGGCCGACAGGGCCATCCTGAGGCCAAGCGCGCGCACCTTCTTGGGCAGGTCGGTCTCGCGCGAACGCAGCACCGGGCCCATGGCCTTGGCACCGCCGCGGAACTGGGCAACGGACTGGGCGCCATGACGGGCCTGGCCGGTTCCCTTCTGCTTGTACATCTTCTTCGTTGTGCGATCGATCTCGCTGCGGGTCAGCGTCCTGTGCTGACCCTTGTGGCGGCGGTTTTCCTGCCACTGGACGACCCGCGCAAGGATGTCAGCGCGCGGCGTCACGCCGAACACTTCCTCGCTGAGGCTGACTTCGCCGGCATCGCCGGCATCAAGCGTTGTGACCTTGAGTTTCATGACCTGATCGCTCCTCACGCCGCCGATGCCGCTTCAGGCTTCTTCACGGCCGCAGGCTTGGGGGCATCCTTGTGCAGCGGACGCTTCACGGCGTCGCGCACCATCACCCAGCTGCCCTTGGCGCCCGGGACGCCGCCCTTGAGCATGATCAGCCCACGCTCGATGTCGACCTTCGCCACTTCGACGTTTTGCGTCGTTACGAGGACCTGGCCCATGTGGCCTGCCATCTTCTTGTTCTTGAAGGTGCGGCCCGGGTCCTGGCGGTTGCCGGTCGAACCGTGCGAACGGTGCGAGATCGACACGCCGTGCGAGGCCTCGAGGCCGCTGAAATTGTGGCGCTTCATGACGCCGGCAAAGCCCTTGCCGATCGTGATGCCCGACACGTCGACCATCTGACCGGGGACGAAATGGTCGGCGGTGATGAAATCACCAACGTCCACCATGTTGTCCGGGCTCACGCGGAACTCGGCCAGCTTGCGCTTCGGCTCGACCTGGGCCTTGGCGAAGTGACCGCGATCAGCCTTCGTCTGGCGCTTGACCTTTGCAAGGCCGGCGCCAAGCTGGACTGCCGTGTAGCCGTCCTTCTCCTGGGTCCGCTGCGCGACGACCTGACAGCCATCGAGCTTCAAAACCGTGACGGGAATGTGACGGCCGTCCTCGGTGAACAGCCGCATCATTCCAACTTTCTGTGTGATCACACCTGTGCGCATCGCACGTGTCTTCTCTCGTTCGTTACTGCAACTTGATCTCGACGCTCACGCCCGCCGCAAGGTCGAGCTTCATGAGCGCATCGCCCGTCTGAGGCGTCGGGTCGATGATGTCGAGGAGCCGCTTGTGGGTACGGATCTCGAACTGCTCGCGGCTCTTCTTGTCCACATGCGGCGAGCGGTTGACGGTGAACTTCTCGATCCGGTTGGGAAGCGGAATCGGGCCGCGGACGCGTGCGCCCGTGCGCTTGGCCGTGTTCACGATCTCGCGCGTCGACACATCGAGCACGCGATGATCATAAGCCTTCAGCCTGATGCGGATATTTTGGCTTTGCATGGGCCCGTTCCTGTTTCCAAACCTTCTCGTGTTACTTCGTGATCTTGACGACGACGCCCGAACCGACGGTGCGGCCGCCCTCGCGGATGGCGAAGCGAAGCTTCTCTTCCATCGCGATGGGAACGATCAGCTCCACGTCCATCGTCACGTTGTCGCCCGGCATCACCATTTCCGTGCCCGACGGCAGCGTCACCACGCCCGTCACGTCCGTCGTGCGGAAGTAGAACTGCGGACGATAGTTCGTGAAGAACGGCGTGTGGCGGCCACCCTCTTCCTTCGTCAGGATGTAGGCCTCGGCCTTGAAATTCGTGTGCGGCGTCACCGAACCGGGCTTGGCCAGAACCTGGCCGCGCTCAATGCCCTCGCGCTCAATGCCGCGCAGCAGACAACCGACGTTGTCGCCAGCCTCACCCTGGTCCAGAAGCTTGCGGAACATCTCGACGCCCGTCACCGTCGTCTTCGTCGTCGGACGGATGCCGATGATCTCGACTTCCTCGCCAACCTTCACGATGCCACGCTCGATGCGGCCCGTCACAACCGTGCCGCGGCCCGAAATCGAGAACACGTCTTCAACCGGCATCAGGAACGGCTGGTCCTTCGGACGATCCGGCTGCGGAATCGCCTCGTCAACCGCCTTCATCAGCGCAAGGATCGCTTCCTCGCCAAGCTTCGGATCGCGGTCCTCAAGCGCGCAAAGCGCCGAGCCCTTCACGATCGGGATCTTGTCCCCGGGGAAGTCGTACTTCGACAAAAGCTCGCGGACTTCCATCTCGACGAGGTCCAGAAGCTCGGGGTCGTCGACCATGTCCACCTTGTTCATGAACACCACCAGCG
>DAISVV010000059.1:0-14413 GCA_036840015.1 Micropepsaceae bacterium
TACACAAGAGAAAGCTGACCTCTCTCCCTCACGAAGTGAGGGAGCACCCACGCGGCACGCGTGGGGGAGGGAGTTGCGGCGCCTTTACTCCGCCGCAGGCTTCTGGCTTTTCGCGGCCTGCTCCAGGGCATGCTTCTGGATCGTGGCCATCGCCGCGCCCATCGCCGCGCCCATCGCCGCGCCAATGTACCGCTCGGCATTCACCGTCGCGTCGTTGAAGCTGTCCACCCGGTTGACGTTCACGTTGTTGATCACCGGCTGCACATGGCGCTGCCATAGTTCGTAGGACTTCTTCGTATTGTCGAAACTCGCCCAGTTGTGAGCGAGCTGCAGGAAGGCTCCGAACTCGCCCTGCTTGGCCTGCAGGCGTCGGATTTGGGCAATGGCATCGTCCGGCGTGCCCACCACGATGACACCGTCCTTGATCCCCTGCTCGAGCGGATCGGTTCCCTTGGCCTGCGTGGCGCTGGCCGGGCTGATCTTCTGGAAATAGTCCGCCCACTTGTAATAGCCATAGCGCACGTTCTGCATCGCCTGTTCTTTCGTCTCGGCGATATGGACCGGACCGACAAGGCGCAGCTTCTCTGCATCCATTTTGCGCCCGTGCTCGGCCGCAACTTCGTTCGCGATCTTCCAGTTGATGCCGAGCGCATCATAGCCGCCCGTCTGCGTTGCCGCCACGCACAGCATGCCGAAGCCGTGCCGCCCCGCAAGCTTGCCGCCCGAGGGCGTGACACTCGAGGCCACGCAGATCTCCGGATGCGGCCACGTATAGGGCCTGAGCTGGCAGATGGCGTTCGAAAGGTTGAACCATTCGGTCTTCAGCGTCACACGCTCGCCATTGAAGAGCTTCAGGATCACCTCGACCGCCTCGACCATGCGGTCACGCTGCGTCGCCGGATCGATCCCGAGCTGGAACGCGTCCGACGGCAGCAGCCCTGGTCCCACGCCGAACATCACCCGCCCGCGCGTCTGGTGGTCCAGCTGGATCATGCGGTTCGCGACCGTCAGCGGATTGTGATAGGGCAGCGAGACGACGCCCGTTCCCAGCCGGATGCGCTTCGTGCGCTCGGCCGCCGCTGCAATGAACAGCTCGGGAGAGGCGATGATCTCGTATCCCGCCGAGTGATGCTCGCCGATCCAGGCCTCTTCATAGCCCAGCCGGTCGAGATGCTCGACCAGCTCGAGGTCCCGGTGGATGCAGAGCGTCGGATCCTCGTCCAGCGGATGGAAGGGCGCAAGGAAGATGCCGTTGCGCAGCTTGATGGCCATGGCGATGTTTCCTCTGTGCAATTGGCAATGGCGAATGGCTGACATATTGTCAGCACACAGGCTCATTGACAACCGAAGTGGAAACCATGCGCGCAGCCGTTTTCAGGGAAGTGGGTAAACCACTGGTCGTCGAGACGATCGAGCAGCCGAAATGCGGGCCGACCGATCTGATCCTCAAGGGCTGCAATTGCGGCAGCTGCGGCTCCGACCTGCATATGACCGAGGCCACCTCGATCCAGCCTCTGCCCGCCGGTTCCGTCATGGGGCACGAATTCGCAGGCGAGGTCGTTGAAGTCGGATCAGCCGTCAGGGGAGCATGGAAGGAAGGCGACCGCGTCGCGGGCTTTCCCTATATCCGGTGCGGCGAATGCAAGGCCTGCCGCAGCGGTGGCGACGCCTTCAGCGTCTGCGAGAAGGGTGTGCCCGTGGGCCTCGGCCAGAGCCATGGTGCTTATGCGGAATATGTCCGCATCGGTGCGAGCGGCGCCCACCGTCTGCCGGACGTGGTCAGCTTCCGCGAGGGTGCGATGGTCGAGCCGCTCGCCGTCGGGCTGCACGCGGTTGACAAGGCGCAGATGCCGCGCGGCGCGACGGTGCTTGTGATCGGCGCAGGCCCCGTGGGTCTCGCGGTCATGCTCTGGGCAAAGTTCCTCGGCGCACGCCACGTCATCGTCAGCGATCGTGCACCCTTGCGCGCAAAGATGGCGGCACGCTTCGGTGCGACCGACGCCGTTGATCCGGCGAAGCCCCTGATCCCGCAGGTCGAGGCGATTGCAGGCCAGGCGCCCGAGTTCATCTTCGAGTGCGTGGGCGCCCCCGGCCTCATCAACGAGGTCATGATGATGGCGCCGCGCAACTGCAAGATCATCATTGCAGGCGTGTGCCAGCAGATGGACATGATCCTGCCCCTCATCGGTGTCGTGAAGGAGCTCTGCCTGCAGTTTGTGCTTGGCTACCGGCCCGCCGATTTCGACTACGTGATCGACATGATCGCCAGGGACCGGGTGGATGTTGACCACATGATCACCGACCTGGTGAAACTCGACGCCTTGCCCGAGGCCTTCGAGGCGCTGAGGAAGCCGGTGACGCAGTGCAAGGTGATGCTCGAAAACGCCTAGGCCCCCTGGGCTCACGCACCCACGCGCGTGTCGGGCAGTGCGGCCCATGCGGCATTCCGGTCGCATGGTTCCGACGCAGCCACGCTGTTCGCACCGCCAAAGACCATGAGCCTGTCCCCGCTGCGGGCGCGGGCGGGCCATGGCGCGTCGCCTCCGTCGGGCTGACCCGAGCGCGCAAAGGACGTCCAGGCCGTCATCATCGCGCGGTTGATGGCATCAGCCGTCTCGCCCGTGCCAAAGAAATTGTCGGGCCCCTTCAGCTTGTGCGAACCGAAGACGAAGCCCAGTTCGATCGCATGGCACGAACCGAAGGCGCCGCCTGCCGCCGGCGAGCGCCAGTCAAAGCGATAATGGAAAGCGGATGCGAACTGCGACTGCGCATCAAGCAGTCGCGCCGTTGGTTCACGGAACGCGCGCAGCGTCTGCATGGCCACATAACGTTCATAGGTCGAGGGCGCAGGCGTCGAGGCAATCAGGTGCGGCCCGTGTTCGCCGAACATGCGCTCGGCCCAGCGCGCAAGCCGTGCCTCGTCCATCGCCTGGATCTTCGGATCAAGTGCCGTCCAGAGCTTCCACTCTTCCTGGGTCGCACCGGCGATCAGCGCGATGCCGGAAGCTGAGCCTTGCCGGATTGCCTCGATCGGACGCACCGGGACCACCGTGCCATCAATGATTGGCTGGAAGGGCATCGTGCCCAGCTTGTGCGGATCAGCCTTGCCATCGATTTCGGCGATCACGGCGGCCTGCGCCTTGAGCAGCACCTCGAGCGGCGCCGTCTCAAGCGCCTGCGCATCGATGCCGGCATGGCCGATGAAGACCTCGGCAATCCTGTCACCGTGGGCGGGCGTGTTCATGAAGTGCCCGCCACCGCTCTGGCAGATCGCCTTGTGGAACAGGCCGCGGGCAAGGGGGCTCGCCATCAGCGCAACGACGGACATGCCGCCCGCGCTCTCACCGAAGATCGTCACGTTGCCGGGATCGCCGCCGAACGCGGCAATATTCGCGCGCACCCAGGACAGCGCGGCAATCTGGTCCTGCAGTCCCTCGGCCCCACGGGACGGGATGCGCCCGCCTGTCAGCGCATCGAGCCTGAGGAAGCCGAGGCTTCCCAGCCGGTAGTTGATGGTCACGACAACCACATCCCCGGTTTCGCTCAGCGCGCGTCCGCCGTAGAGCCCAAGGCTGCCAGCACCCGTCGTGAATGCACCGCCATGGATCCAGACCATCACCGGTCGCTTCGCGCCGTCGATGCCCGGGGTCCAGACGTTCAGCGACAGGCAATCCTCCGACTGCGCCCCGCCATTCTGACCGATGAGGGCCTGCAACGGCGTCGCGTTTTGCGGAGCCATGTCCCCGTAATCTCGCGCAGGCCGCACCCCGCTCCAGGCGGCAACCGGCTCGGGCGCCCGGAAGCGCTGCGCGGTGGCAAAGGGGATGCCCTTGAAAACGTTCGTCGCACCCTTGCGCAACCCCTCAAGCTTGCCGCACACGGTCTCGACGATCACGGGAATGGCCTCTGGCGTGTTCATGGCAAGGCTCCGTTGATGAATGCGTCGCGGACCTTAATCGTGCGCGGACACCTTTGCACCCTGCACAGCCAGCCCAAGCCGGTCCCCGGCAAAAAAGGGGCGGAATGCCCAGCGGCTTATCGTTAAAAATGACAAGCGTGCACGTCCATAAGACAAACAAAGCAGACGAAATGACAAAGGTGCTTGACATCATGCGGCAGGGGAGTGTAAAGGTCCCTTGTCAACTTGGGTGGGTTGGGGCGCCAATGAAGATGGGCAAAAGGCAAATCCGGACAGCAACGCATGTCCCCGCACGAAGCAGGCCGACGCGCCGCTGGCTGCAATACGTCGCGCTCTCGGGCCTGGCAGTGATGGCCGCCATCGCCCTTGTTGGCCTCTCGGGAGCCATCGTCTTCGCCGACCTGAAGGCGCCGCGCCCATCGGACCTCGCGGACAGGGCCCTTCAATCCGTTCCACCCATGCAGGGTGCCGAAAAGTGACGTGGCCACGGCCATGCAAACAGGATAACGCAACATGACGCCCCACCACGATCCAAAGCCCCAGCCGGTGCGCGTCATCCCGCGGGGCTGGTCTGCAGGCCCCTGGCCCCGCCTGTCGCCGGTCATCCTCATGGCTGCCAGCATGTGCACGAGCTTTGTCAGTGGAGGCGTTCTCTCGGGTGCACTCTTCATTATCCTGTTTGGTTGCCTCCATATCCTGCTCAGTGAGACGTGGTCTTGGTCCCACCTGTACGAGGGCATGCAGCTCTGGGTCTTGGTGCAGATGCTGTCGATGGTGTTCGCAGGCATCTCGATCATCGTCATGACATTCAGGCCAGGCCGCGATCCGGAGCGTCACGCACGCTTCGCCCGCGCGCGCACGATCGCACGCCTGATGGCCGGCGTTGTGATGATCCTCGGCGTTATTCTCTGGGGCTTGATGTCGCCCTACCTGCCGGGTGTCTACGACGCCGACAACAGCCTGGGCGTTCCACTATCAGCCCTCTGCGTGGTTGGCGTCGTCATGCTCATGAAGGCCGTGCGTCGAATGGACGAGATGGAGCGCGGGATCCTCAGCGAAGCTGCCGCCCTGACGGGCGTTGCGATGATCTCGCTTCTCACGGTCTGGGCCCTCTGCGAGAGGCAGTTCGACCTGCCAGGCATCGCCGCGCCCTGGCTTGTCTTCATCGCAAGCCAGGTCTTCTTCACGATCCTGTCGTCATTCGTCTTTTTCCTGCGCACCGAGAAGTGGCACCCGGCAGATTATCTTGGATGGGATGCGCGCCATGAACGCCAGTTCTGAACCGTGGCGCGCGGCCGGGGCATCGACGTGAAGAACCGCCTCCGCGTCCTGCGCGCCGAACGCAACTGGAGCCAGGCGGAACTCGCCGAGGCCCTTGGCGTCTCACGCCAGACGATCAACGCCATCGAGGTCGAGAAATACGATCCCTCGCTGCCACTCGCCTTCAAGATGGCGCGCCTCTTCGGCACGCGCATCGAGGACATTTTCAGCGAGGCTGACGAGGACCTCGGCGCGCCCGCGCGGGCCTGATCCCTCAGGCCGGCATCACCATGAAGCCCGCGCGCGGGAAGTGCACGACAACATCGCCCACCGCCGGGTCATGGCGACGGATGGCAATCTCGTGCGCGGTCGAGAATACGATCTCGCCTGTCACCGGATCGCGCCCATAGTCATCGGGCATCACGCTGACCCGGTCACCTGGCTTGCGTCCATTGGGATCAAACGGGTCGGCTGCACGCGCGGGCGAGGGCGTCGCCGCCTTCGCGATGGCCAGCGCCTCCTTGGAATCCATCGCCGTGTATGACCCGTGCCCGATCGCCTGGATGCGCCCGAACCAGGCCTCGACCGCAGGGAATTCCTGCATGAAGCCTGCCGTGACCGCACCCAGCGGATTGCGCAGGAACCACAGATTCATGAAGCAGTGTGCATCCGCAACCGACGGCGTGTCCCCGCCCAGATAGGGCTTCCCGTTGGCCAGCGTCTCGCCGATCATGGCCAGGTGCGCGCGCCACTGGTCGCGGAACATCGGGCTTGCTGCCTTCATCTGCGTATAGTCGAAGGGGCGGTCCGGGAACATCTTCTCCCGGTCTTTTTTGAAGGCCTCCGGCACCATGGGCCCGATCTCGCCGAAGATGATCGGCACGGTCGCCTGGAAGAACGGCCGGTCGGTCCAGAACCCGAGCCCGTACGAAAGCCCCCCGTCGCGCACGAGCGGGATCTCAGGATAGCGCCGCTCGAGCTCGCGGATGATGAGCTGCGTGTCGCAATAGATGTCGGCCCCGATCTGCATCACGGGCGTCTTGCGATAGCCCCCCGTCAGCGGCATGAGGTCGGGCTTTGGCATCATGTTCGGGATCTCGACCGAGCGCCACGCCAGCTTTTTCATGCCGAAGATGACGCGAACCTTTTCCGAGAACGGCGAAGGCCAGTAGTGATGGAAGATGATCTCTGTCATGGGGGTCACTTGAACTCGTTGGAAAAGCGTATCGTGTCGGCCTTCAGGCCCTCGAGAACGACATCGAGCCCGCCTGAACGGATCATCCATTCAAGCCGGTGGTCGCGGTACTCGCGCTTGAAGAGCCGCTGCTTCACGGCTTCCCCGACAAGGGTCATGCCCTGGATCGCTTCCGCCGCTGCCGCGGCAGTCTTGGCCACAGAGGATCTCGCATTCGCGCGCGCCTGCCACTGGCCCAGCTTCGACGACGCCGAAGGCCCGATGCCCAGCCCCGTCGAGCCGTTGATATACGGAATGCCCGACAGGTCCGCCCAGCCGAAGCTGTCGCCGCAGAACCAAGGCCCGTCGCCAAGCTGCCGCTCGAGCCACGCATAGAAGTCACGCGCCTGTCCCGCAGCCCGCGCCTCGATCACGCGCGCGCGCTCACCCTCGGCGCGCTTGAACCAGCGCAACTCGCCAAGCCCCCAGTTGATGGGCTCATAGAGCGTATCCATGGAATCTTCGATCATTCGCGCCTTCGCACGCAGCCGCGCATCGCGAGGCAGCAGGGGCGGTGCAGGGAAACGATCCTCGATGTACTCAAGGATCACGGTTGAATCGAAAACCGGGAAATCGCCGTCGACCAGTGCGGGCACTTCGCCGCGCGGGCTGGCTGCAAGGAACGCCGTATCCACCTGGCCCGTGCCGATGGCCGTCGGGATCTTCGCGGTAAAGTCGACGCCTTTCTCGTAGAGCGCGATCTTGCACTTCTGCGCATAGGGCGAGAGCGGATGTTCATAAAGGACAAGGCTGGACATGTCTTTTCCCTTCTAGCGACGGCGCTTCTGCCAGATCTCGGCCATCAGCGCGAACAGTTCGGCCGGATTGTTGGGTGTGTGGTCATGCGCGAACTCCTTGTAGAGCGTGGCGACATTGACCGCGATGCGCTCGGCATCACCCCATGAATCATAATCCCCGCGCGCGATGTCGTGGGCCGCATCGCGCGCGCTCAGGCCCGCGTCGAAGCGCTTGCGCGCCTCGTCGCGGATATAGGCAAGATAGCCCTGCACCGCCTTGACCCCGCGCTTGTCCGTCACGGGCCCGTGGCCGGGCACGACGGTCTCGCAGTCGAGCGCGAGGATCTGGTCGCAGGCCGCAATCCAGTTGCCGACGGGTCCGGCCCACATGATGGGCGTGCCCTCGATGAACAGGATGTCACCGGTGAACACCGTTCGCTCGGCCGGCACATGCACAAGCACGTCGCCGCCCGTGTGCGCAGGACCCACCTCGATCAGTTCCACCGTCTTGTCACCCACCTTCCGCGTCAGGTGCCCGCTGAAGGTCGTGGTGGGCAGTGTCGGCGTGATGCCCTCGAAGTCGAATGCGCGGAAGCAGTGCAGGAAATAGTCGCCCATCAGGCCAAGGCCCGGGGCCGCCTTCATGAACCCGGCCAGCATGGCCGGCTGCTCGCGCTTCATTTCCTCGGTCGCATGCACCGAGGCGATGATCTCCGCGCCATGGACGCATTCATTGCCGTAGCAATGGTCGCCATTGTGGTGCGTGTTGACCAGTGTCCCGATGCGACCCGCAGCCTTCGGTGCGGCATCACGCATCGTGTCCAGCATCTGCCGCGTGAGCTTGAGATCAAACAGCGTATCCACCAGCAGCGACTGGTCGCCATCTGTGATCAGGCCCGCATTCGACCATCCCCACGAGCCGTCAGGCTGCAGATAGGCGAATGTTCCGCGCCCGAGGTCTGTCAGGCCCCGTTGATAGGCATACCCTGGCTTGGCGAGCGACATGTGCGGGTCCCTTTCGGAAGTGTCGACGCGGCAGGGTATTACGAAATCAGGCCGTGTTTCAAAGCCTCGTTGCGCACGTGAAAAAGGCGCCACGGCCTTTCGGGCCATGGCGCCAGATGTCATGCGTCAGGTCGCAAGCCTGGGGGCCGTGCAGTCTTGCCGCCCGCAGGCCTGTGGTTCAGCCCTGGCGGAGATTGACAGCCTTCGGGCCGCGCGCGTCCTGCTCGGTGTCAAACGTGATCGTCTGACCTTCCGAGAGCGAACGCAGGCCAGCCTGCTCGACGGCAACGGCATGGACGAACACGTCCTTGCCACCGCCATTGGGCGTGATGAAGCCGAAGCCTTTGGTGGTGTTGAAGAATTTTACGACGCCCGTATGGGTAGCCATGGGTATGTTCCTTGCAAATGCAGAATGGTTCCGCCCGGGCACAACGCCAGGACGACGTGAGAAGCTTTGATGTCGTGGGTCTGGAACCGGTCTGCGCGCGAGGGGCTACCTCAGCGAAAAATGGTCCGCACTTCACAAATGTGCAGCCGTCACCCCGCTGATATAGGGGCCTTTGGCGCATTATGCAAGGGCCACGGCCGCGAAAGAAGCGGGGACAGTATAAAAGCCGGGGCAGAATGGCTCAGTTCCGCCCCGAATTGCACGCTCGCGCGCGGCTTCGTCTACTGCGCCGGCAACCCCCGCTCGAGGAAACGCTCTGCAACGGCAGCATAGAGCGCAACGCCGTTTGCCATTGCATTCTCATCCAGCATCATGCGGTTTGAATGGCAGGGCGCCGCGTGGTGGTGATCGCAACCCTCGGGCGCGACGCCCAGGAACACCATGCATCCCGGGATGCGCTGCAGCACATAGGACCAGTCCTCGGCCCCCATGACAGGCGAGGGCGCCGGAATGAAGCCGCGCGCGCCGAACAGGGATGTCGCCGTCTCGCGCGCAAGGCTCACCATGCGACCGTCATTCACGGTGACGGGATAACCCTCGCGGAAGCTGATGCTCCCCGTCGCGCCATGCGCTTCGGCAATCTTCTGGAAGACCTGCGTGATGCCGGCCTTCGCCGTGGTGCGCGAGGTTTCCGAAACCGACCGCAGCGTACCTTCCAGCTCGACGGATTCCGGGATCACGTTGTTGGTGGTACCCCCGGTGATCCGTGCAATGGTCAGTACGACCGGATCGAAGGCGCTGATGCGCCGCGTCACCATGGCCTGCAGCGCCATCACGATCTCGCAGGCGATCGGCATCGGGTCGAGCGCAAGATGCGGCATCGAGGCATGTCCGCCACGCCCTGTCACTTTCGCATTGATCACGTCGGTCGAGGCCATGCAGGCGCCCGCGCGCGAAGTGAACATGCCCGACGGCACATTGGGCGTGATGTGCAGCGCAAAGGCGCCATCCGGCTTCGGATGCCGGTCGATCAGCCCGTCCTCGATCATCTTGAGCGCGCCGAAATAGCCCTCTTCGCCCGGCTGGAACATGAACTTCACCGTGCCGGCCAGCTTCGCGCGGTTCCGGTGCAGCAGCTTCACGGCCCCGGCCAGCATCGCGGTGTGAGCATCATGCCCGCAGGCATGCATGCGGCCCGGCTCCTTCGACTTGAAGGGCAGGTCCGTGTCTTCCGGCATCGGCAGCGCGTCCATGTCGCCGCGCAGGAGCACCGTGCGCCCCTGGCTCGGTCCTGCGAGCGTGACGATCATGCCCGAGCTCGAGGGTCCTTCCTCGATGGTGACATCAAGCCCCGCAAGCGCCTCGCGCACGGCCGAGACGGTCTTCGGCAGGTGCAGCCCCAGCTCCGGATACTCGTGGATCTTGCGCCGCAGCGCGACGGTCTCGGGCAGCAGTTCCTGCGAGCCTTTCAGCCATGTGTCTGCAAGTGTCATGTCGGGATCCTTCAGGATGATATGCCGGTCAGTCTATGCCGCCAGGTCGCCACAAGGGAAGGGCGGCAGCCAGGGCTCACGGGCGCGTCTTCTGCGCCGCCGGCATCGCCACGCCCTCGGTGCCGGGAGGTTCGATCTCGATGCCGAAGGTCTCGAGGTACCGGCTGACCATCATGTAGAAGCCCACGGTGATGGTCAGTTCCTGAAGCTCCTGCAGCGAAAGGCGCGCAAGCAGCGGCTGGAAGGTGGCATCACCCGCCCGCACATTGTGCACCACGTCATCAGTGAACCGCATCACCAGCTTCTGCATCTCGTCGAACGCCGGATCATCCGGCCCCGCATGGATCGCCCGGATCAGTGTCTCGCTCATCCCGATGTCCCGTCCGATCTTCTCGTGCTGGTGCACCTCATACGAGGCCTTCGACAGCACGCCCACCCGGATGATGGCAATCTCCCGCAGCACAGGATCAAGCTTCGTGCGGAACAGGAGATGGTTGCCCAGCTTGAGGAAAGCGGGCAGCAGGCCCTCGCCACCAGCCATCATCCGGAAGATGTTGAGTGGGGCAAGTTTCCCCAGCGCTTCCCTTGCGTCGGGGCCGAGTGTTGCAGGATCCGGATAGGGAACGCGGGCCATCAGGGATTCTCCATGGAGAAAGAGTGGTTTCTTCGAGGCTATCCCGCCGGCCCATCGCAGGCAATCCGCCATTGCCTCTGCACGCAACCTCGCTAGATTGCCGCCAAACGACGAACGAACGGGAGGTCCTCATGTACGATTTCAATGGCCTGAACTCGCTTGCCGACATCTCGCGCCAGCAGGCCGCCAAGCGCGGCAACTCCACCGCCTTCTTTTTCGAGGGCCGCGAGACCACATTCGCCGAATTCGACCGCCGCGTAAGCAAGGTCGCCAATGGCCTGATCGCCCTCGGCCAGAAGCCCGGCGCGCGCATCGGCTACATGGGCATGAACTCCGATCGCTACTTCGAAGTGCAGCTCGGTTCGTGCAAGTCGAACACGGTGCTCGTCGGCGTGAACTGGCGTCTCGCCCCGCCCGAGGTGGTCTACGTGCTCAATGACGCCGGCTGCGAGGTGATGTTCGTGGGCGCCGAGTTCGTGCCCATGATCGAGAAGGTCAAGGCCGAGTGCCCGCGCCTCAAGCACGTGATCGCCGTCGATGGCGGCCACGCATCCTGGCCCGCCTATGACGCCTGGCGCGACAGCCAGTCCGACCGCGACCCGATGCTGCCCATCAAGTCGGACGACGACGCCATCCAGCTCTACACCTCCGGCACGACAGGCCACCCCAAGGGCGTGCAGCTGACGCACGGCAACTACATCGCCTTCTTCAAGACCAGCCAGGACGCCAACTGGGCTGACTTCTCGCCCGGCGACCCGAACCTGGTCGCGATGCCGAACTTCCACGTGGCCGGCGTGAACATGGGGCTCACCACCCTGGCGCAGGGCTGCTTCGGCGTGATCATCAAGACCGTGACGCCCGATGCCGTCTTCGACATGATCGAGAAGTTCCGCATCACGAACATGTTCCTCGTACCGGCCGTCATCCTGATGCTGGTCCAGCACCCGCGCATCAGGACAACCGACATCTCCTGCGTGAAGCGCATGTTCTACGGCGCTTCGCCGATCACCGAGGAGCTGCTCAAGACCGCCCAGTCGATCTTCAAGGACTGCGGCTTCTTCCAGCTCTACGGCCTGACCGAGACGGTTGGCGCCGGTACCGCGCTCCAGCCCGCCGATCATCGCGGCAACCTGCTGCGCTCGTGCGGCAAGCCTTATCCCGGCCTCGACATCAAGGTCGTGGCCGAGGACGGCAGCCAGGTAAAGCAGGGCGAGGTCGGCGAGATCCTGATCCGTGGCGGCGTGGTCATGAAGGGCTATTGGAACAAGGCTGATGCCACCGCCAAGTCGATCAAGGACGGCTGGTTCTACACCGGCGACGCCGGTTACTTCGACGCCGATGGCTTCCTGTTCATCCATGACCGCGTGAAGGACATGATCGTCTCGGGCGGCGAGAACATCTATCCCGCCGAGGTCGAGAATGCCGTCTTCGGTCACGCCGCCGTCGCTGACGTCGCCGTCATCGGCGTGCCCGACGAGAAGTGGGGCGAGGCCGTGAAGGCCATCGTCGTGCTCAAGCCAGGCACGACCGCAACTGCGGAAGCGATCATCGCCTGGACCCGCTCGCGCCTCGCCGGCTACAAGCTGCCGAAATCCGTCGGCTTCATCGAGGCCCTGCCGCGCAATCCGTCCGGCAAGATCCTGCGCCGCGAACTGCGCGAACCCCATTGGGCCGGCAAGACGCGCCGCGTGAACTGAACCTGCGCACGGGTGGGGACCCCGGTCCTCACCCGCCGATCTCGCTCGTCATCTGCACGCAGCCCTCTTCGCTGCTACCGTGGCCGCGCGCGGCCTCGAGGATGCGCGCAAGCTCGGCCTCAAGCGCGGGATCCTGCCCGGCCTCTGCCAGCCGGATGCGCGCGGTTGCTTCCACATCACCAATCGCCCACGGGGCATGCAGCCGCCGGCAGACATAGTCATAGGCCATGCCCGAAGCACCAATGGCGGGCGCAATCAGGTGTCCCGGCGACAGCGCCTCGCCATGGACCATCCCGCCGCGCCGGTCGATGACCTTGCACCAGCGGTCAAAGTCCCGCGCCACGATCTGGTCGGGCACGCTCTCGTCGAACCAGATGTCGAGGATCTCGACCGAGTGGCGCGCAACCCGCATGGCCTCGCGCAGTGCGGCAGTCCAGTCTGCGCAGTGGTGGGGCACATAGGAGAAGGCGACCACGTCGAACTCGCCATCGCGAAAGGGCAGGGACTCCGCCGACGCGACTGAAACCTCGAACCCCTCCATCGCCAGCGCGTCGACTGCATCGGCGTCCGGATCGACGCCCGCAAGCCGCAGCACATCGCTGCGCAGCGGTCTCAGGAAGGCGCCGCTGCCGCACCCGACCTCGAGAAGCGACCGGGGACGGCCGGCAAGCACGCGCTGCCGGAATTCGCTGCGATAGACATCTTCGACGCCAGCCATGGTCTGCATTTCCTTGGATCACATGTGGCCATTGCCGGTGCATTTGACAGGGCGCAGGCGATGCCGCATTCAGCCGTGACAGCTAGTGCATAAACGCGGGAATGGAAACAGCCATATGAGCAAGCCCTCGACGAACCTTCCGCCCTTCAAGCCGCTGCCGCAGTTGCCGCCAAAGATCTACTCGCAGCGGCGCGCCGATGGATCTTGGATCATCCGCTCGCTTTATGACCTCGGCCCCCTGCACAGGTCGATCGTGCACCTGCTGGAAGAGCGCGCCGCCACCCATCCCGCGCGAAACCTTCTTGCCCAGCGCACGCCGCAGGGCCCCTGGCGCTACATGACCTATGGCGAGATGAACCAGCGCGCAGACGCCATCGCTCAGGCCCTGCTCGACCGCGGGATGGGCCAGGACACGCCGCTTCTGATCCTGTCGGGCAATTCGATCGAGCACGCGGCGATGATGCTGGGCGCGATGAAGGCGAGGGTGCCTGTCGCGCCCGTCTCGGTCGCCTATTCGCTCTTCAGCCAGGATCACGGCAAGCTCCGCCATGTGGCAGCGCTCACCAGGCCCAGGATGGTGTTCGTCGACAACGGCCCCGTCTATGCCCGCGCACTGCAGGCGCTCGACCTGACCGGGATCGAGGTTGTGACGCTGGTGCCATCGCCGGAAGTTCCATCCACGTCGTTCGAGGATCTCTGCCGCACGAATGCAGGCCCCGCGGTCCGCGCCTCGATGGACAAGATCGAACATGCGACCATCGGCAAGTACCTCTTCACCTCGGGCTCGACCGGCATGCCGAAGGGCGTGATCCAGACCCATGGCATGATGTGCGCCGTCATCGCAGGCCAGGAAGCGCTCAGGGCTGAACCCGCAGACCCCGACGAGGTCACCGAAACCCTCGAATGGATGCCCTGGAATCACATCTCGGCCGGCAATATCGGCTTCAATGGCAACCTGAATGCCGGTGGCACGATCTATCTGGATGAAGGCAAGCCCATTCCCGGCCTCTTCGAGAAGACCATCGCCAACCTGCGCGAGGTCTCGCCCATGGTCTTCGGCTCGGCACCGATTGCCTTCTCCATGCTGGCCGACGCCATGGAGCGCGATGACGCGCTGCGCGACCGCTTCTTCGCCAAGCTGCGCTACATGGGCTACGGTGGCGCAACGCTGTCGGACGACGTCTCCCAGCGCATGCAGGCCCTTGCCATCAAGTCGACCGGACAGCGCATCGCGCTGACCACAATGTATGGCGCAACCGAGACGCAGGGCATCACCGTCGTGCACTGGATCACCGAGCGCGTGGGCCTGATCGGCCTGCCTCTGCCGG
>DAISVV010000060.1:0-7193 GCA_036840015.1 Micropepsaceae bacterium
CGCCACGAAACCCGAGCGCAGCCCTGCGAGGCTGGAGCGCTTGGAGAGCGAGTGGAACACGACGAGCCGCGCGAAGGAGGGCGAGGTCTGCTGGCGAACGGTGAGCGCGCCGCAGGGCGGCGGCCAGGTGTAGATCTCGGAGTAGCATTCATCCGCGAAGATCGTGATGTCGTATTCATCGGCCAGCGCAAAGAGGCGGCTCCAGTAGGCCGCGGCGGCGGCGGCGCCTTCGGGGTTGGAGGGCGAGCACATGTAGATCGCCGCCGTGCGGGCAAGGAGGCTTGCGGGCAGGGCGGCGAAGTCGGGCAGGAAGCCGGTTTCTTGCGTCGCGTTGACGTAGACGGGTTCGGCGCCGGCCGAGAGGGCTGCTGCCGCGTAGCACTGATAGAAGGGGTTGGGAATGAGGACGGCGGGGCGGGTGCCGGCCTTCTGTGCGGGGACGGCGACGAAGGCGGCGCTGAAGAGGCCCTCGCGCGTGCCTACGAGCGGCAGGATGCCGGCCTGCGGGTCGATGCCCGGCGACAGCGCGAAACGACGGTTCAGCCAGCCGGCGATGGCCTGGCGCAGGGCGTCTGTTCCCACGATCGGGGGATAGCGGCCGAAGTCCTTCAGGTTGGCGGCCAGCGTGGGGCCAACGAAACCGGGTATGGGGTGCTGCGGCTCGCCCACATGCATGTTGATGGGCGCAAGGCCGGGCGCGATGCCTTCGAGGAGCGCGTTCAGCCGGGTAAAGGGCGACAGGGGTTGGGCTTCGAGCCTCGACATACGCAAACCGCAATCATCAAACGGTTCGCGAGTATAGAGGCACTTTGGCTTTCGCCAAAGCGCCTCCATCCGTGCGTGATTACTGGATTCTCTCGCCGTGCTGCGTGAGATCCAAGCCTTCGCGTTCCTCATCTGGCGAGACCCGAAGGCCCATCGATGCGGCGAGAACCTTGAGAATGATGAAGGTCACGATCGCGCAGTAGATGCCGGCAACGAGCAGGCCCTCGATTTGCGTTACGATCTGTCCCGGATTGCCGTCGATGGCTCCCTTGCCAAGGCTGTTGACAGAGGACACGGCGAACACACCTGTCAGGACCGCGCCGACCGCGCCGCCGATGCCGTGCACGCCAAAGGCGTCGAGGGAGTCATCGTAGCCGAGCTTGTGCTTGAGCCAGACGGCGCCTGCGTAGCAGACGGCGCCCGAGACGAGGCCGATCATGAGAGCGCCCGAGGGTTCGACGAAGCCTGCCGCCGGTGTCACCGCGACGAGGCCTGCGACGGCGCCCGACAACATGCCGAGAACGCTCGGCTTCTTCTGGATCATCCATTCGACAGTCATCCAGGAGAGGGCTGCGGCGGCTGTTGCGACCTGGGTGTTGGCCATCGCGATGCCGGCAAGGGCGTTTGCGGCAACCGCCGAGCCGGCGTTGAAACCGAACCAGCCCACCCACAGCAACGATGCGCCGATCAGCGCGTAGAGGAGGTTGTGCGGCGACATGTTCTCCTGCCCGTAGCCGAGGCGCTTGCCGAGAACGATGGCGCACACAAGACCTGCGATTCCGGCGTTGAGGTGAACGACCGTGCCGCCGGCAAAGTCGAGAACACCCATGCCGCCGAGGAAGCCGCCACCCCAGATCCAATGGGCGACGGGGCAGTAGACGAGCAGGACCCAGGCTGCCATGAAGACCATCATGGTCGAGAATTTCATCCGGTCCGCAAAGGCGCCGCAGATGAGCGCGGGCGTTATGATCGCAAACGTCATCTGGAACGTCATGAAGACCGACTCCGGGATCGAGGCTGCCAGACTGTGGGCCACCTCATTTCCCATGCCGGCGAGGAAGATCCGGTCGGTGCCGCCAATGAAGCTCTGGCTGTCGCCGCCATTGGTGAAGGCGAGCGAGTAACCGAGGACGGCCCACAGGACGGTCACCAGCGCGGTGATTGCAAAGCTCTGGGCGGCGGTTGCAAGCAGGTTCTTCTTGCGCACCATGCCACCGTAGAACAATGCAAGGCCCGGGATGGTCATCATGAGGACCAGGGCCGTGGAGGTCAGCATCCAGGCGGTGTCGCCCGAATTGAGGGCGAGTGCCGTGGCATGTGCGGGCAGGGCGACGGCTGCTTCTGCCGCGGGTTCGGCTGCCGCAGGCGCGGCCGAGCCAGCATCAGGTGCCACGTCTGCAAGCGACGAAGCTGCCGTCATCATGGCTGCGATGGACAGGGCAAGCCCCAGTTCGATCCTTCGGATCCACTTCATGTTCATGCTTCCTTCGATTGAGTGCTAGAGAGCGGTTGTGTCCGTTTCGCCGGTGCGAATGCGGACCACGTGTTCGATGGGGGTGACGAAGATCTTTCCGTCACCGATCTGGCCGGTGCGTGCGTGATTGGTGATGCACTGGATGACGGCGTCGGCCTGTTCGGAGCGCACTGCGACCTCGATCTTCAGCTTCGGCACGAAACTGACTGCGTATTCGGCGCCCCTGTAGATTTCCCGGTGACCTTTCTGGCGTCCGAAGCCCTTGGCTTCCGTTACCGTCAAGCCTTCGACACCCATCGCGACGAGGGCTTCCCGGACCTCGTCGAGCTTGAACGGCTTGATGACCGCAGTAATGAGTTTCATCGCATCTGCCTCGCCTGAATATTTCGAAGCCTGATGATTCAGCGATTTTGCGGTGCCTGTATTGCATCTTGTAGCGGCAGGCCCGTGACCCGTTTGCCGTCAAATTGTGCAGTTAACCTCTGTGACGCAGCCGTCGGTCATTGGTTGGCCGGTCGCGACCCCTTATAAACGGGATCCATGAGCCAGAGCGTTTTCGACAGTCCGGAAGTCGTCGTCGCTGGCGGGGGCATGGTTGGCCTCACGCTCGGGATCGCGCTTGCGCAGAGCGGCATCGAGACGGTCGTCATCGATGGTGCGGATCCCGCCATTGCCAGGGATGCCGCATTTGACGGGCGTGTGAGTTCGTTTGCTCCCGCGTCGCGGCGCATGCTCGAGGTCCTGTCGGTGTGGGCGCATGTCGAGCCACACGCAGAACCTGTGCTCGACATCGTGGTGGGCGATGGCACGGTGCGGGGCGGGGCGTCGACGGCCATGCTTCATTTCGACCACCGTGACCTCGGCAGCGAGCCCTTGGCCCACATGGTCGAGAACCGGCATTTCCGCATGGCGCTTGATGCCCGGGCGCGGTCGTGCCCTCACCTGAAGGTCATCGCTCCTGCGCGCGTGAGCCTGGTCCAGGCGGAAGGTTCCGTGGTCCGTGTGCGTACCGAAAGCGGTGGGGAGATCCGAGCGCGGCTGTGCGTGGCGGCCGACGGCCGGGATTCACCCATCAGGGAGGCCTGCGGGATACGCACCCATGGCTGGCCCTACCGGCAGCACGGTATCGTGGCGACTGTCGCGCACGAGAAGCCGCACCGGGGCGTGGCGCACGAGCTGTTCCTCGAGGCGGGACCCTTTGCCATCCTGCCGATGCGCGGCAACCGCTCGTCGATCGTCTGGAGCGAGAACGAGCGGCTGGCGCAGGCCTACATGGCGCTGGGGGATGACGCGTTCGCCAGCGAAGTCCGGCAGCGTTTCGGTGATCATCTCGGCGAGATCCAGCTGGTCGGCCCGCGCTGGTCGTACCCGCTTTCGCTTTCCCTTGCAGAAACCTACCTTGCCGACCGCGTGGCGCTGGTCGGGGATGCAGCGCATGCCGTCCATCCGCTGGCCGGGCAGGGGCTGAACCTGGGCCTGCGCGATGTGGCAGCGATGGCCGAGACCGTGATTGAGGCGCGGCGCCTCGGCCTTGATCCAGGCGCCCGCAGCACCCTGATGCGCTATGAGACGTGGCGGCGGATCGACAACACCGTGTTTGCGCTTTCCATGGATGCGCTGAACCGGCTGTTCTCGAATGACATTGCGCCCTTGCGCAGCCTGCGCCGGCTGGGGATCGACCTTGTCGACGGGCTCGGGCCGCTGAAGTCGCTCTTCATGCGCCAGGCCAGCGGCGAGGCGGGCAACCTGCCACGGCTGCTGCGTGGCGAGCCGGTGTGATCGCACGCAAGTCGGCTATTGGCGGCTGCCGTCGATCGTGTCTGCGGGGCCTCGTCCCGTGATGCGATTCCCGAGCTGGCGATCGAGGTCCTTGTAGAAGCTGCGCGCCTCGGACAGCACGTGGTGCCAGCGGGCGGCTTCGGCTGTTTCCCGCGAAACATAGCGCGTGCCTGCCCAGAGAAAGCTGCCGGGCTTGTCGGGATCAGGCTGGACGCCGGGCGTGTCCTCGTTGATCTGCTCGACCGAATGGCGGAAGTGGGAGTTGGGATTTGCCCGGTCGTACATGGCCTGGAGGTCTGCATGGGCGCGCTTCTGGTCCATGCGCCTCATGTAGGCCGTGACGTGGTGTCCCCAGATCCGCCATGCGATCATGGCGGCCCCGAGCGCCAGGATGTGCCAGTACTCGAACAGGGCCTGGGACAGCATCAGGGGTCCCGCGTCAGCCCCTGCTCGCGCAGGCGCTGTTCATACTGCGACCAGCGCGCTTGCTGCTGCTGGCCGAGTTCGTGAAGGTAGTTCCACGAAAAGAGACCCGTGTCGTGGCCATCGTCGAAGATGATGCGGATCGCGTACTGGCCAACCGGCTCCATCGCGCGGATGGAGACAAGGCGCTTGCCGGGCACGAGCACCTTGGTGGCGGCGCCGTGTCCCTGTACCTCGGCGCTCGGGCTCTCGACGCGCAGATACTCGGCCGGCAGGGCGAAGGCCGCGCCGTCCTCGAAGGTGATCCGGAGCTGCCGTTCGGCGCGATTGTAGGTGATGCTGACCGGCCAGGGAGCGGTGCTGTTCACTTCAGTTCACCGTCCTGAAGCTCACGTGCCTCGTCGACGATCATGACGGGTATGCCGTCGCGGACGGGGAAGGCGAGGCGCGCGGCGAGGGACACGAGTTCCTGGCGTGCCGCGTCGTAGCGAAGGGTGGCCTTGGTCACGGGGCAGACCAGGATCTCAAGCAGCCTCGGGTCGATGCCGCGGCCCTTGGGTGCGGGGGGCGTGGGGTCATTCACTGCAGGGTTCCTTCCGAGCCTGCCACATGCATCTCGATCAGCGCCAGCAGGAGCCTTGCCCTGTCCGTCACCGTCGGCGCCTCAAGCAGCGCCTGTTTTTCGGCGGGCGCGAAGGGGCAGACCATGGCGAGCGAATTGACGAGAAGGTCTGCCGGCAATTCGCTGATCGTGGCCCAGAGGTCTTCCTTGTGGTTGCGTCCGAAGAACTGCTTCACGCCGGCCGCAAGCCTTGTCCTGTCGATGTCGGCCGTCCCTTCCTCGGCGTCCATGTCCGACAGGAAGCCGGTGTAGTCTGCGTGGATCATGCGGTAGAGGCGGGGGGCGGCGACTTCCTCGCGCAGCCTGAACCGGCAGACGCCCGTGAGCACGATCGCGTAGCGGTTCTCATCGGTCTCGCTCCACGATGTCAGGCGACCGACGCAGCCGACTGAATACAGGGACGGCTTGCCGGCGCCAGATGCGGCGGGCTGGACCATGCCGATCAGGCGGTATGTCGCGAGCGCGTCATCGGTCATCTCGAGGTAGCGGGGCTCGAAGATGCGCAATGGGAGTTTTCCGCCGGGCAGCAGCAAGGCCCCCTCCAGCGGGAAGATCGGGATCGTCTCGGGCAGCGGGCCTCTTGCCGTCATGTCAGGAGAACAGCAGGTTCGACAGCTTGCGCCGTCCGGACTTGACGACCGGATCGGCCGCGCCCAGCGCCTCGAAGAGGGTGAGGAGCTGCTGGCGTGCGGCGCCGTCGTTCCAGTTCCTGTCACGGCGCAGGATCTCGAGGTACTCGTCGATCGCCGCCTCGGCGTTGCCGGCGCCGGCGAGGGCTGCCGCGAGGTCGAAGCGGGCCTGCAGGTTCGAGGGACTGGCCTCGACGCGCGCCTTGAGTTCGGAGAGGTTGTCGTCGGCGGGCGCCTGGTCGCGCAACCGGATCTGGGCTGCGACGGTGGCGATGGCTTCGTGGTGCAGGTGCTCGGGGGGCACTAGCGGGAGGGGCTGGCGGGCGCGGTCGATGTCGCCGCTGGCGAGATAGCAGCGCGCGATCCCGCCGAGGGCGTCGGGGTTCTGGGGTTCCTCGCCGAGGATGCGGGCATAGGCCTGGGCTGCGGTGCCAAGGTCGCCCGCATTGAAGGCTTCCGCGGCGAGCGCCAGCAGTTCGTCGACCGGCGAGGGGCCGGTGTCGCCGGACAGGCGCTTGATGAATTCCCGGATCTCGGATTCCTTCATCGCGCCGACGAAGCCGTCGACCGGCTGACCATTGCGGAAGGCGTAGACGGCGGGGATCGACTGGATGCGCAGCTGGGCGGCGATGCGCTTGTTCTCGTCGATGTTGATCTTGACCATCCTGACGGCACCCTTCGCCTCGCGAACGACTTTCTCGAGGATCGGGGTCAGCTGGCGGCAGGGGCCGCACCAGGGGGCCCAGAAGTCGACGAGGACGGGTACCTCGCGCGAGGGCTCAAGCACGTCTGCGACGAAGGTGCGCTCGGAGGTGTCCTTGATGAGGCCGTCGGTCGGGTTGCCCGCGGGGGCGCCGGTGTTGCCGAAAATGGTCTGCATGGCTTGCGTTCTCTCGCTATCTGGTCACCAAGATGGGGTGGATGGGGGAAAATGCCAACCACCCTCGTGGTTTACTGATCAAGGCTTATAGCGCCCGGGTCCCGCCGCGGAAAGCTCAGGCAGACGGGTTCGCAGCCGATGCCGCGGGCAAACCTGAGCAGATCGGCGCTTGAAATCGCCGTCGTGGCCGTGTTGGCGAGAGGGTGGAAGTTCAGGGGTGAGACGGCCAGCATGGCGGTATCGAAGACGGGCAGGACCTTCCTGTCGCGGTCATTGATGAGCGCGAGCGGGGTGACCGAACCGGGCTCGACCCCGAGAAGCGCGCGCAGGGCGTCGGGGCTGGCAAAGGACAGCCTGCCGCCTGCGCCAAGGAGGGGGCCCAGTGCCTTGAGGTCGACGGGCACGTCCTCGAGCGTGACGGCGAGGTAGAAGCGGTCCTTCTTGTCCTTGAGGAAGAGGTTCTTGGTATGCCCGCCGACGACGGGGCCGCGGTGGAGCTTTGCCTCCTCGACGGTGAAGACGGGGGGATGTGTGATCGTGGCGTGCCTGATGCCGAGGCTATCGAGTTGCGCGAAGAGTTCGTCCTGTGTCGTCCTGCTAGCCATGCCGGCAGTCCGCCCC
>DAISVV010000060.1:7293-14358 GCA_036840015.1 Micropepsaceae bacterium
GCCCCGAGATCGAGGTTGCAGGCAGGGCGCCAATGCTTGCAAGTGAATTGACGCCGGTTGCGGTGCGCCTGCCCGGAAAGGCCGGGTTTCCGGCGCTTAACCGAGCAGAATCGTGTTGCATCGTCTTGGGGTTTCAGTCATAACCCTCGGCCTTAACGCGGGTGCGGGCCAGTCTTGCCTGCATCCTGGAGCGCGGGCGTAGCTCAGGGGTAGAGCATAACCTTGCCAAGGTTAGGGTCGGGCGTTCGAATCGCCTCGCCCGCTCCAAAATTCCATGTTTTCCGGCCGTTCCGGCCATTCTATGTTGCTGGACGTCTTACAGGCGGCGGTTGGCCGTCGTTGGCCGCGGGTTAATCCAACATGCCTGACCGGCCGTAATGCCGTCAGGAGAGTGTAATGGGCCTTGTTCCCCGTTCTATCGTGCAGAAGCGCTGGCTTGAGGCCATTCAGGGCCTTGAGGCGGGGACGCTCACGTTCATTGACCCGGCTGGCGAACAGCATGTGGTCCGCGGGCGCCTCGAGGGGCCTTGCGCCACCTTCAAGATCCATGACTGGGGTGTGATCGAGCGGGCCGTTGCGCGCGGCGACATCGGGCTTGGCGAGGATTTCATCGCGGGCGCCTGGGAGACGGACGACGTCGAGCGGCTGATTGCGCTGTTCCTCATCAACCTGGACCAGCTTGACGGCTATGCCCACGGCAACTTCCTGAACCGCATCGGGTTCGTTCTGCTGAACACCATCCTGCGGCGCAACAGCGAGGCGGGCAGCAGCCGCAACATCAAGGCGCACTATGACGTCGGCAACGAGTTCTACTCGCTGTGGCTTGACGAGACGATGACCTATTCCTCCGCCCTTTATCGCCAGCCGGACGAGGCGCTGGCGGCGGCGCAGCGGAACAAGTACGGCCGGATCCTCGAGCGGATCGGCGACAAGCGTTCGCGGATCCTCGAGGTGGGATGTGGCTGGGGCGGATTTGCCGAGATGGCGGTGCGCGGGAACCACGAGGTCACGGGCATCACGGTCTCGCCGGCGCAGCATGCCTTTGCCACGCAACGGCTGGGCGGGCAGGCGGATGTGCGGCTCGAGGATTATCGCCGGACCCAGGGCACGTTCGATGCCGTCGTGTCGATCGAGATGTTCGAGGCGGTTGGTGAGAAATACTGGCCCCGCTATTTCCAGGTCCTCTCGGAACGCCTCAAGCGGGGCGGGCGTGCGGTGCTGCAGATCATCACGATCCGCGACGATCTTTTTGCAGGCTATCGCACGCGCAGCGACTTCATCCGGCAGTACGTGTTCCCGGGCGGGATGCTGCCATCGGTGCAGCAGGTCACGCACCACGCCGATCGTGCCGGGTTGAAGACCGTCGATATCCATGGCTTCGGCCATGACTATGCCAAGACCCTGCGGACATGGTCGCAGCGGTTCTCCGCCGCGGAGGCCGACATCCGCGCGCTGGGTCATGGAGATGCATTCCTGCGGAACTGGCAGTTCTATTTTGGGATCTGCGCAGCCGCTTTTTCCGTAGATCGAACAAATGTCGTCCAGGTGGAGCTCGCCCATGCGTAAGCTGTTGATTCTCATTCCCTTGATTGCCTCGCTGTTCGTCATGGGCGGTGTTGCCCATGCCAAGCCCGCAGAACTGCAGGGCGTCGTGCAGGCACGCGAACCCTATGGCCGCTCGTCGCTGACGTGGCTGTTCCTGAAGGCCTATGATGTCTCGCTCTGGACGGATGCGCCGACCTGGTCGATGGACACGACCTTCGCGCTGACCATCCAGTACAACATGTCGTTCTCGTCGGAAGAGATCGTCGAGCGCACGCTGTCGGAAATGAAGAAGGTGGCGCCAACCCTGACCGACCGGCAGCTCGAGCAGTTCGCCAAGCCGCTGGCGCAGCTCTTGCCCGCGGTGAAGTCGGGTGACCGGCTGTCGGCGGTGCATGTTCCGGGCCGTCCGGTTCAGTTCTACCTGAACGGCCGGGGCACCGGGCAGATGGAGGCGGAGGGGTTCGCCGCACCGTTCTTCGGCATCTGGCTGTCACCGCGAAGCTCGGAGCCGAGCATCCGTGAAGAACTGCTGCGCCTGGGTTGAGGGGTCAGTCGAGAACGGCCCAGGCGGGCGCACAGCCGAGTTGCTCAACAACCTTCAGCGCGCTGTGCAGCCCGTCTTCATGAAATCCATGGCGCAGATAGGCGCCACAAAACCAGGTGTTGTTCTGGCCCTGCATGCCGGCGATGTCGCGCTGGGCCGAGATGGCGGGGGCGTCAAACACGGGATGGTGGAAGACGTGGCGGTCGTAGATGTTGCTGTCGGCCACTTTCGACTGCGGGTTCAGGGTGACAAAGAGCGGGAATGACCGGTCGATGCCCTGGAGGCGGTTCATCCAGTAGGTGACCGAGACGGCGGGCTCGTTTCCCTTGCCGTCGGACTTGTAGTTCCAGCTTGCCCAGCAGCGCTGGCGACGCGGCATGAAGCGCGGGTCGGCGTGGAGGATTGCGTCATTGCGCTGGTAGCGGATGGCGCCAAGGGCCGTTGCCTCGCCCGCGGTCGGGTCGGCAAGCAGGGCGAGGGCCTCGTCCGAGTGGCACGCGAAGATGACGTGGTCGAATGACGTGGTTGCTCCGGTCGTGTCGGTGACGTGGACGGCTGCCTTGTCGCGGCGGACGGACACAGCTGCGCAGCCTGCCTTCACGGTGTCACCGAGACTGGCCGCAATGCGGGCGACATACTCCTTCGAGCCGCCGTCGACGGTGCGCCATTGCGGCTGGCCGCTCATGGCCAAGAGGCCGTGGTTGCGGAAGAAGTCGACAAATACCTTGGCCGGGAAGGCCAGCATCTGGCGGGGTGGGGAGCTCCATATCGCCCCTGACATCGGCAGGAGGTAGAGCTGGCGGAACTTCTCGCTCAGGCCCATGGACGCGATCAGGTCACCCAGCGAGATCACGGGTTTGGCTGCCACGGCTTCCTCGGCGGCGCGATTGAAGCGCATCACTTCCCCGAAGAGGCGATAGAAGGAGGGTCGGAAGATGTTGCGGCGCTGGCCGAAAATGGTGTTGAGGTCCTGCGCGCCCCACTCGAATTCGCCATCGCCCACCGACATGGCATAAGTCATGTCGCTGTCCTTCACGGGGACACCCAGTTCGGCGAAAAGTGCCGTCAGGTTGGGGTAGTTGCGCTCGTTAAACACGATAAAGCCGGTATCGACAGGAATGATCCGGCCGTCCTTGCGGACCGTAATTGTCCTGCTGTGTCCGCCGAGGCGATCTTCCTTTTCGTACAACGTGATGTCATGCTTGCGCTTCAGGAAATAGGCTGAGGCCAGGCCGGATATTCCGGAACCGATGATTGCGATCTTGGGCATGGTGCATCTACGGGGTGGGGACAGGAGCGGATCAGGGCAATGTCATCGAATGCGACCTCTCTGTCCAGATGGACATTGACGGCCTACGGGCTGCCGGCCTTCGCCTTTGCGATGCTGCTTCTGCCTCCCTATGTGCTGCTCCCGGTCTTTTATTCCCAGAATATGGGGCTGGCGCTGAACCTCGTCGGCTATGTGGTCGTGGCCTGCCGTGTGTTCGATGCGTTCACCGATCCCATCATCGGGTTCCTGTCTGACCGCACACGGTCCCGGTTCGGGCGCCGGAAGATCTGGATCGCCACGGCCGTGCCGTTCACGATCTTCACGGTGCTGATGCTGTTCGTGCCGCCCGCGCAGACCGACATCATGTGGTTTGCGGCGGGGATGGCCGGGCTGACGCTGGCTTGGACGATGCTGCTGCTGCCCTATTCGGCGTGGGGCGCCGAACTGTCGAGCGACTACAACACGCGCACCACCATCGTCGGCGTGAGGGAGGGCCTCGGCCTTGCCGGAACGCTGCTCGTGGTTTCCATTCCGGCCGCCATGACGGGCTTCGGCATCACCGATCCCCGGCAGCACATGAATGCGGTGGGCTACACGATCGTTGCCGCGCTCGTGATCACCGTGGCGATCGCGCTGATGAGAGTGCCTGATGCCGAGCGCGCGCCGCCGCGCGGACAAGGGCCGTCGTTCCGCCTGCGCGAGATCTTCGCCAACAAGCCGTTCGTCCGCCTGCTGACGGCTTATCTGGTCAATTCATTCGCCAACAGCCTGCCGGCGACGCTCTTCATCCTGTTTGTCGGCCATGTGCTGGGCCTGCCGGACATGTATGGTCCTCTGCTGCTTGCCTATTTCCTGAGTGCGATGCTCGCCATTCCGGCGTGGCTCCTGGTGTCGCGCGTCATCGGCAAGCACCGGACGTGGTGCACGTCGATGATCCTTGCGTCGGCGATCTTCTCGCTGACGCCTTTCGTCGTGAGCCCGGGCGAACTCTATCCGTTTCTCATCATCACGATCCTGACGGGCATGGCGGCCGGTGCGGATTTTGCGATCCCCAGCTCGATCCAGGCCGACGTGATCGACCTCGACACGCTCAACACGGGACAGAACAGGGCCGGCGTGTTCTTTGCCATCTGGGGCGTCGTGACGAAGATGTCGTTTGCGCTGGCCGCATTGTCGTTTCCCCTGCTCGAGTCGCAGGGCTTCAACGCCAGCGCGCTTGATGCCTCTGGCAAGAGCGGCAACAGCCCCGAGGCGCTCATGCTGCTGACGGCGCTCTATGCGATGGTGCCGGTGGGCCTGAAGGCGATTGCGCTGATGCTTGTGTGGTCCTTCCCGCTGGGCCGGGCCGAGCAGGCGTCGATCCGCGAACAGATCGAAGCACGCCAGGCCAGCGCGGGCTAGGCTCTCCTGCTGCCATGGACAAATGCAGGCGGATTGGGCAGCCTTTGCCCGTCGCGTGCTTGGAACGCCTGGCCATCGGGGCCACGCGCCGTGCGCGGGCAATCGACGGGTCGGGTTGCGCATGAGCTGGGAAGACAGTGTCCGTGAACTCGAAGCGCGCAAGGCGCTGGCGCAGCAGATGGGCGGCGAGGAACGCGTTGCCAGGCACCGGTCGCTGGGCAAGCTGACGGTCAGGGAGCGGATCGATGGGCTTCTGGATGCCGGGTCGTTCCACGAGATCGGGTCGATCACGGGTTCGGCCGTGCATGGCGAGGACGGGCAGGTGCAGTCCTTCGTGCCGGTGCCCTTCATCTTCGGGCGTGGCATGATCGACGGGCGGCCCGTCGTTGTTGCCGGCGATGACTTTACCGTGCGTGGTGGCTCGGCCGACATGGCTGGCAAGCGCAAGCAGGAAGTCGCCGAACAGATGGCGCTGGAGCTTCGACTGCCGATGATCCGGTTGGTCGACGGGTCGGGCGGGGGCGGTTCGGTCAAGACCTACGAACAGACGGGCTTTACCTATGTGCCGGCCAATCCGGCGTGGGACCTTGTGGTTGCGAACCTGCAGAGCGTGCCCGTGGTGGCGCTCGCGCTGGGATCGGTTGCCGGGCTTGGTGCGGCGCGCGTCGTGACGAGCCATTACTCGATGATCGTGAAGGGCACGGCGCAGATGTTCACGGCCGGCCCGCCGGTCGTAAAGCAGATCGGCGAAGACCTGACGAAGGAGGAACTTGGCGGCAGCCATATTCACGCCACGAATGGTGCCGTCGATGACGAGGTTGCCAGCGAGGCGGAGGGATTTCAGCGCGCACGGCAGTTCCTGTCCTATCTGCCCTCGTCGGTGCATGACGTGCCGCCGCGCGGCCCGGTGACAGATGATCCTGCCCGGCGGGAGGAGAAGCTCATCAAAATCGTGCCGCAGTCACGCCGGCAGGTCTACAAGATGCGCTCGATCATCGAGGCTGTCGTCGACAGGGGATCATTCTTCGAGATCGGCCGGCACCACGGACGCTCGTCGATCTGCGGGCTGGCGCGGCTCGATGGCTGGCCGGTCGCGATCCTGGCGAGCGATCCTTATGTCTATGGCGGCGCGTGGACGGCGGAGTCGAGCCAGAAGGTGGTGCGCTTCATCGACCTTGCCGAGACCTTCCATCTTCCCGTGGTGCATCTTGTCGACGTGCCGGGTTTCCGCATCGGGCTCGACGCCGAGAAGGCGGCGACGATCCGGCATGGCGCGCGGGCGCTGACGGCGATCTACCAGGCGCAGGGGCCGTGGTGCACGATCCTCATCCGCAAGGCCTTCGGGGTTGCGGGGGCTGCGATGCACAATGCGGCGCGTCTGCCGTTCCGCTATGCGTGGCCGTCCGGCGACTGGGGGTCACTGCCGCTGGAGGGCGGCATAGAAGCGGCGTACCGGCGGGAACTTGATGCGTCGGAGGATCCCGTGGCGCTGCGCGCGGAGATCGAAGGCCGGCTCAACCGTGTGCGTTCGCCGTTCCGGACGGCGGAGAAGTTCGGTATCGAGGAGATCATCGATCCGCGCGATACGCGGCGCGTACTTTGCGACTTTGCGCACCTGGCGGCACCGCTGCGGGGGCGGGGGACACGGGGTACGGGCTACCGTCCCTGAGGTCGGCACCTCGAGGGAGCGGTGGCGTCAGTCGAGGGCGGCCCTTGCTGAAACCTGATCGAGGGTCGCGCAGTATGCCTTGAGATCCTGCTTCTCGGCCCAGGCCCGGAAGCCGGCGCTCATCATGTTGTTGTAGGCGGCATACTCGTCTGCCGTGATCGCATCCTTCCGGCGGCGCTCGACAAGTTTCCTCGTGATCTCGGCGGCGCGTGCGCCTGCCTGTTCGGGCGTGGTGCAGGGCTTGCGGATCGCCGCTTCCTGGGATGTGGCCTGTTTCTTTGGCGCTTCGCCGCAGGCCGGGATGGCCGCGAGCAAAAGCAGGGCGAGGAGCGTGCGCGTTCTCATGGGCCCGCACAATTCGATGAAAGCGGCCATGGGTCAATAGAATGTTGTGGCTGGCGCGCGCGGTTGGTAGTTTTGGTAAACCGAACACAACGGAGCCCTCCCGGATGAAAGCCCTTTCCCTTGCTGCAAGCCTGTTGCTGCTGACGCTTCTTCCCCTGATGGCCCGGGCGGACCTTCCACCACCCTATACGCTCTACGGGATTGGCGCGCAGGTGTCTGAGGCAGAGCCTTTCCCGCTGGTGTCGGATGTGGCCAAGAACAGTCCGGCCGCGAAGGCGGGGGTGCGCAAGG
>DAISVV010000061.1:0-14259 GCA_036840015.1 Micropepsaceae bacterium
TCATCCCGATCGGCGGCGCCGACATGCCCGTCGTCGTCTCGATGCTGAATTCCTACTCCGGGTGGGCTGCCGCCGGCATCGGCTTCACGCTTGAGAATTCGGCGCTGATCATCACTGGCGCCCTCGTGGGCTCGTCAGGCGCCATCCTGAGCTACATCATGTGCAAAGGCATGAACCGCAGCTTCTTCTCGGTCATCCTCGGCGGCTTCGGCGGCGAGACGGCCGGCCCCGCCGGCAAGCAGGAAACGCGCCCCATCAAGCAGGGTTCGGCCGAGGACGCGGCCTTCATCATGAAGAACGCCTCGTCCGTCATCGTGGTCCCGGGCTACGGCATGGCAGTCGCCCAGGCCCAGCATGCCCTGCGCGAGCTGGCCGACAAGCTGAAGAAGGAGGGCGTCAAGGTTTCCTACGCCATCCATCCCGTCGCCGGTCGCATGCCCGGCCACATGAATGTGCTGCTGGCCGAGGCCAACGTTCCCTATGACGAGGTCTTCGAGCTCGAGGACATCAACAGCCAGTTCGCAATGGCCGACGTGGACTATGTGATCGGTGCCAACGATGTGACGAACACGGTGGCCAAGACAGACCCGCAATCCCCCTTTTACGGCATGCCCATTCTCGACGTGGAAAAGGCGAAGACAGTGCTGTTCATCAAGCGGGGCATGGGTTCGGGGTACGCCGGTGTCGAGAACGAACTATTCTTCCGTGACAACACGATGATGCTGTTCGGCGACGCGAAGAAGATGACCGAGGAGATCGTGAAGTCCCTTGGTTAGCCGGGGGGCCTGCCTGCATGCAGGCCTTGACAGCGTTAACATTCGCCGGATTTTCAGGTTGCGCAATCGGTGGGGCTGTCACGATGCTGCGGGCACGCTAGAGATAGGGCAGCATCTCCCAGGGAACGTTCAGGATGAAACTCCGTCACCTCATGCTCATTCCGGTGATCGGCGGGTCGCTGTTGCTGGCCGCCTGCGAGAACCCGTTTGCGCCGACGGGCAGCACCTCCAGTGTCCCCGAGGTAGCCCCCGAGGCAAAGGCCGCCATCGAGCAATACGTCGCCAAGGTCAACGCGCATGACGCGCCGGGTGCCGGCGAACTCCTGGCCGACGGTCCGGGCTTTGTCTGGATCGAGAACGGCGAGGTCGTCTACGAAACCAAGACGGCGGCCGTGACCGCGCTGACCAACTACTTCGCAGGTTTCCCCGAGTCGCACTTCGAAGCCTACGACATGAAAATCTCGATGCTCACCGACGAATCCGCGGTGGCGACCTTCCGGTATTCCCAGACCGTCGCGGCCAATGGCCAGTTCTCGATGAAGTTCGAGGGCACGATGACCCTGACCCTGGCCGAGCGCGACGGGGACTGGAAGATTGTCGTGGGACACCGAAGCGCCAGCAAATTCCCGCATTGAGGCCCAAACGCTAACCATTTGGCCGCATTGCCGAAACTCCTGTTGATCCGCACGTCCCCGCCGTGGTTGTCTCGCCCGGGGCAGTGGGGCAATGGAAAATCCGGTACTTGAACTGAAGGGCGTGACCAAGCGATACGGCGATTTCACCGCCGTAAACGGCGTCAGCTTCATCGCGCCTGAAGGCAAGATCGTGGGCCTGCTCGGTCCCAACGGCGCCGGCAAGACCTCGACCTTGCGCATGATCCTCGGCATCTCGACCCCGACCGAAGGCACAATCACCCTGTTCGGCAAGCCGCCCGGTCGCGCGGTTCAGCATCGCATCGGCTACCTGCCCGAGGAGCGCGGCCTCTACAAGCGCATGACCGCATTCGAGACGATCGTCTATTTCGGCCGCCTGAAGGGCCTCTGGGCGGCCACAGCCCGCAAGCGCGCACTTGAGCTGCTCGAGGAACTTGGCCTTGCTCACGTAAAGGACCGCAGGATCGAAGCCTTGTCGAAGGGCATGGCGCAGAAGATCCAGCTCGCCACCGCGATTGCGCACACACCCTCGCTGATCATCCTCGACGAACCCTTCTCAGGCCTCGACCCGATCAACCAGAACGAGCTCGAGGCCGCGATCCGCAAGCTCGCCCGCAACGGCGCGACCGTCCTGTTCTCGACCCACACGATGAGCCACGCCGAGCGCCTGTGCGACCGCTTCGTGATCCTGGTCAAGGGCAACAAGGCCTTCGACGGCACCCTCCAGGAGGCCCGCGCCGTGATGCCCCGCAGCGTCAAGCTCGAATCCCCGAACGACCTGTCGTTCCTCGCTGGCCTTCCCGGCGTCGCGCGCGTCGTGCCCCCGCACGACAACGTGGGCTGGTGGGAGGTCTTCCTCTCCGCTGGCTCGGACCCGCAGCTCATCCTGTCGGCCTGTTTCGAGAAGGGCGTCAAGCTCACCCGCTTCGACACATCGGCCCCGCCGTTGCACGAGATCTTCGTCTATCTGGCGGGTGGCAACGCGGAGGGCCTTGTCCCATGAGGGAGACATGGATCATCGCCTGGCACGGCTTCGTGCAGCACGCCACGTCGCGCCCCTTCCTGCTCGGCGTGATGCTGCCGCTGTTTTACCTTCTGCTGGTGGGCTGGGTTCCGAGCGCATCGCAGAGCCAGCTCGCCCTTCTTGGCGCCCCCATCAGGCACTTTGCCGTCATTGACCCGACCGGACGCATGATCCCGGCCATCGACCAGGCCATCGTCCGCGAGAGGCTTGAGCGCGGGCTCCTGGCGCTGAATGCCTATGCGAAGGAAAATGCCGACGAGGAGAAGCTGCGGGCCGGCGACCCTGCGCTGGCAACCCTGCTTCTCGATGCGGATCCGTTCAGCAAGGCGACAGCCAGCGCCCTCGAGGCGAAGGGCGGGACCATCGCCGCCTTCATCGCGCTGCGCCCCTATCTCAAGCCCGGCGCGCCGTCCTTCAACGAACCCACTGACCAGTTCATCCGCATCGACCTGCCGGGGGAACTTGCCGGCGCCACGGATCTCGCCGCCACCGCCCAGCCGTTCCTGTCGGCCGAGAAGCTCACACCCGGGCCTTTCGGGCCCGTTCACCTCTGGGCGATCCTCGTGGTGCCGCCCGGCGTTCTCGACGGCTCGGCGTCGGCGACCTACCTCGCCGATGACCTCAACAGGCCGGGACTGCGGGAGTTCCTGCGAAGTGCCATGGATCTCGAGCTGCGGCGCCTCGCGGCCGCCGACCTTGCGGTTCCTCCGGCCTCCGCCGAGCGGATCATCGGCACCGCCAGCCAGATTGGGGCCGTCGACCCCGATCCCGAGAAACTGGGCGCCGTGACGGGCGTGCGCCAGCTTCAGGTGCTGGCGGCAAACCTCGTCTACTTCATGCTCTTCTTCGCCCTCTTCATGACCGCCAACATGGTCGTGATGGCGCTCGTCGAGGAAAAGAGCAACCGCGTCGCCGAGCTGCTTCTGTCCTGTGTCAGGGCCGAAACCCTGATGGCGGGCAAGCTCCTCACAGGCCTGCTTCTGGCGCTGTTCCTGGTCGTGGTCTGGGTTGTCACCGTGACTGCAGCCATCGGCGTCTTCTTCCCGGCAGGGCAGGTCATCGCCTCCGAACTCCTGGGCAATATCTCGAGCCCTGCCCAGATCTTCCAGATCACTGTCTTCTTCGCGATGTCCTACCTGACCGTGGGGGCCTTCTTCCTCGCGGCTGGCAGCGCGGCCAATTCGATCTCCGACGCCCAGGCCGTCGTGGCGCCCGCGACGCTGGTGACCATGCCGATCTGCATGCTGCCGCTGGTGGTGGCCTATGCCCCTGAAAGCGCGTTCGCCCGCTTTGCGTCCTACGTGCCGTTCTTTGCGCCCTTCACGATGATGGTCCGCTCTCTCAGTTCGCCCGAGGGCATCGACATCCTCGGCTCTTTCGTGGTCAGCGCCCTGACGCTCTGGTGGCTCATCAGGCTCGTCGCGCGGGTCTTCCGGGCCAACCTCCTGCGCCCCGACGCGCCGGCTAGCTTCTCCGGTTTCCTGCGCGACCTCTTCAGCCCGCCAAGGCGCATCTGAGCCGCCCGATCAGGCAAGAAAAAACCGCGGTCCCCAGGGGGATCCGCGGCGCTATTCTGGGCGGCGACGACCTTTTACGGACGGGCCGGACGGGCCACACGCGGCGTCTTGGGCAGGAGACCCTCGCGCTGCAGCTTCTTGCGGTGCAGCTTGCGGGCGCGGCGGACGGCTTCAGCCTTCTCGCGGGCGCGCTTTTCCGATGGCTTCTCGAAGTGGTTGCGCAACTTCATCTCGCGGAACAGGCCCTCGCGCTGCATCTTCTTCTTGAGCGCCTTCAGGGCTTGGTCGACATTGTTGTCACGCACGACGATCTGCAAGGAAAACCTCCGGATTAAGTCTGGTAAGTCAAGGAAAGAGGGCAGGTTCTCTGGCGACCGACCCTCACGAAGGGGCGCTAGTTACCAGAGACAACCGCCCCTGTCCACCCTTGCCGGGTGCGGCCGCAAGGCTCATATCTCCCCCATGACAATCCGCAAGATCGCCAGGATGGGCCATCCTGTCCTGGCACAGAAAGCCGAACCGGTCACGGATCTGGCCGATCCCGAGCTCAGGCGCCTCGTCGAGGACATGGTGGAAACCATGATCGATGCCCCCGGCGCGGGCCTGGCCGCCCCCCAGGTCTACGAACCCGTCCGGGTTGTGGTCTTCCAGGCCCCCGTTGGCCGGGCCGATCCGGGCCTGTCCGAGGCCGAGATGTTCGAGCACACGGCCCCCCTGACGGTCCTGGTGAACCCCGAGATCGAGGTCCTCTCGCCCGCGCGCGAGGGCGGCTGGGAAGGCTGCCTCTCCGTGCCAGGCCTGAGGGGCTGGGTCGAGCGCCCCGCCCATATCCGCTATAGCGGCTTCGGGCTGGACGGTAAGCGGATCGAGCGCGTGGCCAAGGGCTTCCATGCCCGCGTGGTCCAGCACGAATGCGATCACCTTGACGGCATCCTCTACCCGCAGAGAATGAAAGACCTGTCCCGGCTCATTTTTGAAAGCGAGATCAGGCATTGGCTCGAAGGAAAAACATGAAGAGCGACACCAAGACCCACGGCGACGACCTGCGTGAGAAGCTGCTGGCCGAGATCCTGCCGCATGTGGCCTTCGATGGCTGGACAGACCGCGCCCTTGCCGATGCGGCATCGCGCCTCGGCATTGACGAGGCCGGAGTACGCATCGCGTTTCCCAGGGGCATCGCCGATGCGATCACGTATTTCTCGCACAAGGCCGACGATGCGGCCGAAGCCCTGATCCTGGCAGCCGACCTCAAGTCCATGAAGGTCCGCGAGCGCGTGGCCTTTGCCGTGCGCAAGCGCATCGAGGTGATTGCCGCCCACCGCGAAGCCGCGCGGCGTGGTGCTGCCCTGTTTGCCCTGCCGCAATATGCGCTTGATGGCGCGGCCTGCGTCTACCGGACCTGCGACATGATCTGGCGCGCCATCGGGGACACCTCGACGGATTTCAATTTCTACACCAAGCGCGGCCTGCTGTCCGGCGTCCTCACCTCGACCATGATCTACTGGTTCGGTGACAATAGCGAAGGCAACGACGAGACCTGGAAGTTCCTCGACCGCCGCATTGCCGACGTGATGCAGATCGAGAAGGTCAAGGCCGCCGTCATCAAGGTCGCAGGCACGCTGCCCAATCCGCTGACGATCCTCGGCGCGCTGCGTTACCCCGGCCGCTAGTCGGCAGGCCTGAGGCCCAGCGGATAGAGCCGCGTCACGTGGCCCATCTTTCGCCCGGCCCGCGCATCCCCCTTGCCATAGTGGTGGACCGCGGTCGAGGGCTGGGCCGCCAGTTCCTGCCAGCGCTCGATCTCTTCCCCGAGAAGGTTTGTCATCACCGCATCCGAGTGGCGGACCGGGTCGCCGAGCGGCCATCCGGCCACCGCGCGCATGTGCTGCTCGAACTGGCTGACCGTGCAGGCATCGATCGTCCAGTGGCCTGAATTGTGGACGCGCGGCGCGATCTCGTTGACCAGCAGCCCACCGGCCTCGGTCTCGAACAGCTCGACCCCCATAACGCCGACATAGTCGTCGTCCGCAAGCTGCGTCGCAGCGTTCCGGCGGGCCTCGCTGCGCGTGCGTGCCGGCGCGCGCGCCGGCGCCAGCGTCGTGCGCAGGATGTGGTCCTCGTGCCGGTTCTCGACGAGGTCATAGCAGGCCACGCGCCCGTCGATGCCGCGCGCAGCCACAAGCGACAACTCGCGTCTGAACGCGACAAAACCCTCGAGGATGCAGGGCGCACGGTGCAGTGCCTCCCAGGCTGGCAAAAGCTCGCTTGCGGCGCGCACCATGCGCTGGCCCTTGCCGTCATAGCCGAACCGGGCTGTCTTGAGCACAGCCGGAAGGCCCGTGACCGCGGGCGCGTCCGCGAGCGCGGCCTCGCTGTCCACCGCCACGAACGCAGCCGTTCCAATCCCGGCTTTTCTCACGAAGGTCTTCTCGGCGATCCGGTCCTGGATCACGCCAAGCGCGAGTGGCGAGGGGCGCACGGCCCGCAGCCGGCCAAGCAGAGCGGCCGTGTCGGCAGGCACGTTCTCGAATTCATAGGTGATGACATCGACCCGCCGCGCGAAGTCCGCAAGCGCTTCATGGTCCTCGTAGGCGGCCACCACGTGCCAGTCGCTGACCTGGAACGCCGGTGAACCGGCTTCAGGTGAATAGATGGCGCACTTCAGGCCGAGCCGCGCCGCCGCCATGGCGAGCATGCGGCCAAGCTGTCCACCGCCCAGGATCCCGATCGTGCCTCCCGGACGCACGACGCGCGAGTTGTCAGCGGCCATTGTCTTCATCGAAGGGTGCTTCCGGCACGTCGGCCGTCTGCCGGGCACGGAAGGCGTCGAGGCGCTTGGCCAGCTCCTTGTCGCCAAGCGCAAGGATCGCCGCCGCAAGCAGACCGGCGTTCTTGGCACCCGGCTTGCCGATGGCAAGGGTCCCGACAGGCACGCCGCCGGGCATCTGCACGATGGAAAGCAGGCTGTCCATCCCGTTGCGCCCCGTCGCGGCCACCGGCACGCCCAGCACGGGCAGGGTCGTCATGGAGGACGCCATGCCCGGCAGGTGCGCAGCACCGCCGGCCCCCGCAATGATGACCTTCAGGCCCCGCGCCCGGGCGCCCTTGGCATAGGCAAACAGGCGATCGGGCGTGCGGTGGGCCGAGACGACCCGCACCTCATGCCTGACGCCAAGTTTCTCCAGAATGTCGGCAGCCTCCGACATCACGGACCAGTCCGAGCGGCTGCCCATGATGATGCCGACATCGGCCTGCGATCGTTCGCTCGTGGGATTGGGTTTGGTGGCCATGACGGCCTTGCGCTTCCTGATGTGTGCCCTGCGGGACCCGGTGTCCCCGACACGTGAGAAGCGCCGCATTATAATGGTTTGGCCCGTCCAGTGAAATCCGGAAGTCTGCCGTCGTTAAGCAATTGGTCGCAGTCTTTCTGTTAACGATTCGTGACGGCGGTTGCGCCCGGATTGCGCTATAGTGGAAAGGCATGAAGGTAACAGGCAACCGCCCCGGTTCAGTCTCTGGCGCCTCCGGCGTCGGCGCCTACACGTCCGTTCAGAAGGCAACGTCAGCAGGCCAGGCCACACCGGCACGTGCGCCCGGCGAGGTCGCCTCGGTGCTGGGCATCCCCGAGGGCGAATTCACCCCGCGCGTCCGCGACGCCATCATGACCCTGATGGGAGAGGTCGACCGCCTGCGCGTCGAGCTCGAGCAGATGCGCAGCCAGTTCGAATCGATCCAGGCCCTGGCCGACCAGGACGCGCTCGTGCCCATTCTGAACCGGCGCGCCTTCGTGCGCGAGATGTCGCGCATCCTCGATTTCGGCGAGCGCTACGACCTGACCGCCTCGATCGTCTACTTTGACCTCAACGGGTTCAAGGCGGTCAATGACAGTCACGGTCACGCAGCCGGCGACGCCGTCCTGCGGCATGTGGCGAGGATCCTGACCGACAACGTCCGCGAGTCGGATGTGATCGGTCGCCTCGGCGGTGACGAGTTCGGCCTGATCATGGCCAAGGCCGATCGGGAAGCCGCCGAACGCAAGGCGGCGTTCCTTGCCGCCGAGCTCGCCCGCACGCCCTTCGAGTGGAACGGCCAGAAAATCGCGCTCTCCATGACCCACGGCGTACACGTGTTCCAGAAAGGCGAGAATGTCGACGGCGCGATGGAGAACGCTGACCGCGCGATGTACACCGCCAAGGGTGGAGCAAGGCCCAGGTCCTGATCGCCCTTCAGGCGATGATGTCCGGAAGCATCGAGTCTTCGATCTGCGTGATCTGGTCCTTCAGCATCAGCTTGCGCTTCTTGAGCCGCTTGAGCAGCAGCTGGTCGCTCGCAGCGCTTGTCACCAGCGCCTGGATTTCCGCATCCAGTTCCCGGTGCTGCCGCTTGAGGTCGGCCAGTTGCTGGAGCGTCGCCCTGTCGACGGTGGACGGATCGACGCCTTCCGGCAGCAGGTCCATTGCATCGGCCTGCAGGCCCCCGACCAGCATCAGCTGCGGAGGATCCTTGTTGTCGTTGTTGTTTGAGGATCCCATGACCTTCGCATTAGCCCGAGGGGAGTGAGACAGCGCATACAAGACAATACCACATGTCGCGGCCGGCTTCTCTCGCAGTCACAAGAAGCGGCCAGGCCACGTGCTCTTGCGAAGCGGAAGCAGTGCACCGCAGCATGGTGCCGATTAACACAAAATTTGTTACCGCCTCAACATCGCCGCTGACAAATGCACTGTTTTGTGTTCCTGTTGACGCCTCAAAGCACGGAGGCACGTCAATGGGCCTAGAGTCGCATATCCAGGAGCTTACGGATAGGCATTACAAACTCGAAGAACAGATCAGGGCTGAGCAGCACCGACCCCACCCTGACGACATAGTGCTCGCGGAGTTGAAGAAGAAGAAGTTGCGCCTGAAGGAAGAGATCCAGAGGCTGAAGCTCGAGATCCAGTAATCAGGACAGTTCAGGACTCCCATGCCGCCCCCGGCGCATAGCGCGCTTCGGGGGCGTTTTCATGCCTGCAGCGGCTCAGGTCTTGAGCGCCATGTCGCGAAGCTTGAACTTCTGGATCTTGCCGGTCGACGTCTTCGGCAATTCGCAGAACACGACCGTGCGGGGCACCTTGTAGCCAGCGATGTGGCTGCGCACGAAGGCGATGATCTCCTCCGGCGTCGCGCTCGCCCCCTTCTTGAGTTCGATGAAGGCAACCGGCGTCTCGCCCCACTTCTCATCAGGCTTGCCGGCGACGCCTGCAAGGCCCACAGCCGGATGCTTCATCAGGACGTCTTCCACCTCGATCGACGAGATGTTTTCACCGCCAGAGATGATGATGTCCTTCGACCGGTCCTTGAGCTGGATGTACCCATCCTTGTGCCACACGCCAAGATCGCCGGAGTGGAACCAGCCATCCTTGAAGGCAGCCGCCGACGCCGAGGGGTTCTTCAGGTAGCCCTTCATGACGACGTTTCCACGGAAGAAGACCTCGCCCATCGTCTGTCCGTCACGCGGGACATCCTTCATGGTCTGCGGATCCTTCACGGCCAGGGCCTCGAGCACGGTGTAGCGCACGCCCTGTCGGGCCTTTATGCGGGCGCGCTCCTCGAGGTCATGCGCATCCCATTCCGAATGCCATGCATTGACGACGGCCGGGCCATAGGTCTCGGTCAGCCCGTAGACATGATGCACCTGGAAGCCGGCAGCCTCCATGCGCGCCAGAGTCGCCGCCGGGGGAGGGGCGGCCGCGGTCATGAACTCGATCTTGTTCTTCAGGGGCTTGCGTTCGTCCTCTGTCGCATCGACTAGCATGCTCATGACGATCGGCGCGCCGCACATGTGGGTGACGCCGTAGCGCATGCAGGCTTCGTACATGTTGGCGGCCGTCACGCGGCGAAGGCAGACATGGGTGCCTGCCACCACCGAGATCGTCCACGTGAAGCACCAGCCATTGCAATGGAACATTGGCAGCGACCACAGATAGACCGGATGCGAGCGGATCGACGCCGAGATCACGTTGCCGAGCGCAAGCAGGTAGGCGCCGCGGGAGTGGAAGACGACCCCTTTTGGGTTTCCCGTCGTTCCGCTTGTGTAGTTCAGTGCAATTGCCTGCCACTCGTCTTCCGGCAGCGACCATTCGAAATCCGGGTCGCCGGTCTCGAGGAAGGCCTCGTATTCGATCTCGCCGATCAGCTCGCCGCCCTTGAAGAAGGGGTCATCGATCCCGATCAGGTAGGGCTTGGCCTTGCAGAGCTTGAGTGCTTCACGGGCAAGGGCGCCGAACTCGCGATCCACCATCAGCACCCGTGCCTCGCCGTGGTCGAGGATGAAGGCGATTTCCTGCGCGCTGAGACGATAATTGATCGCATTCAGCACACCGCCTGTCATCATGACGCCGTAATGCGCATCGAGCATCGCCGGAATGTTGGGGGCAAGGACCGAAACCGTGTCGCCGATCCCGATCCCGCGCCTCGACAGGGCCGAGGCCAGCCGGCGGCAGCGCGCGTAGAATGTCGCGTAGCTGTAGCTGTGCTCCCCATGCAGGATGGCCGTGTGCTCGGGATAGACGAGGGCCGCCCGCTCAAGAAAGCTCAGCGGCGACAGCGCCTGGAAGTTTGCAGGGTTCTTGTCGAGATCGGTCTCGTACGGGTTGCGGTGTCCGGTCGCGGCGGTCATGGTTTCTCCCCACTGGCAATGAAGCGTCGGGGCGCAAACTAGCCAAGCGCTGCCCACCGGGCAACGTGCCCGGCCAGCAGGCAGGCGCTGGCGGCCGGCCCAAGGGCGTCCCCCTGCGGCAGAGCGCCCCGCGTAATCGCGGTCACTGGCTGCATCAGTCCGGCGGCGATAAGTACCGCCCCATGTCGACCCGCGTGACCTTCCCCGATATCGCCCGCATCTTTGCGCTGCTGGCCACCGCCGTTGTCATGCTGCTCGCCAACGGGCTGCAGGGCACGCTCGTACCCGTGCGGGCACACGCCGAAGGTTTCTCAAGTACGGCCATCGCCCTCATGGGTTCGGCCTACTTTGTGGGCTTCGTCGCCGGTTGCTGGTTTTCCCCCCGCCTGACCGCACGCGTGGGCCAGATCCGGACCTTTGCCGTGCTCGGGGCCATGACGGCGGCACTGGTCCTGGTCCATGCGCTTGTGATCTCGCCCTTCGTGTGGGCGGCCTTGAGGGCAGGGATCGGCTTCTGCGCCGCGGGCATGTTCGCCGTGCTCGAGGCCTGGCTGAACCAGCAGGCGGCAAACGCGATCCGGGGCCGGATCTTCACGATCTATGCGACCGTCAACAACCTCGCGCTTATGGGTGGGCAGTTCCTGTTCACCCTCGCCGATCCCGGGACGCACGTGCTCTTTTCCGTTTGCGCCATCCTGACCATGATGTGCCTCTTGCCCGTGGGCCTGACCCGCCAGGAAGAGCCACCACGCCCGCGGACGGTCACCCTGCATCTGGCGCGCCTGTACCAGCTCTCACCCGTCGGCATGATTGGCGCGATCGTGGTCGGGCTCGTCTCGGGCGCGTTCTGGACGCTTGCGCCCGTCTACGCCGGACACCGCGGCATGACCGACGACGGCATTGCGCTTTTCATGTCGGCTGTGATCCTCGGCGGTGCGCTGGCGCAGTGGCCGCTGGGACGGCTCTCGGATCTGATGGACCGTCGCTACGTCATCGGAATCTGCGCCGGTCTCGCGGTCGTCGCAGGCCTTGTGCTCGCAACACCGTCGCCATTCGTCGCCTACGCCTGGCTATGGCTCTTCGCCGGAGGGGCACTCTATGGCGCCACGGCCTTTCCGATCGGCTCTCTGACCAACGCGCATCTCAACGACCACGCGCGCCGCGAGGAGATGACACAGGTCGCCTCCAGCAATCTGTTTGTCTACGGCGCTGCGGCGGCACTCGGCCCGGTCGTGGCCGCAGGTGTCATTGCCGCTGCCGGCCTTGACGCGATCTTCTTCTATACGGCGCTCATGCACGCACTGTTCGTGGGCTTTGTGATCTACCGCCTGGCCCGGCGAGGCCCGGTTCCCGCCGCCCAGCGCGAACCCTTCGAGGCCGAGACGATCCAGCCAGCGCCGATGCACGTGAACCCGCAGGCCGCCGGGAACTGAGCGCCGCGGGCCGGCCGCGGCGCATCAGCATGGCCGCTCAGGACTTGTCGCTGCGCGCACGCTGGAACGAGGCGAACACCGATGCCGGATCGTACTTCATCTGCGGGGCATCCTCTTCGCCTTCCGGCTTCACGGCCTCGCTGGCAGGCTTCAAGGTCGAGCCCTTGACCTCGGCCAGGGTCACCCGCGGCTTGCGCGCTGCCGCCTTCTCCACCGCAAGGTCGAGCTCGAGCTGCGAGCAGAGGCTGAGCGTGACCGGATCGACCGGCTTGATGTTCGTGATGTTCCAGTGCGAGCGGTTGCGGATGGCCTGGATCGTCGACTTCGTCGTGCCGACAAGCTTGCCGATCTCTGCATCCGTGAGTTCAGGGTGGTTGCGCACGAGCCACGCGATGGCATCCGGACGGTCCTGACGGCGCGAGACGGGCGTGTAGCGTTGACGCCCCTTGGTGGCAGCAGAAGGCATTTCAACCGCCGACTTGTTCATGACGAGCCGCTTGTTGGGGTCCTTCTCCGCCGCAGCGATTTCCTCGCGCGTCAGCTGGCCCATCATCACCGGGTCGAGCGGCGTGATCTTCTCGGGATGCGCATCGTCGGCCATCGCCTTGATCTCGAGCGGGTGCAGGCCGCAGAAGGTCGCGATCTGCTCGAAGGTCAGCGTGGTCTCGTTGATCAGCCACATGGCCGTCGCCTTGGGCATCAGGGGCTTCGTCATCGGTCAATACCTCTCCGTTCGGCGCCAGCGCATTTTTCAGCGCCAGCCCAGGAAATTCACCTTGGGTATAAGGGAGTTTCGATGGCGCCCTTATAGTCGGTTGCGCCCCCCGAGGGAAGGGGAACGCCAGCACCCCGCTCAGGGCGTCAACAGGATCTTCCCGATGTGGCTGGATCCCGCCATTTTGACGTGGGCGGCCGCCACGTCAGCCATGGCAAACACGCTGTCAACCACGGGCTTCACCCGCCCGCCCTCGATCAGGGGCCAGACATGGGCCTCGACCGACCGGGCGATCTCGGCCTTCTCGGCATGGGTCCGCGCGCGCAGCGTCGAGCCCGTGATCGTCAGTCGTTTCAGCATCATCGGCAGCAGGTTCACCGTGGCCTGCGCACCGTTCTGGAAGGCGATGTTGCCCAGCCGCCCCTCCAGCCTGAGCAGGTTGAAGTTCCTGCCGATGTAGTCGCCGCCCACCATGTCCAGGATGACATCGACCCCCGCCCCGCCAGTCTCCGCGCGAATGACCTCCTCGAAGTCGGCCTCCCGATAGTTCACGGCCCGCGCTGCGCCGAGGCGCTCGCACGCCGCGCACTTGTCCGCCGAACCGGCCGTCGTGAAGACCCGGTGGCCGCGGGCGGCAAAGACCTGGATCGCTGCCGTGCCGATGCCGCTCGAGCCGCCATGGACAAGCAGCGTCTCGCCGGCCTTCAGGCGGGCCCGGTCGACCACATTCGTCCAGACCGTGAAATGGGCTTCGGGAAGTGCGGCCGCCTCCACCGCCGAGACACCCTTGGGAACGGGCAGGGCGCTGTCCGCATGCACGACGCAGTAGGCTGCATAGCCGCCACCGGCCACAAGTCCGCAAACCAGGTCACCCACCTTGTGGCGCGTGACGCGTGCGCCCGTGGCGACAACCGTGCCCGAGGCCTCGAGCCCCAGCGGCTGCGGCGCGCCCGGTGGCGGCGGATAAAGCCCCGCCACCTGCATCAGGTCGCCGCGGTTGAGCCCCGTGGCCGCAACCTTGATCAGCACGTCCTCGGGTCCGGGCTGGGGCACGTCGATTTCGGTGATCACCGGGGCCGGTTTTCCATCAATCTTGCCGGCGACGACCGCTTTCATCTTGGCGGGAATGGTGTTCAGCAGTGAAGGCCTCTTGAAGAAGGGGGGGCGAATGGCTTCAATTCCATCGCAGGCAGGAACATGGAGGCAAGTATGGCGTGGGACGATCCCGATCCGAAACCGAAAAAGACCCCCCCCATCGACCTAAGCCTGCTGTCGATCGAGGACTTGCAGGCGCGCATCCTGGAATTCCAGTCCGAAATCCGTCGCATGGAAGAGGCCATCAGGGCCAAGCAGTCGCAGCGCGCCGTCGCCGAAGACCTCTTCCGCAAGGCCTGCCGCAAGGGGCCTGTCGCCCCTCAGTACGAGATCGACATGCCAAGGCCGCGGGCATCTCGCTCGATCCCGGCAGGCAGGCGCCGGGCGG
>DAISVV010000062.1:0-14255 GCA_036840015.1 Micropepsaceae bacterium
CGCGTTCCCGGTCTTGGCGTTTTTATCACTGGACTTGGGACGCCGCCACCGTTGCCGTGGTAATGTGTTCCTGTTACGTTCTAAAAGTCAAGCGAAGAATCGTGAAATCTGTGGAGTGCAGTGAACCGTGGCCCGGGCACAACCGAACAAGCCTCTGATGCACAAGAAAATTTCGATCCGGGGCGCGCGCGAGCACAACCTCAAGACCGTCGACGTCGACATCCCGCGTGACCAGCTGGTGGTGATGACAGGGCTGTCGGGTTCGGGGAAATCCTCGCTCGCCTTCGACACCATCTATGCCGAAGGGCAGCGGCGGTACGTCGAAAGCCTCTCGGCCTATGCGCGCCAGTTCCTCGAACTGATGCAGAAGCCCGATGTCGACCACATCGAGGGCCTGTCGCCGGCAATCTCGATCGAGCAGAAGACGACGTCCCGCAATCCGCGCTCGACGGTGGGCACCGTTACCGAGATCTATGACTACCTGCGCCTCCTGTTTGCGCGGGTGGGCGTGCCCTACTCTCCTGCCACGGGGCTTCCGATCGAGAGCCAGACTGTCAGCCAGATGGCCGACCGCGTGCTGTCGCTGCCGGAGGGCACGCGGCTCTACCTGCTCGCGCCCATCGTGCGCGGGCGCAAGGGCGAGTACCGCAAGGAACTTGTGGACCTGCAGAAGCGGGGCTTCCAGCGCGTGAAGGTGGATGGGGCCTATCATGAAATCGACAAGGTGCCGGCGCTCGACAAGAAGCTGAAGCATGACATCGACGTTGTGGTCGACCGCATCGCCGTGCGGCCCGACATCGGCAACCGCCTGCCGGACAGCATCGAGCAGGCCCTGAACCTGGCTGATGGCATCGCCATCGTCGAGTTTGCTGATCGCAAGACAAAGGATGGCGATCCGGAGCGCCTCATCTTCTCGGCACGCTTTGCCTGCCCTGTCTCGGGCTTCACGATTCCCGAGATCGAGCCGCGCCTGTTCTCGTTCAACTCGCCGCACGGGGCCTGCCCCAAATGCGATGGGCTTGGCACGCAGATGTTCTTCGATGAGGCGCTGATCGTGCCGGACGAGAACCTGTCGCTGAAGGAGGGCGCGATCGCGCCATGGTCCAAGACCACCTCGACGCTATATGGGCAGACGCTCGAGGCGCTGGCGCGCCACTACAAGTTCCCGATGACGGTCGCGTGGAAGGACCTGCCCAAGAAGGCGCGCGAAGTGGTGCTGCGCGGATCGGGTGAGGACGTGATCGCCTTCGTCTATGACGACGGCATGCGGCGCTATGAAACCAAGAAGACTTTCGAGGGCGTGATCCCGAACCTCGAGCGGCGCTATCGCGAGACGGACTCGGCGTGGATGCGCGAGGAGCTCGAGAAGTTCAAGGACCAGAGCAACTGCGAGGCCTGCGATGGCTTCCGGCTGAAGCCCGAGGCGCTGGCGGTGAAGATCGGCGGCAAACACGTGGGCGAGGTCTGCAACCTGTCCATCCGTGCAGCGGATGAGTGGTTCCGTACCATCGATACCAAGTTCAATTCCAAGCAGAAGGAAATCGCCGCGCGCATCCTCAAGGAGATCCGCGAACGGCTTCGCTTCCTCAACGATGTCGGGCTTGAGTACCTGACGCTATCACGCGGGTCGGGCACGCTGTCGGGTGGCGAGAGCCAGCGCATCAGGCTCGCCTCGCAGATCGGATCGGGGCTGACGGGCGTGCTCTACGTGCTTGATGAACCCTCGATCGGCCTGCACCAGCGCGACAACCAGCGCCTGCTCGATACGCTGCGGCGCTTGCGCGACCTCGGCAACACGGTGGTCGTGGTCGAACACGATGAAGATGCGATCCGCACCGCCGATCATGTCATCGACATGGGTCCGGGTGCTGGCATCCATGGCGGCGAGATCGTGGCGGAAGGTACGCCCGACGAGATCATGCGCAATCCGGCAAGCCTTACGGGGCAATACCTCGTGGGCCTCCGGCAGATCCCGGTGCCCGCCGAACGGCGCAAGGGCAACGGCAAGTCGATCAAGGTCATCGGCGCGCGCGGCAACAATCTGCGCAATGTGTCGGCCGAGATCCCGCTCGGCACGTTCTGCTGCATCACGGGCGTCTCAGGTGGTGGAAAGTCGACGCTGATCATCGAAACGCTATTCAAGGCGGCAGCACGCCGGCTGAATGGCGCGCGCGAGACCCCTGCCCCTCACGAGCGCATCGAGGGCCTGCAGCACCTCGACAAGGTGATCGACATCGACCAGTCGCCCATCGGACGCACGCCGCGCTCGAACCCTGCGACCTATACCGGCGCCTTCACGCCGATCCGCGACTGGTTTGCGGGCCTGCCCGAAGCGAAGGCGCGCGGCTATGAGGCGGGTCGCTTCTCGTTCAACGTCAAGGGCGGACGCTGCGAGGCCTGCCAGGGCGACGGCGTCATCAAGATCGAGATGCACTTCCTTCCGGATGTCTATGTGCAGTGCGATGTCTGCAAGGGCGAGCGCTACAATCGCGAGACGCTCGAGGTGAAGTTCAAGGACAAGTCGATTGCCGACGTGCTCGACATGACGGTTGAGGACGCGGCCGACTTCTTCCGCTCGGTGCCCAGCATTGCCGAGAAGATGGATACGCTGAAGCGCGTGGGCCTCACTTACATCAAGGTCGGCCAGCAGGCGACCACGCTCTCGGGCGGCGAGGCGCAGCGGGTGAAACTGTCAAAGGAACTCTCGCGTCGCTCGACGGGGCGCACGCTCTATATCCTCGATGAGCCTACGACCGGCCTTCACTTCGACGACGTGCGCAAGCTGCTTGACGTGCTGCACGAGCTTGTCGAGCAGGGCAACTCGGTCGTCGTCATCGAGCACAACCTCGATGTCATCAAGACCGCCGACTGGATCATCGATCTTGGCCCCGAGGGCGGCGACGGTGGCGGCGAGATCGTCGCGGCGGGAACGCCGGAGGACGTGGCCAAGGTCGCGCGGTCCCACACGGGGCAGTTCCTGAAGCCCCTGCTGAAGAAGGTCGGCAAACCGGCCGCAGCAACTGCACCAGCGTCCGGAGGCCGCGGGAAGCGCGTGCGGGCGGCGGAGTAGGCTCCAAGCGACAGCGCAGTGTGACCCTATTGGACTTTTGACCGACGAGGGCCTGGTGGATCAGCGCGCACTGGACCACCAGGATGCTTCAAGCATCCCTGCCCCTCCGTCTCTCATCTCCCCACAATAAATCCCGTCATGGCCGGGGGCGCGGCAGCGCAGCCCGGCCACCCAGAGGATGCTCGGCTTTGCTGACGGGCGCGGGGTGTTTCAGGACTTGGCGCGAGGGTGAGATGCAGCGAGGGAGATGCCCATGATCCCTGGGTGGCCGGCACACACTGCCGTTCGAAACACAGAAGCGGAAACATGGCAGTGCGTCGACGACGCGAAAGGTCGTCGAGGTGGCCATTAAGCGGCTTGCCGTGGCCTATGCGAGCAGATCCTGTGCCAACTGATTGCAGGCCGTTCTGTCCGGGGAGATCCGTAGCGGCCGACGCCTTTTTAGTTCGCGGGACGAAATGCCGGATCTTTTTTCGCCTGCTCCATCAGGGCGTCAAGGAATTTCGAGATATTCTTGCTGACGGCCTTTCTTTCCGGTGCGAGCCTGACAGATGGCAACATTGTGGATGGCCGCCCTGGATCCCGAGTAACTATCACGCCAACTGCGTTGTGGATCAGCGTCTCAAAGATCACGGCTTTGTCCCTTGCGCTTGTAACGCGGTAGAGCACCGATGCAGAGGCGAAACCCTCAAAATTGCGGCCCAATTCGTCCGTCAACTTGAACTCGAGCATCTCGGCCGACACCACGAAGCGCCCGCCGCCGCTTCCAGACAGGCCCCGCTCCCTCAGTGCATCTCCGAGCATCTCTGCAAACAGGGAACTGCGAACGAAGCCCCGCCATGCCATGCGGGACTGGGAGCCTCCGCTCACCTGCCCCACATCGACCTGCCCCACGAGCGGAGATGCCGTGGGCTGATCCACTGCCTGTGCAATAGCCGGGTCAACGATGGCGGCGGTCATCCCCGCCATCATGAAAAGAAGCATCATGAAAAAAGCCAAGCGCGGCATACCGATGGATCGCTTGTGACCCGCTCTTGTGGGTTTATCGAATCTTTTTGGTGCAAGAATGTAACCCGTGACTGCGTAACTGTCTTGTGCGCATCGATGCGCCGACGTTGAGCGTACATCACATCTGATCACTGCTTCTGTCAACGCGGACGCCCCTCATACGTCTGCCTTCGCTTCGACGCCTCACGCACCATAGCCCTCCATTGCACCTCATGCCCCCGAAAAATCCCTTCATGACCGGGGGCGCGTCAACTCAACCGCACCCTATCCAAATCAAGTATTTCCAGATGGTGGCCGGCTGATCGATCCACTGCTGCGCAAAGTTCAGCCACGAGTTTGGCATGAAACTGTCTTGCTTGAGCATGGCTCAACGTCAGCCAGGTACTCATGCTACTTTTTCGATCGAACACCCTGATTTGCAGACCACCATCAAGCCTCCGGGCCTCAAATCGTTCTCCGCTCAAGACAAGCTGCTGTTGAGCAGTCGACTCGTTTGTCTGACGCAGAAACTTCGTTAGCGCCTCCAGCCACTCGGGCAGATTTACGTCGAACGAAACGCTCTTCTCATCCTGATGAATTGCGATCTCAAACATTCTCTGAAGAAAAATGTTCTGCAGAGACACTCTCCCTCCACTCGCAACTATTTTTTCGTTTGGTGCCGAAACAAGGACGTCAATATCGCCTTCCGTCATTTTGCTTTTCATCCCATTTCATGACCTGAATAAATCCCCCCGAGCACCGGCTCCCCTTGCAACAAGGCGGCGACAATATGAGTGTTTTTCAACCTATCGCTCCACCCGCATGAGTTTGTCGTAAGCGCGAAACTTCCAGCCGTTCGAACCTCACCCCAACCTTGCCATCAGATCCGCCATCTCCGCACGCCACGCGGCCTTGCTTTCGCTTTGATCCCAGAGCTCCTGCAATTCCGATCCCGCGAGGATGCGCGCCATCGCCTTGCGGGCCAAAGGAGCCAAGGCCTTGGTGTCCAGTCCGTGATCGGAGGTCAGCCAGGTCCTGAGGTCGTCGGGGATCGTTGGTGAGGGACGCCCGTTCAGGCTCGCGACGATCTCGGCTGCGATGATCGCTTCCGAGCAATCGGGAGCTTCCAGCTCCGCGTCCTCGTCAAGAATGCTGTCGAGTGTGTCGCGCAGCATCTCCAGCGTCGGCGCCGCTGTGAAGGCTTCGAGCCAGTCGAGCGCGTCGTCGTTTGAAAAGCTGTCGGCGGCCCATGCGCCCATGTGCGTGTCTCCCTTGCCTCGGGAGTGAGGCTTATCCGCCGTCGGCGCGTCAAGGTCTCGCTAGCCGGCACATGTGGCACGGTGCCTTACCGGGCGGTATCCGGGCGCCAGTTGAAGGTGGCAGCCAAACCTGCAGAATGAGTGACGCCAGCGGCCAGGGACCGCTGAACAGACCGGGAGAGCTTCCGTCCATGCACTTGTCGCGACGCAACATGCTGCGCATCGGCGCGGCGCAGGGTGTGATGATGGTCGCGGGTGTGCGCCTCGCGCTGGCGGATCCGGGCGTGGGAGCGATTGCGGCGCTCGAGAACGATGCCTGGGGCACGCGGGTTGGTGCCGCGCGCGCAAGCCTGTCGATGGCGGCGTCGGTCTATCGCAACCAGAAGCTCGAGACAGGCGAGGACAGCGCGACGACGGTAAAATTCGTCGACCAGTCGGAACTGTCGCTGGGGGCCAACGCCAACATGACGATTGATGACTATGTGTTCGCGGGCGCCAGCAGCCGCTCGTCCATGATGCTGGCCAAGGGTGCGTTCCGGTTCCTCTCCGGGCAGATGCCCGAGAAAAACATGCGCATCAACACGCCGACGGTCGGGATCGGCATCCGCGGCACGGAGCTTGTCATCGACGTCTACGAGGATGGCTCGACCGAGCTCAGCACGATCTCGGGCGCGGCTGAAGTCGTCTCGAACGTCACGCGCGAGGTGCTGTCGGTGCTGGCGGGACAGTCGGTGCTGGCGGACGCGGAAGGCGTGTTCATCGGGGGCGTGCGCGACTATGTCCACCGCAAGGCCGAGGACCTGATCCAGCGCGAGATCGACAAGCTCAAGTCGAAGTCGCCGATCCCGCTGCCGGACATTCCCAATCCGTTCAGGTAAGGTCGTGGGCTAGGCTTCGTCGCGCGCGTTGCCCATCATCCCCGGCTGGCCGGTGCGCATTGGCGTGCAACCGGCCATGAAGGGATTGATGGGTGGACGAAGTTGACGCCCTACTCCGCGTTGGACTGGTCGCCGGCGACGGACATGTAGGCGTTGCCGGCGATGCCTGCGAACAGGACGGCGCTGACGATCGAGTTGATGAAGTTCAGGATCGAGATCGTGAGCCAGTTGCCGTACATCGTATCCATGAACGACTTCTGCCACGCTTGGACTGCCTGCTCGACAGCCTTGGCGTCCATGCCGTCGCCGGCCAGGCCTGCGAAATCCGGGAAGGGCAAGCCAACCACCGTGAAGGTGAGGAACACCATGATGACCGCGAAGGGCAGATAGGTCAGGATCAGGATCGCCAGCAGACGAAGGGCATTTCCACCCGACAGTGCCCAGGCGCGCTCGACGCCAAGGTTGTTCTCGGCAACAATGACGGCCGGGATCAGTGTCAGGCGGATCAACGCCCAGAACATAGCAATGACAAATGCACCCCCTGCTACCGCCACCAAGGGGGCTGCCGGCGTCGATGCGAGCGCGGCACCAAGTATGCCCATGACGAGGGCGAAAGCCAGGATCGCGGCAATGAACGCGATACCCAGAAGAGTGTATGCCAGCAGGAGCCGCAGCTCGGCCATGCCGAACCACAGGTAAAACGGTGCTGCTGGGCGCTGGCCGTACATGACCACGCGCAGGAGGCCGACCGTGACCATCAGGCTTGCGACCATCGACGCGATGCCGATACCGAAGCTGAGGGCCGAGGCCTGCATGGCCGCCTCGGGACCTCCCTTGACGATCTCAGCCGGGTTGAGCGACTGGCCATAATAGTAATTCAGGCCGGCCGCGACGGCCATCGGCAACCAGGCGATCTGCAGCACGGTGGCGATGTCCCCGAGAAGGAACCCGTAGGTTCGCGATACGGTTGCAAAGACGGGTATCTTCGACATGATGCGGATCCTTTCGGTTACGGCTGGTCAGCCTAGCCCAGACCGGGGGCGGGTCCTATTGCAGGCGCGCCTCAGGTCAACAGGATTTCCGCAGGCGCGCGCGGGACGGAGGGCCTGAAGTGCTGTAGGTTCACGACATTGTCATCCGCCGGAGCCTGTTTGCGTTGCCATGGTAAAGATCGATCGCCGCCACTTCCTGAAAGCCCTCGCCGGCTTTGCCGGGACCTACATGGCCACGGCAGCAGGTCCTGCGGCGGCGACGCCGCTGGCGCTCACGACCGGCCGCTATCGTTTCCCGCAAGGGGTTGCCTCGGCTGATCCGCGGCCTGACGGGATGGTGCTCTGGACGCGGGTCGAGGCCATCGATCTGTCGAGCGGTCCGGTGGCGGTGCGTGTGCAGATCGCCAGGGCACCCGACTTCGCGACCGTGGTTCTCGACGAAAGCCTGACGGCGACATCCGCAAGCGACCATACGCTTCGGCTTGTCGTGCAGGGGCTGGAGGCGGATACGACCTATTTCTATCGCTTCGTCGCCGCTGGCGACCAGTCGCGCCTGGGGCGGACGCGAACGGCGCCGCCTCCGGATGTCGAACGTCCAACGCGATTTGCCTTTGCGTCGTGCCAGAGCTTCGAGCAGGGGTTCTACGGGGCGTGGGCGCGCATGCTGGCCGATGACATCAACGCCCCCACCGAGCAGCAGCTCGATTTCGTGCTGTTCCTCGGCGACTTTTTTTTTGTTTTTGTTTGGGAGAGTACCGAGAGCTACATGCTGAAGCCGAACTGGCTCAAGGGTGCCGACGGACGCGAGCGGGCGGTTCCGCCCTTCCCCGACGGCTCGAAGCCCTGGCCGCCCTCGAGCTGGAACCGCCATGGCGGGGCCACGCATGCGGTGACGCTTGCAGACTACCGGTTTCTCTACAAGCTCTATCTGACCGATCCCAGCCTTCAGGCGGCACGGGCGCGCTGGCCATTCATCTCGACATGGGATGACCACGAGCTCACGACCGACGCCTGGCAGCCCCACGACACGTATTTTGGCCCGGGCGGCAAGCCGTCGCAGACGCGAACGGTGTCCGCCAACCAGGCCTGGTTCGAGTTCATTCCCGCGATGCTTTCGGGACTGCCGGGCACGGGTCGGATTTCAAACCCGGCCCAGGACTTCACGTGGGTGGACGTCAAGGACACCGAGTATCTCGGCCCCGGTGTCGACTGGATCGATCCCAATCCCGACAACAAGCGTGCGCTGGGGTCCATGACGATCTACCGGACGGTGCGCTGGGGCAAGACGCTCGAGCTTATCCTGACCGACAACAGATCCTACAAGTCCCCCCCGCCCATCCCGCCGAAGATCGAGGGACAGGCCCTTCCCGCCATCGACACGGTACTGGTGCTTGACCAGGGGCGCAGTGCGAATGGTGGCGATCCGCCGGCGAAGATCCCCGGCACCGAGGTCGACAACCCGCGCCGCGGCAGTCCGCCGGGATCGGTCCTGGGGCCCGTTCAGAAGCAGTGGTTCAAGGACGTGCTGTCGGCATCGGATGCGCGCTGGAAGATCTGGGCAAACTCGTTCCCGGCCCTGCCCGTGCAACTTGACCTCGGCAGCATCTGGTTTGCCGGGGTGAAGGATTCCAAGCTGGGGCTCGATGGCTGGAACGGTTATCCCTCCGAGCTGACGGAACTGATGACCTATGTGCGCGACAACGGAATCAGCAACCTGGTCGCGTGCGCCGGGGATCATCACATGCATCTTGCAGGCGTGCTGATGGATGAACCGCACGGCGAGACGCGCAGTCCTGTCGCGATCGAGTTTGCGGTTGCCGGGATTTCGTCGGGCTCGCTGTTCGGGTCGGCGGTCCGGGCCTCGAAGGACAACAGCGTGTTCCATGCCATCGTCACCCACGAGAGCGGCGGCAAGCAGGTCGAGAACATGAATCTTGCCTTGATCGGCGGGGTCAACGCAGCGCTTGCGCGGTCCTGGACCGGATCAAGCTGGATTTCCGACCTGTTCTGGAACGAGCAGGCGAACCCGGGCGTGCGTTATGCCGACACCAACGCCAATGGATATGGTTTGCTAAGCGTGAATGCGGGGCGCGTCGAGGCGAACCTCGTCACCGTGGCCAGCCCGCTTGTCGACCACGGGGCTGCGGGTGCGCCGGTGCTGCGGAAGGCGCGGTTCACGCTCAGGGCGTGGACACCCGGTCAGGATCCGGAGTTGACCGGGCCAGTCTTCACCGGGACGCCCGCCTTCCCCTTCGGCTGAGGGCATTGCTGGCAAGGGGGCCTCGCGTGACTCGACCGGCCCCGCCGGGATAGAGTGACTCCAATCGCCACAGACGGATACGATTCATGAGCTTTGCCGAATATTCCCAGCATGACGGGCTCGGGCTTGCTGCGCTTGTTGCCAGCAAACAGGTTTCGCCGCTTGAGCTTGTCGAGGCTGCGATCGCGCGGATCGAAAAGCACAATCCCAAGCTCAACGCGATCGTCTATCGGACCTTCGACCGCGCACGCTCGGCCGCCTCGCTGCCGCAGCGCGGACCGTTCGGCGGCGTGCCCTTCCTGCTCAAGGATATCCTGGGCGCGCAAAAGGGCGTGCCGACGCGGCAGGGCACGACCTTCGTGCCGCCGGTTCCCTCGCCGCACGACTCCACGCTTGTGCGGCGCTTCACGGCGGCGGGACTGATCTCGCTGGGCAAGACCAATGTGCCGGAGTTCGGGCTCGTTCCGACCACCGAGTCGAGGATGTACGGGCCGGCGCGCAATCCGTGGAACCTCGATCATTCGACAGGTGGCTCCTCGGGCGGGTCGGCGGCCGCGGTTGCGGCGGGCATCGTTCCGCTTGCGCATGCCAATGACGGCGGCGGATCGATCCGCATCCCGGCCGCGGCGAACGGGCTTGTCGGGCTGAAGCCCACGCGAGCGCGCAATCCGCTGGGGCCTGATCTCGGGGACATAACGGGTGGCATTGTCTGCGAGGGTGTTGTCTCGCGCAGCGTGCGTGACACGGCGGCCGCGCTCGATGCGACGGCGGGCTGCGAGATGGGCGATCCCTACTGGGCGCCGCCGCAGCCGGAGTCCTATCTGGCCGAGGTTTCAAGGCCACCCGGGCGCCTTCGCATCGCGTTCGCGACGAAGGGGGTTGTCGGGCTGCCCTTCGATCCGGAGTGCATCGCCGCCGTGCAGGAGACGGCCAAGCTGCTCGAAAGCCTCGGCCACACGGTGGAAGAGGCGTCGCCGCCGATCGACGGGGGACAGTTCTCGATGTGCTTCACGCCGATCTGGGCTTCGGGTGTGGCCATGCTGGTCGACGGGATTGCCATGCTGACCGGCACGACGCCCAAGCCCGAGGACTTCCAGGGGCTGACATGGGGCTTCTACCAACTCGGACGCCAGATGACTGCGGCGCAGTACCTGATGTGCTGGTACCAGCTGCAGACGATGAGCCGGCAGGTGGCGCAGTTCCACGAGACTCATGACGTGTGGCTCACGACGACGCTGGGCCAGACCACCTTGCGCAACGGCGCCCTGGACATGAACGAGACCGACGTAGGCAAGGCGATGGCGCCGCTGCTCGGCTACCTGCCTGTGACGCCACTGCAGAACGTCACGGGTCAACCGGCGATCTCGCTGCCGCTCGCGACATCGAAGACGGGCTTGCCGATCGGGCTGCACTTCGCCGGGCGCTTCGGCGATGAAGCAACCCTGCTGCGGCTGGCCGGGCAGCTCGAGCAGGCTCGCCCGTGGGCCAACCGCCATCCTGCCATCTGGAACTGAGGAGACGCATCATGAGCTTTGCGGAATATGAGAGGCTTGACGGGCTTGGCCTTGCGGCGCTGGTGCGTCGCGGTGATGTGAGTGCGGCCGAGGTGCTGGAGGCTGCGATCGCGCGGGCCGAGCGTCACAACGGCACGCTGAATGCCATCGTGCACAAGGCCTATGACCAGGCGCGGGCCGAGGTGAAGGGTCGCCTGCCGCAGGGGCCGTTCCAGGGTGTCCCCTTCCTGATCAAGGACCTGGGGCTCGAAGTGAAGGGTATGCCCCGCACGGATGGAACGCATTTCCGCACGGACGCGCCCGACACCGATGACGGCCTGCTGACGCAGCGCTTCAGGGCATCGGGTGCGGTGCTGTTCGGCAAGACGAACACGCCCGAGTTCGGGATCACGGGCACGACGGAGAGCCAGCGGCTCAAGCCCTCGCGCAATCCGTGGAACCCCGAGCATATCACCGGCGGATCGTCGGGTGGCGCGGCGGCGGCGGTTGCAGCCGGGATCGTGCCGCTGGCCAATGCGTCGGACGGCCTTGGCTCGATCCGCATTCCTGCGGCGTGCTGCGGCCTCGTCGGCATGAAGGTCACGCAGTATCGTGTCCCCATGGGCCCCTCGCACGATGCCGATATCGCCCATGGCTATGCGGTGCACCATGTCGTGTCGCGCACGGTCAGGGACTCGGCGGCCATGCTGGACTGCATCGACCATCCCGAGCCGGATTCTCCCTACCCGGCCCCGCCGAAGGCACGGGCTTTTCTCGAGGAGGTCAGTGCGGCGCCGGGCCGGCTGCGGATCCGGTTCTCCGACGAGACACCGAGCGGCATCCCTGTCCATCCCGAGATCGCTGCGGCGCTGCGCCAGACGGCACGCCAGCTCGAGGCGCTGGGGCATATTGTCGAGGAGAAGGGGCTCGGCATCAATTACCGCAAGCTCTATGCCGCGAGCACGGCGGTCCTGGGCGCCAACTTCGCCCACTCGATGCGCCAGCGCGTCAAGGCCATGGGGCGCGAGCCCCGGCCTGAGGAGCTCGAGGCGCTGACCTGGCGCAACTGGAAAGGCGGGGACATGGTGCCTGGCCACGAGGCCCTGCGCGGCTGGCAGACGCTGAAGGCCATGACGCGCGAGATCTACGCCGCCTTCACGCAGTTCGACGTCCTGCTGACGCCCGTGCTGTCGACACCGGTACCAAAGATCGGCTTCATCGACCCTGTCCGGCTCGAGCCGCGCGAGGTCGACAAGCGCCAGGCAATGACTTTCGGCTTCACACCGCCGTTCAACATGACAGGTCAGCCGTCCCTGTCGCTGCCGCTGGCGCATTCGTCTGATGGCTTGCCCATCGGCATGATGTTCACGGGCCGCTGGGGCGATGAAGCGACGCTCTATCGCCTTGCCGGCCAGCTGGAGCAGGCGCATCCGTGGATCGGCCGCAAGCCGCAGGTGTGGGGCTAGGCGCTTTCCCGGAGCCCCCCCATCCGTCACGCCGCTGGCGCGGCGAGACGGATGGGGGGGCCCGCGCGGACCCGGTCAGTTCGCAACAACCAGGCGGTAGCCGGCGTCGTATTCGTCCTGCTGCAGGAGATCGGCGTACCGGCGCTCCCAGGCACCGCTCTCGAGGTCGCGCTTCAACTTCTCCAGGCCTTCCTCCACCCCCTTTATCAGCCAGAAGGATGAGCTTCCGGCGCGCAGGCGTGTATCGAGATAGGCGAACGGGCGTTTCCAGTACGCATGGAGGAAGCCGTCCGTGCAATCATGCGGGATCGGGACCGGTGTCACCTGAAGCGGGCCCAGCCATTGTTCGAGTTCTGACAGGGTCGGCATGCGCTCGTCATCCAGCGCCGCCAGTTCAGGGAGATAGTCGGTAAGCCAAGGCCTGCTTGAGGGATCGAATGACAGCAGGACGACCGGTCCCCGCGTGACGCGACGCATCTCGCGCAGGCCCGCTCGCTTGTCCGTCCAGTGGTGGATCGTGAGGATCGCCATGGAGGCATCGAAGCTCTTGTCCGGGAATGGCAGGCTTTCGGCGCACGCCTCGATGGCGGGTACAGCGCCTGGTTTTCGCTGGCGGATCATTTCGCGCGACGGTTCGACGGCTGTAACCTGTCGGTCAGCGGGCTCATAGGAACCGGTTCCTGCTCCCACGTTCAGCACCGTGCTTGCATCACCCAATGCGTGAGTGATGAATCGCGCGATCCGCGGGTCCGGCTTGCGGAGCTCTGCGTAGTTCATGCCCATACTGTCATAAGTCAGGCTCATCGGCGCTCTCCGTACCAGACTACCGAGCGCCTGGCGCGTTCTGTGCATTCAGAAACGGCAGTACGATCGCCATCATCGCTTCGGGCTGAAGCAGCGGCAGGCCGTGCGGCGCGGCTTCAACCGGCACCAGCTTCGCCTGCGGTGCGCGCCTGAGCAACTCCTTGGAATGCCCGAACGGCACGACCGTGTCCGCCGTCCCCCAAAGCGCCAGGACCGGCAATCCCGACTGCCCGACGGCCTCATAAGCCTCAAGGCGATTGGCAATTTCGTAGTGCCGAAACGTGCTTAGCTGCCCCTCTGCAAAGCCCCTGTACCTTACTTGCTCGCCCATCCAGGCTGCAACGCCTTCAACGCCGCCGATGTCACTCTGCGCGATCGTGCCTGCCATCACCGACGCGCCCGGCACACGCGCGATCCAGTCGCCGATGACGGGTGCCACAAAAAGCCTGGCGATCGGCAAGCGTTGCGCTGCGAGCGCGCCCAGTCCTGCCGGCGCAATCAGCGTGACAGAGCGAATGCGTGACGCGTTTGCGGCGACGAAGTCGGATGTGATGGCGCCGCCCATCGACGACCCGACGATGTGCACCGGCCCCGTGACATTCAGCTTGTCCAGCAAGTCGCTGAGTTGCGTCATGTAGAAGGCTTTGTCGTAGGTCGTAGCCGGACGGTCGGAGTAACCGTATCCGAACATGTCCGGCACGATCACGCGGAAGCCCGCCTCGCTCAGCGGCTTGATCCAACGTTCAAACGCAAACCCGCCTATGGTCGCGCCGTGCACCAGCAGCACGGCTGGCCCGTCCTCCGGCCCCTGCACGCGCACATGCATCACGCCAGCTGTGAGGGGCACGAAGCGGTCAGCCTTGCCCGCCTGCGCGAGCTCCGCGCGCGCCGCATCGTCCATGGGTACGCGCATCCACTCCGCGGCGGGATAAGAGATTGCGACGAGAATGGTGAGGAAGACAAACAGTCGTAGCAACCATCTTGCAAGCATCATCATCGTCCCGCCGCCACCTTCCCAATTGGTGCCACGATACTTGCCACGGCTA
>DAISVV010000063.1:0-14068 GCA_036840015.1 Micropepsaceae bacterium
ATACATGCTCGCCCACCCCGCACCCAACCCTTTGAGGCAAGGGGCTGATCTGCCTTGTGGACTGGGACAATTGCGTTCCTTGACGACAGCAAATGCTGTCTCCTATGGTCCCGCGAATTTGTGGGGCCCCGGCCAAAATCCCGCAAAATCGTGAGCTTTCGGAAATGACGGAACCTGCCAACACCCCCCGCGAGAAGGGCCCCGCCCGCTCGCGGAGACGAATCACGGGCGTGCTCGTGCTTGCCGACGGCTCGATCTTCGAGGGAGAGGGATTGGGCGCCACCGGACACGCCGTGGGCGAAGTCTGCTTCAACACCGCCATGACCGGCTACCAGGAGATCCTCACCGACCCCTCCTACGCCGCACAGATCGTCTGCTTCACGTTCCCGCATGTTGGCAATGTCGGAACCAATCCCGAGGACATCGAGACCACGACACCCGCCGCCCGCGGCCTCATCGTCAAGGCAGGCATCACGAACCCCTCGAACTACCGCAACACCCAGCACCTCGACATCTGGCTGAGGCGCAACCGGATCGTGGGCCTCGGCGGCATCGACACCCGCGCACTGACCCGCCGGATCCGCGAGCAGGGCATGCCCAACGGCATCATCGCGCACGAACCCACGGGTGAATTCGACTTCGACGCCCTGCACAGGCAGGCACGCGAGTGGCCGGGCCTCGAGGGCATGGACCTCGCGCGCGAAGTCACCGCAAGGCAGAACTGGACGCTCGACGAACAGCGCTGGCAATGGAACGCAGGCTACGTTCCCGGCAAGGACAAGCGCTTCCACGTCGTGGTGATCGATTTTGGGGTGAAGCACAACATCCTGCGCAGCCTGTCTTCGATCGGCGCGCGCCTGACCGTCGTGCCGGCAATGACAGGCTGGGATGATATCGCGCGCCTCAAGCCTGACGGAATCGTGCTCTCCAATGGTCCCGGAGACCCGGCCGCGACGGGGACCTACGCCTGCCCCGTGATCCGCAAGGCAATCGACTCGGGCATTCCCGTCTTCGGGATATGCCTCGGCCACCAGATGCTGGCGCTCGCGCTCGGCGCGCGCACCCGCAAGATGAAGCAGGGTCATCACGGCGCAAACCACCCGGTCAAGGACCTCTCCACCGGCAAGGTCGAGATTGTCTCGATGAACCACGGCTTCACGGTCGACACGCAAACCCTGCCCCGGGGCGTGACCGAAACACACATTTCCCTCTTTGACGGAACGAACTGCGGCATCGCCCTTGAGGGCCGCCCGGTTTTCTCGGTCCAGTACCACCCAGAGGCATCGCCGGGCCCGCATGACAGCGCGTACCTGTTCGACCGCTTCGCAAAGGCGATGGAGCAGCGGCGTTGACAACCGGACAAGGGACCGAGGGCCTGAAGGCACGTTGGCGCACCCACGTGCAGACCTTGGGCAATTTCTCGGCCCCACTGGTCGGTACGCTCTTCGACAGCCTGTGCCGCTCCTACAGCGAGCCGCATAGGCACTATCACACCCTCGCGCACCTGACCTGGCTGTTCGACTGCCTCGAGAAGCATGCCGACGAGATCGGTGACCCCACGCGGCTGGCCTTCGCCGTCTGGTACCATGACAGCATCTACGACCCGCGCCGGCGCGACAACGAAGCCCGCAGCGCCGAGCGCGCCATGAAGGAACTCGACAGCCTCGGCGCCAGCCCCGCGCTGCGTTCCCACGTCGTCCAGTTGATCCTCGCCACGCGCAACCACGCCGAGGGCGGGCGCGACTATGACGATGACATCTTCCTCGACGCCGACATCGCAATCCTCGGCACGCCGGCCGCCGAATACGACAGCTACGCCCGCCAGGTCAGGGCCGAATACGCGCATCTCGATGACGCCGCTTGGGTCAGGGGCCGCACCGCGTTCCTGAAAGCAACCACGGCGCGCGAGCGGATCTTCCGCTCGGGCATCTTCGAGGGCGAATACGCAGGCGCCGCGCGCGAGAACATCGCCCGCGAGCTGGCCGGACTGGCTGGCAGCGCATGATCCTGCCCATCGCGCACCCCGGAAGTCGTCGCGCCGACGCAGCAAGAAAGAGCTGGCGTCGCAAGGGCCCGGAGGATTCTTGCGATCGCCAGCACACGGAAGATGACCGTAGGCTTGAGAGCGGGAACTTTCTTCTTGTGCAGCTCTTTGCGATCGGTTCCCTGCATAATCTGGCTGCACGCACGTCGTACGCCCCGCCGATTAATCAACTCCTAAAACACAGTGGCAGCATTGCATCACGCGCGCCGCATTGATGGTCTGACCCATGCCCAGAAGAACTGACATCGACACCATCCTGATCATCGGCGCCGGTCCCATCGTGATCGGCCAGGCCTGCGAGTTCGACTACTCCGGCGTGCAAGCCTGCCGCGCGCTGCGCGCCGAGGGCTACCGGATCGTGCTGGTGAATTCGAACCCGGCGACGATCATGACAGACCCGGACCTCGCCGACGCCACATACATCGAGCCGATCACGCCGGAATTCGTCGAGAAGATCATCGCACGCGAACGGCGCGAGCACCCCAAGTCACGCATCGCCGTCCTGCCCACGATGGGCGGACAGACGGCGCTGAACTGCGCCCTCGACCTCGATCGCCTCGGTATCCTCAGGAAATTCGACATCGAGATGATCGGCGCGAAGCCCGACGTCATCGCCAAGGCCGAGGACCGCCTCCTGTTCCGCGATGCCATGGAACGCATCGGGCTGGAATGCCCCCGCTCACGCATCGCAACAACCCGCGACGAGGCCCTCGCCGGCCTCGAGCACGTGGGGCTGCCCGCGATCATACGCCCCTCGTTCACGTTGGGCGGACAGGGTGGCGGCATCGCCTACAACCGCGAGGAATTCGTCGAGATCGTCGAGCGCGGCATCGACGCCTCCCCCGTGGGCTCCGTCCTGATCGAGGAATCCGTCCTCGGCTGGAAGGAATTCGAGATGGAGGTTGTCCGCGACCGCGCCGACAACTGCATCATCATCTGCTCCATCGAGAACATCGACCCGATGGGCGTCCACACGGGCGATTCGATCACCGTGGCCCCCGCCCTGACGCTGACCGACAAGGAATACCAGGTCATGCGCAACGCCAGCATCGCGGTGCTGCGCGAGATCGGCGTGGAGACGGGCGGCTCGAACGTCCAGTTCGCCGTCAACCCGAAGGACGGCCGCCTCGTCGTCATCGAGATGAACCCGCGCGTCTCGCGCTCCTCGGCGCTGGCATCGAAGGCCACAGGCTTCCCCATCGCCAAGGTCGCCGCCCGCCTGGCGGTAGGCTACACGCTCGACGAGCTGACCAACGACATCACCAAGGCAACACCGGCCTCCTTCGAGCCGACGCTGGACTACGTGGTCACGAAGATCCCCCGCTTTGCGTTCGAGAAATTCCCGGGCGCCGAACCGGTACTGACGACGTCGATGAAGTCCGTGGGCGAGGCCATGGCCATCGGCCGCACCTTCGCCGAGTCGGTCCAGAAGGCCCTGCGCTCGCTCGAGACAGGACTCGCCGGCTTCGACGAGATCGAGATCCCGGGCCTCGGCGCGGGCGACGACCGCAATGCCGTGATCGCGGCACTCGCCCGCCCCACCCCCGACCGCATCCGCGTCGTCGCCCAGGCCTTCCGGATGGGCCTGACCGTCTCCGAGGTCTACGCCGCCTCGAAAGTCGACACCTGGTTCCTCGAGCAGATCGAGCACATCGTGCGCACCGAGGAGACATTGCGCATTCAAGGCCTGCCTGAGGACGCCGAAAGCCTGCGCGACATCAAGGCAATGGGTTTCTCCGATGCCCGCCTCGCCCGCCTTGTCGGCAAGCGCGAGAGCGAGGTCTCGGGCCTGCGCCGCAGGCTCGGCGTCACGCCCGCCTTCAAGCGCATCGACACCTGCGCCGCCGAATTCCGGGCCATCACGCCCTACATGTACTCGACCTACGAAGTACCCACCGCCGGCAGGGTCGAATGCGAAAGCGAACCGACAAGCCGGCGCAAGGTCGTTATCCTCGGTGGTGGCCCCAACCGCATCGGCCAGGGCATCGAGTTCGACTATTGCTGCTGCCACGCAGCCTTCGCGCTTGCCAAGTCGGGCTTCGAGACCATCATGGTCAACTGCAACCCCGAAACCGTGTCCACCGACTACGACACTTCCGACCGTCTCTACTTCGAGCCGCTGACGGCCGAGGATGCGGCCGAACTCATCCGCACCGAGCAGTCGAAAGGCGAAGTCGCCGGCGTCATCTGCCAGTTCGGCGGCCAGACCCCCCTGAAGCTCGCAGCCGCCCTCGAGGCCGCGCGCATTCCCATCCTCGGCACCCAGCCCGATGCGATCGACATCGCCGAGGACCGCAAACGTTTCCAGGCCCTGATCGACACGATCGGCTTGAAGCAGCCGATGAACCGCACGGCCCTGACCACGGATGAGGCCATCCAGGCGGCACGCGAGGTGGGCTATCCCGTGGTCATCCGCCCCTCCTTCGTGCTCGGCGGGCGCGGCATGACGATCGTGCGCGACGAACAGCACATGCGCGAGACCCTGCTGCAGACCGACGTCTTCAGGATCTCTGGCGACGACCCGGTCCTGATCGACCAGTACCTGCGCAACGCCGTCGAGGTCGATGTCGACGCCATTGCAGATGCCAGCGGCGTTTTCGTCGCCGGCATCATGGAGCATATCGAAGAAGCCGGCGTCCACTCCGGCGACAGCGCCTGCTCGATCCCGCCCTGGTCGCTCTCACCGGAAATCGTGGCCGAGCTCAAGCGCCAGACATCGGCCCTCGCCCGCGAGCTCAATGTCGTGGGCCTGATGAACGTCCAGTTCGCCATACAGTCGGGCCAGATCTTCATCCTCGAGGTCAACCCGCGCGCCAGCCGCACGGTTCCCTTCGTCGCAAAGGCCGTGGGCGTGCCTGTCGCCGCGATTGCCTCGCGCGTCATGGCCGGCGAACCGCTGGCCTCGATGGGACTGAAGGAGCGCACGCCCCGACAGATGTCCGTGAAGGAAGCCGTGATGCCCTTCGCGCGCTTCCCCGGCGTCGACGTGGTGCTCGGCCCCGAGATGAAATCGACCGGCGAGGTGATGGGCATCGACTCGAATTTCGAGCGCGCCTTCGCGAAAAGCCAGATTGCCGCCGGCATCACCTTGCCGTCCGAGGGCACTGTCTTCGTCTCGGTGCGTGACGCCGACAAGGAAGCAATCCTCAAGCCCATCCGGGATCTCATCGCCATGGGCTTCCGGATCGTGGCCACCGGCGGCACCGCCACGCACCTGCAGCAGAGCGGGCTTCAAGTGGCCCGCATCAACAAGGTCTACGAGGGCAGGCCCCACATCGTGGACGCGATGAAGGACGGAACGATCGCGCTGGTCTTCAACACGACGGAAGGAGCGCAGGCGCTCAAGGACTCGCTGTCCATCCGCCGCACCGCCCTGATGCAGAAGATCCCCTATTACACCACGGCCGCCGGCGCTGCCGCTGCGGTTCAGTCCATCGCAGCCCTGCGGACAACCGTGCTCGACGTGGCCCCACTACAGTCTTATGCAAACTAAGTTGTTGAAATATAAAGGTTTTCGGACAATCCACAGCCACCTCTGTCCTTGAAAACCGGGCCGCGTGTTGCTATATTGATCCCGTCAGCCGCGGGTTCGGTACCCCGGCGCGGGCTGCGCTGCAGTTCTTCAGCGAGCACTTTGAAAGTCCCGGGGCTTTGGTCGGTCGCGCCGCCAAGGCCGCCAAGTTCTGTTGTTCCATGGCGCGACGGGAAAGTGACGAGTACCAGGCGATGGAAAAGATTCCCATGACCGCGCAGGGCTTCGCAGCCCTCGAAGCGGAGATCAAGCACCTCAAGCAGGTCGAGCGCCCCGCCATCATCAAGGCAATCTCGGAAGCCCGTGCCCACGGAGACCTGTCGGAAAACGCCGAGTACCACTCGGCCAAGGAACGCCAGAGCTTCATCGAGGGCCGCGTCATGGAACTCGAGGACAAGGTCTCGCGCGCACAGGTCATCGACGTCTCCAAGCTGTCGGGCAAGACGGTCAAGTTTGGCGCAACCGTGTCGGTCGTGGACGAGGATACCGGTCAGAAGTCGAAGTTCCAGATCGTCGGCGACATCGAGGCCGACTTTTCGAAGGGCCGCATCTCGTTGTCCTCCCCGCTCGCCCGCGCACTGATCGGCAAGTCGGTGGGCGACACCGTCGAGGTCAATACGCCGTCAGGCGGCCGCACCTACGAGATCTCGAAGGTCGAATACAAATAGGCCCTGGCATAGTCGCCGGGGCCGGGGGCCGCGGCACGCCGCTGCCCCTTTCATTTGGGCGGCAGCTGCCTTCCGGCAGGGCAACCGGCACACCTGGCTCCCGCTTCGACTCCCTGATGGTCAGGGCCGTCTTCACCGACGCCACGCTGCGGGCGGCTGTGAGCGTCTGCGTCACGAATGACTGCCATTCACCGAGATCATGGGCGACACACTTCAGGACAAAGTCCACCTCGCCCGACATCATGTAGCACTCACGCACGATCGGCCATTGCCGCACCTGCTCTTCAAAGGCCTTCAGGTCAGGCTCCGCCTGGCTCGTCAGCCCCACGAAGGCAAACGCGGTCACCTCATAGCCAAGGGCCTTGGGGTCGAGGTCGGCGTGGTATCCGCGGATGAATCCGTCTTGCTCAAGCGCGCGTACCCGCCGTAAACAGGGCGGCGCCGAGATCTTGGCGCGTTGGGACAGTTCGACATTCGTGATGCGTCCGTCCGCCTGCAATTCGTGGAGAATGCGCCGGTCAATGGCATCAAGCTTGTTTCGCTGCATGGGTGACCAACCGGGAAATATTGTTTCTCGCGTGTGTTGTATAGCGTTTCCCCGGCTGATCCAGCAATAAAATTTCAGGACCGCGCAATTCTGTGAATAATTCAACACTGAAAGACGCAACCTGGATCGTGACGGACGGCAGGCCGGGCATGCTCAACCAGTGCCTGGGCCTTGCCGAGGCCGTGGGCCTGCCCGTCGAAAGCAAGCGCGTTGTACCCCGCCTGCCATGGACGCTGCTGCCGGTAACGTTCTGGCCCTTTCCTTTCATGTCGCTCGGCGCCGGGTCTTCACCCCTCGAGCCACCCTGGCCGCGGCTTGTCGTCGGCTGTGGCTGGCGCAGCATCCCCTTCCTCATCGAGATCAAGCGCCGTTCGGGCAACCGGACGATGACCGTGCAACTGCAGGACCCGCGCGTGCCCACGGACGTTTTCGACCTGGTCGTGCCGCCGGAACACGACGGCCTCGCCGGGGAGAATGTCGTGCCGATCATCGGCAGCCCCAACCGGATCAACGCCGCAAGCCTCGAGGCCGCAGCCCGTCGCTGGAGCGACCTCGCAAGGGCCTACCCCTCGCCGCGGGTGACCGTCCTTGTCGGCGGCCGGTCGAAAGCTCACCGCTTCAACAAGGCCGATGCGGAAGCGCTGGGCGAACAGCTCCGCAACCTCCTGCACCAGGGCTATTCATTGATGGTCACGACCTCCCGCCGCACGGGAGAGGAACAGACAAAAATCCTGCGCGAGGCGCTCAACGCGAAGCACGCATTTATCTGGGATGGTACAGGCGACAATCCCCTCTTCGGCATGCTGGCGCACGCTGACGCAATCCTGGTGACCTCCGACTCGACGAACATGATGGTCGAGGCTGCCGGAACCGGAAAGCCGGTGCACATCCTGCCCCTTGAATGCACCAACCCGAAGTTCGACCGCCTGGTCGAACGTTTGGTAGGACTTGGCGTGGCGCGCATCTTCACGGGACGGATCGAAAACTGGGCCTGTCAACCGCTCAACGAAACCGCCAGAATCGCAGATCTGATACGCGGCAAATTGGTCAACTTCCCTTGATTTGCCGGGATCGCCGCGCCCCGCCATATTGCGGTTGGCAATGTACCCTACCTATATGAGCGCCATGCCGAAGCCATGGCCGTCCACCCTGGGGAAAGAAAATCAATGACAGCAGCCGCGCACGCCAAGGTCATCATCATCGGGTCCGGACCCGCCGGATACACGGCTGCGATCTATGCCGCGCGCGCGATGCTCGAGCCCATGCTCATTGCAGGCCTCCAGCCCGGCGGCCAGCTGACAATCACCACCGATGTCGAGAACTATCCGGGCTTCGCCGAAACCATCCAGGGCCCGTGGCTGATGGACCAGATGAAGGCGCAGGCCGAGCATGTCGGCACCCGCATGGTCAACGACATCGTTGTCTCCGTCGACCTGAAGGCACGCCCCTTCCGCCTGTCCTGCGACAGCGGCGACGTCTACACCTGCGACACGCTCATCATTGCCACAGGCGCGCAGGCGCGCTGGCTGGGCCTGCCCTCGGAAGAGCACTTCAAGGGACATGGTGTTTCAGCCTGCGCCACTTGCGACGGCTTCTTTTATCGCGGCAAGGATGTGGCGATCATCGGCGGCGGCAACACGGCGGTCGAGGAAGCGCTCTTCCTTACGAACTTCGCCAGCACCGTCACGCTCGTCCACCGGCGGGACAGCCTGCGCGCCGAGAAGATGATGCAGCAGCGACTGTTCTCCAATCCCAAGATCAGGGTGATCTGGGACTCCGGCGTTGACGAGGTCCTCGGCAGCGCCAATCCGAAATCCGTCACGGGCATCAGGCTCAGGAACGTCAAGACCGGCGACAGCACAGACCTCAAGGTCGACGGCATGTTCGTGGCGATCGGCCATTCGCCGGCCACCGAACTGTTCCGCGGCCAGGTCGACATGGACGCCGATGGCTATATCCGCACGGCACCTGACTCGACGGCAACCAACATTCCCGGCGTCTTCGCGGCAGGCGACGTGAAGGACAAGGTATTCCGCCAGGCCGGCACCGCCGCCGGCAGGGGTTGCATGGCCGCACTCGAGGCCGAGCGATTCCTCGCCCACCACCAGCAGGTCAAGGCCGCCGCGGAGTAGATGCATCCATGCCCGTGGATCTGGACAGGTTGCGCGTCTTTCACGCCGTTGCAAGAGCCGGCAGCCTCACCCATGCGGGCGAGGAACTCGGCCTTAGCCAGCCGGCCGTCAGCCGCCAGATCAGCGCCCTCGAGGACGAACTCAAGACCCCACTCTTCATCCGCCACGCCAGGGGATTGATCAGGACCGAACAGGGCGAGCGCCTCTTCCAGACAACAACTCGCATCTTCGAGGAACTGTCAGCCGTCGAGGAAGACCTTCTCAACAGCCGCGAGGATCCCCGCGGCGAACTGCGCGTGACCGCGACCGTCGGCATCGGCACCTACTGGCTGACGCCGCGGCTGCGCCACTTCGCAAAGGCCTATCCCGACATCAAGGTGCACCTCCTGCTGCACGACGGCGAGCTTGATCTCAGCCACCGTGAGGCCGACGTTGCCCTGCGTATGCGCCAGCCCGTGCAGGCCGACCTTGTGCAGCGCAAGCTGTTCGATGTCGTCTATCACGTCTACGCGAGCCAAGAATACATCGCACGCAAGGGCAAGCCCGTGGACATCGGCGACATCGATGGTCACGACATCATCATCTACGGCGAAGCACCGCCCGAGATTGCACAGGTCAACTGGCTGTCAGAAGTCGGGCGCAAGCCGGGGAACCCGCGCGAGGCGTCCCTTTACGTCAACAACATCATCGCCATGAGCAAGGCCATCGAGAGCGGCATTGGCATCGGCGCATTGCCCGACTACATCGCCCACGGCAAGCCGCAACTCATTCGCATCCTCGAGCAGACGCCGGGACCGAAATACGAAGTTCACCTGTGCTATCCGGAAACGTTGCGCGGTGCCAAGCGTGTTGCCGTGTTCCGGGATTTCATGGTTTCACAGGCGCGCGAGTGGCAATTCTAGCTGCAAAAGATTTTGCAGCCCCTCTTGGCAACTGTCCGGTGCATGCCCATCTCATTTTTGTCGGAGCAGCCATCTCCCCCTGAGAAGCAGCCAAGCAGCTCCGACACTGGAACTCCCTTCCAGGAAATCGTCAGGGTACCCCCCTATGCCCTGACGACTGAGGCGTGAAGGCCGGACCGTACTCCCCAGTCGGTCCGGCCGACCTCATTGAAATGATCAGCGTACGTCGAAATCGGTCGCCGTCACGAGAAACGTAACCAGTTGCTCGAATCCGTGCTGGTCGATCGCATCGAAGCGCTTGAGGCTGGGACTGTCGAGGTCAAGCACGCCAAGGACGCGGCCACCCTCGATGAGGGGCACGACCAGCTCCGAGTTTGACGCCGCATCGCAGGCGATGTGGCCAGGGAACGCGTGCACATCCTCCACAAGCATCGTGGCACGACGGGCAACCGCGGTGCCGCACACGCCTTTCCCAACGGTGATCCGCACGCAGGCAGGCTTGCCCTGGAAGGGCCCCAGCACAAGCTCGCCCCCCTTCATGAAATAGAACCCGGCCCAGTTCAGGTCGGGTACGATCTGCCAGATCAGCGCCGACACATTCGCCGCATTGGCGATCATGTCACGCTCGCCCGCGAGCAGGCCCTTCGCCTGTCGCAGCAGTTCCTCGTACATCTCCTCCTTCGTGCCGGAGAAGGCTTCGACAGCAAACATCAGGATCTCCAGGGGGAGTATGGGGCGTCGGCGTCACTCAGCGCGTGCCGCCACCCGCTTCAGTTCCCCAAAGGGCGTCCAGCCGCGCATCGCGACCGCAATTGAAACGGTAGAGATTGTAGCGCAGCGGCTCCTTCTTGTAATAGTCCTGATGATAGTCTTCTGCCGGATAGAAGGGTCCCGCTGGCAGGACCTCGGTCACGATCGGGCGCTTGAGCTGTCCCGACTTTTCCAGTGCCGCGCGGGATGCAAGCGCCGCCTGCAGCTGCGCATCGTTCATCGCGAAGATGCCCGTCCGGTACTGCGTGCCATAGTCGCAGAACTGCGCATCCTTCGTGACCGGGTCTATCGTGCGCCAGAAGACGAAGAGCAGCCGCTCATACGTCACCTTGGCCGGGTCATAGACAATCCGCACAGCCTCGGTATGGCCCGTCGTGCCGCTGGTCACCTGACGATAGGTCGGATTGGCAACGCGCCCGCCAATATAGCCCGATGTGGTCGACAGCACGCCCGGAACCTTGTCGAAGTCTGCCTCCACACACCAGAAGCAGCCCCCGGCAAAGATCGCAACCGCCGAGCCTTTCGGATCTCCAGCAGGCGCAGCCCCGCTCTGCGACACGTTGACGATCGAGGGAACGAAGAGAAAGGCAAGAAACACGGCAAGCAGCACATTCAGGCCGACGAAGATCTTCGACATGGTCACCTCACGCCTTGGCCGGTTTGAAGTTCATCGCCACGCCATTCATGCAGTAGCGCAGGCCCGTCGGCGCCGGACCGTCATTGAACACATGGCCTAGATGGCCACCGCACCGCCGACAATGCACCTCCGTGCGCACCGTGAAGAACGAGCGGTCGATCGAGGTTCCGATTGCATTCGGCAGCGGTTGCCAGAAGCTTGGCCAGCCGGTGCCGCTGTCATACTTGGTATCAGACGAGAACAGCGGCAGGTCACACCCCGCGCAATGGAACACGCCAGCGCGCTTCTCCCGGTCGAGAGGACTGGAGCCCGCATACTCCGTCCCATGCTCGCGCAGGACGTAGTACTGCTGGGGCGTCAGGATCCGTCGCCATTCGGCATCGCTCTTCGTGATCTCGAACGTCTTTCCCTTCTGGCTGGCCTGCGCGGCAGGAACAAGCGAAAGGGCTGTAGCGGTCGCCAGTAGCGACCTCATGAACAGGCGTCGGCTTTGCACGTCGGATCTCCCGGAAACGAGGACAGCAAACACGGGCCGGCCCCGCAGACGGGACCGGCTCACGAGATGTATACGGGAATTCAGGCCGCGTGGGCTTCTGCCCGGCGTGCGACAGCCTGTTCCGCAAGCTTTCCCGTCAGTTCGGATAGGTGGTCGAAGCGGCAGACAAACGTTGCGGCACCCTGGGTCGCGGACCGCAGCTCGATGATGAAGTTCTGCAGTTCGGCCTCGGGAATATGGGCCTGAACCGTGTCCCAGCCCGGCCAGTCCCGACGCCCGTCAAAGCCCAGCAGATGCCCCCGGTGCCCGGTGATGATCTGGTTGATCCGCGAGGTATGGTCACAAGGCGTATGGACCTCGACGGCCATGATCGGCTCAAGCAGGACCGGCGCGCACTTCTCCATGCCCTCCGCCATGGCAAGGCGCGCGGCCATCTGGATAGCTGCATCGCTGTCTTCGACCGCATGGTAGCTGCCGGCGGTCAGCGATACGGCGATGTCCACGACGGGAAACCCGAGCGGCCCCTTGTTCATGTACTCCCGCACGCCCTTCTCGACCGACGGGATGAACTGCCGCGGCACCACCCCGCCCGAGATGCGGTCATTGAAGACAAGACCGCCACCACGCGGTAGCGGCTCGATGACAAGCACGACATCACCGAACTGCCCGTGCCCGCCCGACTGCTTCCGGTGCCGCCCGCGCTGTTCGGTCTTCGCGCGGATGGTCTCGCGATAGCCCACATGCGGCACCGCCGTCGCAAGCTTCAGCCCGAATTTCCGCTCCAGCCGCGCCAGCGCCGTCTTCAGGTGAACCTCGCCCTGCCCAAGGAGCACCGCCTCGTGCGTCTCGGCAACATGCTCAAACTTGATGCCGGGATCCTCATCCTTCAGCCGCGCGATCGCCGCCGACAGCTTGACGTCGTCGTTGCGGTTGGCAGCCTTGATCGCCAGCCGGTAGACACTGGCCAGCATCTCGGGCCGCCGCAGTTCACGCACTGCCCGTGGTGCTGACAGCGTATCACCCGTGTGCGCCTTCTCGAGCCGGCCGATCGCGACAAGGTCGCCTGCAGCCACTGCCGGAACCTTCGTCGCCCTCTCGCCTGCAGGCAAGAACAGTCCCGACGCGCGCTCTTCACCGCCATCACCGCGCGTCAGCGTCATGCCGTCCTTCAGGACCCCCCGGAACACGCGCGCCAGCGACAGCTTCCCGCCCGTCCCGTGTGTCGTCTTGATGACCTGCAGCACCGGATCATCACCGGCCGCCACAAGGCCCTGCCGCGCTGCCGCCCGGGTCACGTCGGGAACCTCGTGCCGCAGCGCCTTCATCAGGCGCCGCACGCCATTGTCGCGCTCGGCCGAGCCGATCAGCACGGGCACGATGAGCCCCTCGGCAAGGTCCCGCGACAGGTCGGCAAAGATCTCGTCGCGCGGCGGTTCGACGTCCGACAGCAACTCCTCCATCAGGTGGTCGTCATAGTCGGCGAGCTTCTCCAGCATCTGGTAGCGCGCCTCTTTCTCGCGATCCGCCATGTCCGACGGGATCGCAATGACCTCCGAAGCGGCATGCTCGCGATAGACAAACGCGCGCTCCAGCGCCAGGTCGACAAAGCCCGTGACAATGCCGCCCTGCCAGATCGGCACCTGTCGCAGCACCAGCGGCTTGGCGCTTGCAGGCTGCAGCGCGGCAAGCAGGTCACGGATGCGGCCCTGGGCCTTGTCGATCTTGTTGACGAAGAGAAAGTGCGGAATGGACAGATCAGACAGGCGCTTGAGCAACGGCTGCAGCATCGCAGCCTTCGCCGGATCAGGATCCGCGACCACGACAGCCGCATCCGCACCGGCCAGCGCATTGAGCGTCTCCTGCAGGAATTCGATCGAGCCTGGACAGTCGAGGAACATGAAGTGATCCCCGAGATAGGTGGTAGCCGCCGCCGTCACATCGACGCTGATGCCCCGCTCGCGCGCCTCGGCGGAACTGTCTCCCACGGTATTCTTCTGCGCGTGGCTTCCCTTGCGGCCGATAGCACCGGTCACCCACAACAAGCTTTCGAGCAGCGTGGTCTTCCCGCAGCCCTGGGGTCCGACAAGGGCCACGCAGCGTGGCCCATGACCTCCCTTGCCATTCCTGTCTGCCATGAGGTTGCTCCCTTGAATGCCCGGCGGGGCGCAACCAGCAAAAAAAAAGGCACGCCCACTCGACCGGGCAGGAAACAGGTTCTGCCTGATCACGCCGGGGCGCAAGCAAAAAAACACGTTACGTCAGGCTGGCGCAGAAACGCTGGATCCGCGTGCAGGCCTCCGTCAGCCCATCAACTGATGTCGCAAACGAGATCCCGAAAA
>DAISVV010000064.1:0-13950 GCA_036840015.1 Micropepsaceae bacterium
GCAAAGAGGAACAGAAGCGAGGCATCGGCGAGGCGGTCATTACCGCCCTTCAGGACGGCATTCCATGTTGCGTGCAACAGGGCAGCCATCAGCGCTGCAAGCGTTGCGTCCCAAGGCAGGTGCATGACGACCACCAAGCTGTCGCCGGTACAGGGCACCAAGTCGGGCAGATGCGTCAAGGCTCTCGCGCGGTGCTGAAAGTCACGCGAGACTGCGTCTTCCTGTCACTGCAACAGCGAGGACGCGGGACTATGCAGACGCAAGGTCCGGGTGCGGCTCTCCCGCTCACGCAACGCCTGCTCGCTGTCCCCGATGAGCCGTCTGCCAGCGGCGGCGTGTGTGCCTCGCGGCCGGGGCAATTGTCGTGGGCCTGGTTCGAGGGTGCGCGCAATCCGCATCCTGTTCGTTTTCATGCTGTGGTGCTTTGTCCTGCCTTGCGTGGTGGACTGGCCGTTCATCCGGGCTGCGCCGCTGTTCGGCGCGGACAAGGCGGCCTTGGAGCCCGAAGGGATGGTGGGGCCGCTGTTTGCCATCTGGGTTGCGGTCTTCGGCCTGCCGCTGTTCCTCCTCACGCCTGACCAGCCGCGTGTCGCGCTGGGTCTGCTGATGGCGGCGAAGCAGGGCGTTGCCTCATTGCTTCGGACGCTGCGCAGCCTCAAGGACTATCGCAACGTGGGCAACTACCTGTTCGTACGCATGCGCTGGAATGACGGTTGCAATGCGGTGCTCATCTTCGGCGGCTGGATCGACCAGCGCTTCGGCTCGCAGCGCGGGTTGCTGATTGCTTTGGGCGGCACGATGGCCGGTCTCGTGCTGTCGCTATCGATGCGTCCTGACACGATGACGCGGATCGCGCCGGTCCCGAAGGTGACAGAATTCTTCGGGCCCCATGCCCTTTCGGGCACTGCGACGGCGTTCCCTGCCCCGTTCATCGTGGCGCGGTTCACCGAGTGGTCGGGCAGCAATGCGATCGGTCTTTCCTCGATCCTGCTGCTGGTTGCCGGGTTTGTCGGGTTGTTCTTCGTGAAGGCGGCGCGGGCAACGCCCGTTTCCTGACGGCTGCGCCTTCAGTGCCGGAAGTGCCGCGTGCCGGTGAAGACCATGGCAAGGTTCCTGTCGTTGGCCGCCGCGATGACTTCCTCGTCGCGCACGGATCCGCCGGGCTGGATCACCGCCGTGGCGCCAGCTTCGGCGGCGGCGAGAAGGCCGTCGGCGAAGGGGAAGAATGCGTCGGAGGCCACGACCGAGCCCCTGGCAAGAGATGCCGGCAGGCCTGCAGCCTTCGAGGCTTCCTCGGCCTTCCAGGCAGCAATGCGCGCTGAATCGATGCGGCTCATCTGCCCGGCGCCGATGCCGACGGTCGCGCCATCCCTGGCGTAGACGATCGTGTTCGACTTCACGTGCTTGGCAACGCGGAAGGCAAACAGGAGGTCGGCCAGTTCGGCGTCGGTGGGCTTGCGCTTCGTGACGACGCGCAGTTCACCGGCAGACACGCGACCGGCGTCGCGCGACTGAACGAGGAAACCGCCCGACACATTGCGCAGCGTGACGCCAGGCTCGGCCGGGTCCGGCAGGCCGCCGGCGAGCAGGAGACGCAGGTTCTTCTTTGCGGCGAGGATCTGCATTGCCTCTGCGTCGGCGTCGGGGGCGATGATGACTTCGGTGAAAATCTTCGCGAGTTCCGTGGCTGTCGCGGCGTCAAGCCTGCAGTTGCAGGCGACGATGCCGCCGAAGGCGCTGACCGGGTCGCAGCGCAGCGCGAGGCGATAGGCCTCGGCGAGGGACGTTGCAGTTGCCACGCCGCAAGGGTTTGCATGCTTGATGATCGCGACGGCCGGCCTGTCGTCGCCGAGCTCAGCGACACACTCGTAGGCGGCATCGGTGTCGTTGATGTTGTTGTAGGAGAGTTCCTTGCCGCCAACCTGGCGGGCGGTGGCCACGCCGAAGCGATGCTCGCCGGAGGCATAGAAGGCTGCCCACTGGTGCGGGTTCTCGCCATAGCGCAGCCCCTGGCGCAGACGTCCTGCGAGGGCAAAGCGACGCGGCGGCTGACGCTCGGCCTGGCTGGCGGCACCTGAAAGCTGGCCCTCGAACCACGTCGCGATTGCGGCGTCATAGGCTGCGGTGCGCGCGTAGGCGCGGGCGGCGAGCATCTTGCGGGTCTCGAGCGACAGGGCGCCATCATTCCGGTCCATCTCGGCCAGTACAGCCTGATAGTCCTCAACGTCGACGATCACGGCAACATAGCCATGGTTCTTCGAGGCGGCGCGGATCATGGCCGGGCCACCAATGTCGATGTTCTCGACCGTTTCTTCGAACGAAGCCCTGCGGGCGACCGTTTCCTCGAAGGGGTAGAGATTGCAGACGAGAAGGTCGATGCCAACGATGCCATGCTCCTTCATGGCGCGGGCGTGGCTTTCCTCGTCACGCAGCGCGAGCAGGCCCCCATGCACCTTGGGATGCAGCGTCTTGAGGCGGCCGTCCATCATTTCGGGGAAGCCCGTCACGGCCGCAACGTCGGTGACCCTGAGGCCGGCTGCGGCCAGCGCCTTGGCCGTGCCGCCGGTCGAAACAAGCTCGATGCCGCGGGCCGCAAGGGCGCCGGCGAATTCCACGAGGCCTGTCTTGTCCGAGACGGAAACAAGGGCCCTGCGTACCTGCCTGAGACCGGAAACCGACATTTGACGCGCACCTTTCTCGCTTCGAAGCGCGCGCGGGATAGCATGGCCCGCGCAGCGGCTCCAAGGGCGACGATGCCTCAATTCACCGATGTTTCCGGGGGTTCTCCCCCGCCCGTGCGCCGCAGCGACCATTTCACCTTGCCCGTGTGGTGGCCGGGCGCTTCGGTGAGAATGACCTGCTGGGTCTTGCGGACCTGGGCTGCGTGGCCGAGATAGACGCTTTCGGCCACCTCGATGGCCGCGTCCGTGGTGAAGCGCCAGATCGTGCCGCCCGGTGTGGCGAGGATCAGTCCGTCACCGGCGCGCAGGATGCGGATTGCCGGATGCAGGTGGAAGCGGATGACAAAGGGAAGGGTGTAATGATCCGGGGCCTGCACGAGAGCGTCTTCGCCGTTCAACTCCTTGCCATCATGAGACAAATGGAGCACGCGCTCATGCCGGAAGCCCAAGCGGGCATAGCCGTCGTGTGAAAGCGCGAGGGAGATGCCCTCTTCTGTCTCACGGCGGCGGCAACGCACGTCGGTCGGGCCATCCACCAGACGCGGGCCCAGCAGCGTGCGGGCCCAGCCTGACGGCACCACGTGGGCGGACGAGGCATCGCTGATGGCGAGCGTGGAGTGGGCTGCGGTCGCGCGCATCGCCTCCTGCCATTCCCCGCCCTTGATGCGCGAGGTGCCGCAGTTGACGATAAGCCTTTCGCCGGCAGCGCCGAATTCGAACGACAGGGTGCCGGCCTGCGCCTCGGTCGAGACTTCCGCCGGCGGCGGCAGGCCTGCATCCGCGATCAGCAGGGCGTCGGCACACTCGACGCGCTGGTAACCGCTCTGTGGCGCCTGCTGGGCCGTGCGGTGCCGCGCAAGATCCTGCGCGAGGATCGTCTCGGCCCAGCCGTCGGGGCCTTCGCTTGCGCCATTGAACAGGGCGAGCCTGCCATCCTGGTGACGCAGCAGGCGGATCATCGGCATCATCCGGTCGAGCGCGCGCCGGATCGTCACGGGCACCAGAAGCTGTCGCTGTGTCATTGCATCGACGAGGGACAGGAGATCGCTTGCGGCTTCGAGCAAGGCCTCGGGATTGCGCGACACATGACCGCCGTCCGGGAGGATCTGCGTCGAGAGTTCGCGCGCGAGAAGGTGCAGGCCACGGTTCATGCGCGCCTCGCCATCGGGCAGGCAGCCGCCGGACTGCGCCAGACCGATGGCGGCGGTGAGCCTTGGCATTCCGGCCGGCGCAAGATGCGCGGTGCGCGCAAGGTGACGGGCCTGGCGAGCCATGGACAGAAGAACCCGCGAGCGGAACAGGATCTCGGCGTTGGCGAGGACGAGACGGCCGAAGGAGGACCACGTCATCAGGCGGCGCGCGATGACGTGGGGGCGCCAGGAGAGTTCGTGCCAGTCCCCGTAGTTTCGCAGCCAATGGGCAATCAGCTGGCGCAGATGCTCCTGGAAGGGTTCAGAGCCGCCGGCGTCAAAGTGGCGGAGCCAGTGGAACGCATGAAGGCTCTCGGCCCAGGCCTCGGATGGCGGCGAGATGAAGAAGGGCGAGCCGTCACGCGCCGTCGCTTCGCCGCCGTTGAGGCGAAAGCGCCCCATGATGAGAAGCTCGGCCTCAGCCGGGCTCTTGGGCCAGAAGCTGCGCGGCGTCGCGAGCAGGCGATCGGGCGCGGGGCCGGCCAAAGCCCTTTGCCAGGCAGATGAGGCGTGCAGGAGCCGCGACGCGGAAGAGCGGGCCTGCGCGAGGAGACCGTCGAGCAGTTCGCGGCGGTGCCTGACTGCGCTGAAGAGGTAACCGCCTGCCCCACCTGCAGGCGCTTCACTGTCACTGGCGGAGGCGGGCGATGTTTTCAGCGTAGAGGGCGGGCTTTCCGCCGAAGACGGCTGTTCCCGCGACAAGGACGTCAGCACCGGCTTCGACCGCAAGGGCGGCGGTTTGACCATTCACGCCTCCATCAACTTCAAGTTCGATCTGCCGGCCGCTCCGGTCGATCATCTGGCGAACCTGTCTCATCTTGGCCAGCTGGGACTGTATGAAGCTCTGGCCGCCGAAGCCCGGGTTCACGGTCATGACGAGCACGAGATCGACGTCGCCCATCAGGTTTTCGATCAGGGATGCGGGAGAGCCCGGATTGAGCGCCACGCCCGCCTTTTTTCCCGCCGCCCTGATGAGCTGCAGGGTGCGGTGCACGTGCGGCCCCGCTTCGGGGTGTACGGTAATGATATCGGCGCCCGCGTCAACAAACTCGCGGATGAACGGATCGACCGGGGAAATCATGAGGTGCACGTCGAGCGGCAGTTTCGTGTGGGGGCGCAGGGCCCTGACCATCTGCGGGCCGATCGAGATGTTTGGCACGAAGTGGCCATCCATCACGTCAACGTGGATGTAGTCGGCGCCAGCGGCTTCCACCGCACGGACCTCGGCGCCGAGGTTTGCGAAATCGGCGGCGAGGATCGATGGTGCGATCTTTGGTGATTTCCTCATGTGCCCGGACTTACCGCGTTGCGGCACGCGCCGCAATCAAGGTCAGGCGTTTCTCCGCAGGCGGCTGGCAAAAAAACCATCCATTCCGCCGCGATCCGCCCAGTGGCTGGGCAAGGTGCGCAGGTCGCCCGCGGCTGTGAGGAAGGCCGCTTCGCCGCCGACCTCGTCGCTGCGGACGGGTTCGCGGACGAAACCGGGTGTGTCGCGCAGGAAAGCCTCGACGATCTCCTCGCCTTCCTCGCGGGACAGGGAGCAGACGCAGTAGACAAGCCGCCCGCCGGGGCGGACCATGCGGCTCGCGGCGCGGATCAGGTCGTGCTGGAGGCCGGCCTGTGCGAGAAGGTCAGAGCGATCCTTGCGCCAGAGGATCTCGGGATGGCGACGCACGGTGCCGGTTGCGCTGCAGGGTGCATCGAGGAGGACGGCGTCGACGGGGGCGGCCGGTTGCCAGACGCGGGCGTCGGCGACCACGCAGCTCACCTTCAGGCCGAGACGCCCCGCGTTCTCTCGCACGCGGTCCATGCGGGCCGCGTCGAGGTCAACGGCGGTGACGCTTGCACCGGCAGCGGCGAGCTGGGCCGTCTTGCCGCCCGGTGCGGCACAGAGATCGATCACGGACTGGCCCTGAACGTCACCGAGCAAGCGGGCGGGCATGGCGGCGGCGGCGTCCTGGATCCACCACGCGCCCTCGGTGAAACCGGGCAAGTCCTCGATCCTGCCGCCCGTCGCGCGGCGCAGCGTGCCGGTGGGCAGGCGCTCGGCTGCAAGGGCCGTGGCCCAATGACCGGCATCACGCGCGACCGAGATGTCGAGTGGCGGCTCGGCAAGGTGTGCGCGGGCGATGGCGCGGGCGGTGGCCTCGCCGTGCTGCTCTAGCAGCAGGTCCCACGCCCAGGTCGGCATGCTCAATTGCTCGTGGTCGAGCGTGGACGCCACGGACTTTCCTTCCGCGCCGATGCGCCGGGCGACGGCATTGACAAGGCCCTTGAAATGGCGGGCGCGGCTGTCCCTGGTTGCGAGATCCACCGCCGAGCTGACGGCGGCGTGGGGCGGCACGCCGAGATAGACGAGCTCGGCACAGGCCATGCGCAGGATGAGTTCAGCCGGGCCCGACCGGACCGGCAGGGGGTCGCGCAGGAAGGTGGCGACGACGGCGTCGATCTCTCCAAGCTGGCGCAGCACCGTCATGACGATCGCGCGCGCGAAGGCGGTGTCGCGCGGGGCGAGGCCCGCGTGGCTGATGTGACGCTCGAGTGCCTCGAAGAGGGGGCGCTCGCTGAAGAACACAGCCTGCAGGGCCTGCAAGGCTGCATCGCGTGCATTCAGCGGTCGAGCGTTGCGTGCTGGGGAGCCCTTGCCTGCCAATCAGCCCCACGGTCCGCGGCGCGGCGCTTCCTGCGCGGCGCCGTGCATTTCCCGCGCCATCGACTGCAGGCGCGCGATCCGGTTTCCGGTCGAGGGATGGGTGGCAAAGAGATTGTCCATGCCCTGCCCCGCAAGCGGATTGATGATGAACATGTGGGCAGTTGCCGGGTTGCGCTCGGCGTCGTCGTTCACGACGCGATGGGCAGACTGCTCGATGCGCTCGAGGGCGGAGGCAAGCCAGAGCGGCTGTCCGGCGATCTCGGCACCCATGCGGTCGGCGTCGTATTCCCGCGAGCGGCTGATGGCCATCTGCACGAGGCCCGCGGCGATCGGGGCGAGGAAAACGAGCGCGATCGTGCCCACCATGCCGAGCGGGTTGTTGCGGTTGTCACTGGACGATCCGAAGAACAACGCGAAGTTCGCCAGCATGCCGATGGCGCCGGCGATGGTCGCCGTGATCGTCATGATGAGGGTGTCGCGATTCTTGATGTGCGCAAGTTCATGCGCGAGCACGCCGACGAGTTCCTCGCGCGAGAGGCGGTCCATCAGGCCCGTCGTCACCGCCACGGCCGCATGGTGCGGGTCGCGGCCGGTCGCGAAAGCGTTGGGCTGGTCGTTCTGCATGATGTAGACGCGGGGCATGGGAAGCTCGGCGCGGCGCGCGAGTTCCTGGACAAGGCCCCAGAGTTCGGGCGCATTGCTGCGATCGACCTCGGTGGCGCCGTACATCCGCAGCACCATCTTGTCGGAGTTCCAGTAGGCAAAAGCGTTGGTCGCGAGCGCTATCGCGAGCGCGATCACCATCCCGCTTGTGCCGCCAATGAGGCCGCCGATCGCCATGAACATGGCGGTCAGGCCTGCCAGCAAGATTGCCGTTCGTGTCCAGTTCATCGTTGTGTCGCCCGAGGGTTCATTGCGCGCATAGATGTATGTGCGCGCGCTTCCGGCATCAAGGCATGTCAGCGGTTTGTGTCGGCGGCCGGAAGATCCTGGAAGGCAGGCGGTTCGCCCTCTCCCTCGAACGGTGCGAAGGCCGGGTGCGCCAGGGCGTCCGGCGCCGACGGGGCGGCAAACCCTTCGACCGACATGGGCATTGCCTGCCCGCCCATCTGAACCGCCTTCCACTGCATCGCCATGTGGATCCTGGCACGGCCAGAGGGGTGATCGTAGAAGACGAACTCTTCCCAAGGCCCGGGGTCGAGCTTGCGGTACTCGGCAAGCTTGAGGGCGATGGTGGCAAATCCGTCGGGTTCGCGCGCGGCATTCAGGCCGAAGATGTCGGCCTCTGCCTCGTTAGTGCGCGTGATGGAGTTTGTGACCGGGGTGGCGAGCAGGCCGAACAGCGCCAGTGTGAACACAAGGATGGGAAGGCCTGCAGTGTCGCCGAAATCCCGCACGCCCCACATCCGGCCGAACATGGCGTGCAGCGTTCCGAAGCCGATGTCCACGAAGAAGAATGCGAACGCTGCGAGCACGGCCATCGTCAGGATGATCTCGTTCATGTGGCCGAGGACGTAGTGGCCGATCTCGTGGCCCATCACGGCCTTGACCTCGGCCGGCGTGCCTCGCTCGAGCAGGTTGTCGTTCAGGGAAATGCGTGTCGTGCCCAGGAAGCCCGAGACATTGGCGCTGATGCGCTTGGACTGCCTGGAGGCATTGAATTCATAGACATTGTCTGCCGGGACGCCGTTCGCACGGGCCATCGCGAGGATTTCCTCCTTCAGCTGGCCCTCGCGCATGGGCTTGTATTCGTTGAACAGCGGGGCAATGAAGACAGGCGATATCGCAACTGCTACGACGAAAAATCCGACCGTGAGGCCGGTGGCCCAGAGCCACCACGCCTCGCCGGCGCGCCTGATGACGCCGTAAAGTGCCACGAGAAACACCGATGTCATCACGAGGCTGACGGCAAAGCCCATGGCCGTCTCGCGCAGCCAATCCTCAAGCGACATGTTGGAGAGGCCGAACTCGTGCTCACGCACGAAGTCCTGCCAGTATGCCATCGGGAAAGTGAGGATGGTCATCGCGGTGATGAACTGCAGGCCGTAGATGAAGGTCTGCAGGCCGCCGCGGTCGGTGATGGCTTCCGCCAGATTGCGCATGCCTGCCGACGCGCGGGTGAACAGCAGAAACAACGCTGCACCCATCGTTGCCAGCGCATTCCATAGAATGAACCAGTAGCCGCCCTCGAAATAGGCGTCGGATTTCGCCCTCATTGCGTCATCGACAGAAGCCAGCATGGCATCGGTTGCGGCCTTCGGATCGAAGTCGGCGGCCTGTGCCCAACCCAACGAAACGCCGCACAGCACAACTGCGGCGATAAGCGCCCCTGATCGCTTAAGCATGATTTCCCCCAGTCCCCGGGGGAACACTAGCCAGCGAGGCGAGTGGCGTCGTGCAGCCTGTTTGGTTGATGCTGGACGTTAAGCATCATTCATGGTCTGATGCGGCAGACAGGACACATAATGACCCAAGATTCAGAGATCGCCGCGCGCATCGCTGCGGCTGCACAACGTGCCCTTGCAGAGGCTGAAGCCCGCCGGGCCGAAGCCGATCGCCTGCGCAAGCCATTGCCGAAAGAGCTTGGCGGGCGCAACGGGCCGGATCCCGCGCGCTATGGTGACTGGGAAGTCAAGGGCATCGCCAGCGACTTCTAGTTCGCCGCATCGATCAGGCGACGGCAGTCCTTCACACGGCAATTTGGCGGATTGAGATCAGGCGTCGGCGCGTATTTCAGCTGCAGCGGCTTTCCACTGCGCATGCTTCGCCAGGCTTTCTCGAGCAAGGTCCCGGCAACGGGCTGGCCGGTGTCGACGGCAAAGAACACGAACCTCCCTTCAGCCGCATTGTGACAGCGCACGCGGGTGCGGTCGATGAACGCCATCACGTCGCGGACGAAGCAGCGGTGGGCCATCGGGTTCAGTGGCTGTGCCTCCGGCGTTGTCTCGCCGGCGTCGGTAGCGACTGCTTCCGGCCGCGGGTGCCGGACCACGGGCACCGGATCATCCGGGATGGGCGTGCCCTGGCGCACGACAATCGGCGGCGGCGCTGCAGATGGTGCGCTTGCGGCCGGGGCTGACGGATCTGCAGCTGACGCCGAAGCGCAGATGAACGCCGCGGCGAGAAGCACCGCGAGGCTTGCCTTCCATCGTTGTGCCGTCATTGCCACTGCCTGCCCCTTCCCCTCCTGATTGACGCGCGATCACGGGCGTGGCGTCAAGCCTGATCTGCAGTCGGCGCTGCGCTGTTCGTGCGCGCCTCGGGCAGGCGGAAGGTCATGAGTGTCGAGGTCGCGGTGGCAAACAGGCGATCCTTACGGTCAACGACGCGGGCCTCGGCGGTTGCGATTTCCCGGCCGCGCGCGATCACCTCGGCCGTGCATGCAAGCCTGCCGGCATTTACCGTGACCGCACGGTGATACTTGATCTCGAGCGTGAGCGTGGTGAAGCCCTGGCCTGCCTTCAGGAGCGAGTGCACGGCCGCGCCGGTAGCGATGTCGATGAGCGTCGCGATCACGCCACCGTGGACGGTGCCAAGCGCGTTGTAATGATACTCCTGCGGATCGAAGCCAACGACCACGCGTCCGCGCGCGGCTTCGAATGCGGTGACACCGATGAGGTCGGCCACGGGTGCTGCGGGGACGCGCCCCTCGGCCATGGCCGTGGCCACCTCGGCACCCGACAGGCCGTCGATTGCGGCGGCGATGTCCTGCGGCCGCGTCCATTCATAAGTCCTTGTCTGCTTCATCGCCCTGATCCCGCCGTTGCAGGCGCCACATTTCGCATATCCGGCGACAGGTTGCACGTTTCGGCCAATTGCGGCAGACCTTAGCGCAGCCTTAACGCGGCAGGTGCAACAAGTCCTGCCACTGGACCCTTCAACGGAGCGGGCGACCGTGCAGGCGCTGTTCATCGGACAAGCCTATATCGACATCACGTTCCTCGTGGACCGCATTCCGCGCGGCGACGAAAAGACGGTGGCCCGCGACTTCGCGGTGGCGTTTGGCGGCAATGCGGTCACGGCGGCTTTTGCCTGCGCGAAGCTCGGCATCGTGCCCGACCTGCTGGCGACACTTGGCGATGACTGGCTGGGGCGCATGTTCATGGACATGGCCTCGAGCTATCGCATCCCCCTCCATGTGCGGAAGGTCAAGCGATCGTCATTGTCCTTCATCATGCCGAATGACGGCAAGCGCGCCATCGTGCGCTGTCGCGATGACAACTACCTCCATCCGTTTCCGCAACTGAACCTGAAGGGGTGCCGAACGCTGCATGTCGACGGGCACCAGGGCGATGCGGCGATTGCCTATGCGCGTCTTGCGCGCGAGCGCGGGATCCTGGTGTCGCTCGACGGTGGTGCCGTGCGCGACAACACGATGGAACTTCTGTCCTTCGTCGACGTTGCCATGGTGAGCGAGCGCTTCTGCGAGCAGCTTGGACGCAGCGCCGAGGACACGATCGGCCTGCTTGGCGACAAGGGCTGCCGCGTTGCGGGCGTGACGCTTGGTGAAAACGGCCTGGTGTGGCGGGAGCGCGGCGATGCCGGGTTCCGGCGCCTGCCTGCCCTCGTGGTGCCAGAGACTGATGTCGTTGATACCAACGGCGCGGGCGACCTGTTTCACGGGGCCTATGTTTTCTCGCAGATGAATTGGCCGGGCCGGGACTGGGAATTCCACTTCCGGTTTGCGCGGGCTGCCTCTGCGTTCGGCGTGCAGCATCTCGGCAATGAGGCACGTCTGCCACAGATTGATGATGTTTTTGCCACGTCTGCGGCGCTTGGCGACAGGCTTCCGGCCTGAAGTTGCCCTTGAAAAAACGGTGCCGACTGACAAATTGTCAGAAACCGCCTGTTGTCCTCCCTGCACGGTGCAAACCCACATGACAAACGCCGCCACCTATCGCGCAGAAGTCCCGGCCTCGATGGCCAGCACTGCGGCCATGGAGGGGTTTCGCCTGCAGCCCCTGAAGGCGCTTCGCGCGCTGCTGCGGCTCTTCAAGAACAAGGAAGACACGGTGCAGGTGTTCGAGATCATGCGCGCGCTCAGCGGCAACTCGATCCCGCGCGGGTATCGGCGGCTCATCTCGACGCCGAAGGGCGGCGCCATCGCCTATCGGCGGCAGGAGCTCGCGGATGTGCTTTCGGACCATGCCTATCTTGCAAGCCTTCCCGAGGGATCGGTGGGGCGTGCCTATCTTGCCTTCGTGACGCGGGAGAATATCTCGGCGCAGGGCCTGGCCGAGGAGAGCCGCAAGGGTGTCGAGGCCGGCATCGACGCGCAGCACCCTTACGCGTGGTACGGGCGGCGCATGCGTGACGTGCATGACCTGTGGCATATCCTGACGGGCTACAGCCGTGACGCGCTGGGCGAGGCGTGCGTGGTTGCCTTCTCCTACAGCCAGACAAAGTCCCTGGGCTTCGGGCTGATCGCGTGGGGCGGCGTCTACAAGATCGGCCGAGAAATGCCGGGGCAGCCGGTCTACAAGGCCATCAAGCAGGCCTTCCGGCACGGGCGGGAAGCCGCTTGGCTGCCGGCGGAGGACTATATCCAGCTCCTGTCGGAGCCGCTCGAGGCGGCGCGCCAGAGGCTTAACATCCAGCGTCCCACGTTCTACGAGGCCGTGCCGAAGGACCTCCGGGAGCGGATCGGGGCGAACATGGCCATGGCGACCGCCTGAAACGTTCCCGGTTCCGGCCTGCCTGAAGCCCGTTGCACGGCGGCGCGGCCTCGGCTATTGATCCCGCCCTTCAGGCGACCACGCCCCGACCTTGTGGCTTACGGATGGGTGGCAGAGTGGTCTATCGCACCGCACTCGAAATGCGGAGTACGGCAACGTACCGTGAGTTCGAATCTCACCCCATCCGCCATCTTTCCGTCGCAAACCCCGACAGCGCCCCCGCTAAGGGCAAATTTTCGCGTTGTTTCAAAGGGCCTTGGACGGACCATCCGAACCGCAGAGACTGACCGAAGGCCAGAATGCGGTCTCTGAACGGCTTTCGTCTCTAACCGAGCGAACCTCGCCGCTTCCGGTTCGGTCCATGAAAGCGCATCTCTTTCAATCGCTTGGCTGATGATGTCGCCCGACCTGTTTCCGGGGGTTTCGCCGGCAGCCGGACCAAAAGAGACAGCCCAGGGTGGGCATGAGGCCGCGCACAGTGGCGCTTGCCTGCGTATGCGGCCCCGTCAATGGCGCGTCGGTCTTGCCGTCCCTACAGAGTTCATCAACTGCCGCCGAGCGCGGGTGCAGTCGAGCACGACACGGTTGAGTTTGTTCTCCGCGATCCTGGTCAGCTCTTGCAAATGCTTCATCGTAGTGGCGATGTCGGGAAGCTCCGCGGTCTTGCTGGCATCACTGGCGACCTGCTGGACGCCAGTGATCATGACACGGACCTCGCCGAGCGTATCCAGCGCCGAGGAGGCCTTTGCTGGCAGGTCCAGTGCGTCCGCCAGGACAAGCCCTTGGAATCCGCTCATGCGGCCAGAGCAACGCCTTGGGGGCTTTTAGACCAGGGTTTGGCCCTCTGCGAGGCCTGGCCGGGCTAGGGCGTCGATCCTGCGCAGTTGCTGCGCATCGAGCCGGATCGTCGAGGCTTGCGCGTTCTCGTCGATCCGCTGCGCTTTGCGGGTTCCTGGTATCGGAATCACATCCTCGCCCTGGTGCAGCAGCCATGCCAGCGCCAGCTGCGCCGGGGTCACGGACAACTCCCGTGCGATCTGCATGACGGGCGCGTAGCGATCCGTGTTCGTGGCCAGGTTCGGGCCCGCAAAGCGCGGGTTGTAGTGGCGAAAGTCGTTCGCGCCCAGCGTGTCCACTGTGCCGGTTAGAAAGCCGGCGCCTAGCGGCGACCACGGCACGAGGGCAATGCCCAACTCGCGCAGGGTCGGCAGCAACTCCGTCTCTGCCTCCCGGCGCCACAGCGAGTACTCGTACTGCACCGCGGCAATGGGGTGGACCGCGTGGGCGCGGCGCAGCTGCTCGGCGGTGACGTTGGACAAGCCGATGTGGCGGACCTTGCCGGCATGCACGGCTGCAGCCATGGCCCCGACAGTCTCCTCGATGGGCGTGACCGGGTCAGGGTAGTGCAGGTACCACAGGTCGATGGCCTCCACGCCCAGTCGCCTCAGGCTCGCATCGATCGCGCGGTTCACATAGTCGGGGCGGCCGTTGATCTTGAGCGAGAAGCCCCAACCCGTCGGCAGGTCCGTGCCGGTTTCGGTGGCTTCGAAGACGATGCCGAACTTGGAGGCCACGAAGGCGGCGCGCCGCCCGCGCACAGCGCGTCCCACGAGGCCTTCGTTGTGCCCGTTTCCGTAGGCATCGGCCGAGTCGATCATCGTCATGCCGGCGTCCAGCGCGCGGTGGATGGTCCGGATCGCTTCGTCGTCGTCGCTCGCGCCGTAGTAGCCCTCGAGCACCATGGCCCCGTA
>DAISVV010000065.1:0-13868 GCA_036840015.1 Micropepsaceae bacterium
CAAATGGCGAATGCCTAGCGGTGCAAGGGGCCGGGTGATGATTTTCCCAATCTCGTTCGAATTGACCAAGCCTGTCGCGCGCACCCGGCATTTGCGGCAGCAGCGCCCGAGCGCCAATAGGGTGGGCACGTGAAGATTGAGGCTTCAGGAGCTGAAGGCAAGAAGCTGGCTGGTGGCCTGTCGCTGGAGCTTGAGACGTTCCTGCCTTACCGCCTTTCGGTTCTCTCCAACCGTGTCAGCAGCCGCATCGCGCGCAGCTATGAAAAGCGGTTCGGGCTGACGATACCCGAGTGGCGGGTGATGGCTGTGCTGGGCCGGTTTCCGGGCCTGACTGCGGCAGAGGTGACCGAGCGAACGGCGATGGACAAGGTCCAGGTCAGCCGTGCCGTTGCCCGGCTCATGTCGGCTGGCCGCATCGAGCAGAAGGCTGTTGATGGCGATCGCCGTGCAAGGCATCTCTTCCTGTCTGCTGCGGGAAAGCTTGACCACGGGGAGATTGTTCCGCTTGCGCGCGAGATGGAGCACCAGTTGGTTGCGACGCTCACGCCGGCCGAGCGGGTCCAGCTTGATGCAATCCTCGAGAAGCTACTTGCGGCGTCGGCGTCGCTTTGAAGGGGGCGGCAGCATTGCCTCGAGCGCGTAGGTCTCGTCGCGAAGAAATGACATCATTTCCTTGCGGTCACTGAAGGCCTTTAGCGTCTCGTAGGGGATGCGGCGGCCTATGCGGATGGCAAGCGTGTCACCGATGCGGTCGTGGACCTCCTTGAAGAGCAGCGAGAGGCGCAGTGTCATGCTGACGTGGCTTGCGACCTGGAAGAGCATGGAGTTCTGGCCGCCAAAAAATACCGGTACGACCGGTGCCTTCCCCTGAAGTATCATGCGTCCGGTGAAGGTCTTCCACTCGGGATCCCTGGCGGCCCGCGAAAGAATGGACGGCGTGGTTGAAACCGTGCCGCCGGGGAAGACAATCAGGACGCCACCGTTTTCCAGCAACGCCTTTGCTTCGGCGCGTGAGCGGATGTTTGTCTCGAGTGCGGCCTTTGTCTCTTCAAAGTCGATCGGCAGCAGATAGGGCTTGATCTCCTCGGCGCGGTTCAGCAGAGCGTTGGTCAGGACCTTGAAATCCTGTCGCACCAGTGACACCAGCCAGCAGATCATGAGCCCATCGAGCACGCCGAAGGGATGGTTGGCTACGATGACCAGCGGACCTGTCGCAGGGATTTCGGGCAGGCTGTCCTCGTTGAGGTCTATGTCGAGGCGGAGCTTGCGCTTGGCGGCGACCCAGAAGCTCTCGCCCGGTACGGGACTGTTCTGGTGCTCGAGATACATGCGCTTCAGTTCCGGCTGCCCGGACATGCGCTCGATCATCTGTATGACAAAGCGCTTGAAGCGTGGGTCTTCCGGCGAGGCGTAGGAGAACTCGTCAACGACTGGCTTCGTCTTTGTGGTCATCGGGCGGGGTCTCGCGAAAATCACTCCGTCAGGGGGTATCTTGCCCAAAGTGCCTTCTCTTGGCGATAGGCGCCGATCACGGCTGACAGGCTCTCCGGGCGGAAACCGCGGCGCGCGTTCGAAGCGCCGATCTGCCACAGGAGCCGATATTGCTGCATCAGGGCGCGATAGGCCTCACCGAGCGTGGTCTTGCGGTCCCAGACATGCGTGGCTTCGGCGCCAGCGCCATTGATCTCGACGATGGAAAATCCCTTGCCCTGCTGCAGGGCTTCGATGTCGGTGAAGCGGACATCGAAGCGGCCAAAATGGAATTCCTCGATGTCCCTGGCGATCCGATCGAAGGCCTCGGTCATGGCCGGTGTGGCGAGGCTGTTTCCATTCCTGAAGATGGTGCCCCGGCTGTGGCTGCCGGCATAGGCGATGCGTACGGGCTGTCCCTCGGGCACGACCCAGCCGAGGCGGTGAGCGTGGCGGGGCAAGTAGATGTTGACGAGCCGGCCTGCCCTGGGATCGCGCCGGATCAGTTGCTCCAGCGTCGAGGCGCCGTCCCCCCTCACATAGGGGAAGTATTTGAGGGTTACGGAGAGGATGCGGCCAGCGGTTTCTTCCGGCGCGCGTACATAGAAGATGCCGGCCTCAGCCTCGTGGTCGACAAGCTGCTGAAGGAGAAAGTCCTCTCCATCGGGATAGGCTTGGATGTACGCGGCAAGTTCCGCCCGGTTGCGGATGCGCCTCACGCCCACGCCCCGGCAGCCCTTGTCCGGTTTTGCGATGCAGGGCAGCGTCACGCCCGCGGCATGTGCTTGTGCGAGCACCTCGGTGGCGTCGAGGGTTTGTGTGCGACGGAACAACCGCCACGGCGGAATCATCGCGCGGGCCTGGGGGCCGGCCGCTTCGAAGACCCTCGCCTTCGATTCACCGATCCACCCCCCGAACGGTATCGAGGGATTGGCGACCGTGGGCAGTGTCATGCCGCCAAAGCGCAGGGACAGCCATGCCCAGTAGAGGCACATTGGCGCGTAGAAGAGATATTGCGGCCAGAATTCGAAGAATGAAACCGGGGGGCCGGAGGGATCAAGCGGCGGCATGCCCTGGTGAGGTTGCCTGATTTCGCCGACAAGCGGGTCGTTCACTGCTGCCCGGTCCTCCTCGAGATCAGGAAGCGCGCGAGGCGCGGGCCTGCGAGCACCAGCACAACGAGGGCCGCGGCCGCAAACCAGCGCCAGGGCCCGAGGGCCTCGCTGCTGGCGATGCCGAAACTGAAGACCAGCGTGAAGATGACTGCCGTCCAAGCGACGCCTGCCACGAGCATCACGGCGAAAAATGTACCGAAGGGCATGGACAGGAAGCCACTTGCCGTGAACGTGGGAAGACGCATGCCCGGCAGGCAGCGGGCTGCAATCAGTGCTGGTACGTAACGCTGCCTGAGCCAGTCCTGACCTCGAGAGAGCCGATCCTCCCCGATGCGCTTCAGGGTCCAGGGATGCTTTCGCGCATATGCCCCGAGTGCATAGAGTGACAGGTCACCGAGGAAGATCCCGACGAAGAGGCTGAGCGCCGCGGCGAGTGGCGATATGGTGCCGGCGGCGGCCAGCATGGCAGCACCTGCTGTCGCGAGGGCTTCCATCACAAACGTCATCACGATGATGGCGAGGATGATGATGGCCGAGGATGTGCCAAGCGCGAGAAGAAATGTATCTGGTGATCCGGCCATCCGATAGCGCACCCAGCCCCCAAGTCAGGCTTTCCTTATCGGCCGAGTGCGGTGCAAAAAGCAAGGATGGCGGAATCCCTCGCCCATGATGGCAGGCGGTGGACGTCATGCTTCAGCGAAAGAGGGCGTCAATGTCGTCCTGGGATGCAGCCTGCCCTTTGGGTGGCAGTGCATTCTCCTCAGGTTCGCTTGCAAGCAGGCGATCGATGTCATCCTGCGCCACACCTTCGCCTTCACGCGCGGGGCCGTTGAGGAGATGGGCGTCGGGCCTGCTGGCCTCGGCTCCGTCCGGGAGGTCAGCGGCGTCCTCTGCCGTAATGCCCCAGATTTCGATCATCGCGTTTACGCGTGTTTCGAGGTATCGCAGCGTATTGACGACCTTTGTCATGCGCTGGCCGGTCAGGTCCTGGAAGGAGCAGGCCATCATGAGGTTAGTGCCGTGCGTATCGAGCTCGTCGCATAGCGGGTCCTCTACGCCCTTTGCCTTGAGCTCTGCCACGATCTCAAGGATACGCTCGGCCGAGCCGAGGATTTCGGAGGTCGCCCGCTCTGTTGTTCGAACCTCGAAATCGAGTTCTTCTGTCGGCCTGACAATCCGATTGTTGCCAGGACCTTCCGGCCGGATCGATGCAATCTCGCGGCGGGTCTGGGCGATTGAGGCCGCCATCGTCTCGAGTTCGCGGCGGAGCACGTCCAGGTTTGGCGCCGCCACCTTCTCCGTCAGCGTCTGCCTGAGGTCGCCGAGAGCGTTCAGTATGCGATCCGTATCGCTGGAACGTACCCGGCGTTCGAATTCCTCGAGGAACGCTCCCCCCCGCGGCGTCTGCCTTATCGCCCGTTCGATTGCCTCGAAATGCCCTGTGCCCTGCTCGAGTGGGAGTGCCGACATGGTTGTTCGTTCCAGATCTTCAGTTTGGCTTGCCAGCGGGCGTCATTACCGCGTTGATCTTCTGCTGCAAGGTCGCAGCGTTGAAGGGTTTGACGATGTAGTTGTCGACCCCGGCCTTCTTGGCTGCGACGACATTGTCGGTCTTCGATTCTGCCGTAACCATGATGAAGGGCGTCGTCTTGAGTTTTTCATCGGCACGGACCTGCTTGAGCAGGTCGTAGCCGGTCATCGGTTCCATGTTCCAGTCCGAGATCACGAGGCCGTAATGCACCTGGCGCAGCTTGTTGAGGGCGTCTCCTCCGTCGGAAGCCTCGTCAACGTCTGCGTAACCGATCTGGTTCAGCAGGTTGCGAATGATGCGCCGCATCGTGCTATAGTCGTCTACCACCAGTACTTTCATGAGGATCCCACCTGCTTCTTGGCTTTTTTCGAGCCGTTGACCGGATGGTAGATCAGCAGCTATTTCAAATTGGTTGATAACTTTGATAGCTTGCCCGCGGCAGACGCGCGGATCGGTCAGGGCAACTGTTTGGAAACGGAGTATTCATCCTGTTGGAGACGCGATTTGCCGCGGCCGTCGGTGCTGTTCCCCTTGTTGTGGTGCTGCGTGGGCTCAAGCCGGACCGTGCCACGCGCGTTGCGCGCCTGCTGTATGAAGCGGGTGTTCGGCTCATGGAAGTGACACTCAATTCGCCGCGGCCGCTCGAGTCGATCCGGCTGGCGCGCGCTGCGGTGCCCGGTGAGGTTCTGGTGGGCGCCGGTACAGTGCTGCGGCCCAGCGATGTCAAGGATGCAGTTGCTGCGGGTGCCGAGTTCCTTGTGATGCCCAACCTTGATCCGGATGTGATGGCCGCAGGGCGGGTTACGGGTGTTCCGCTAATGCCTGGCGTCATGACGCCAAGCGAGGCCTTCGCAGCGGTCGCCCTGGGCGCAAGTGTCCTGAAGCTGTTTCCGGCCGAGGTTGTCGGTCCTGCCGGGCTCAAGGCCCTGCGGGCGGTATTGCCTTCCGACATGGCTCGCATCTTCCCTGTCGGTGGCGTTGACTGCCAGACCATGCCTCGATGGGTTGAAGCCGGAGCGGATGGCTTTGGCGTGGGGGGCAGCCTTTTCAAGCCCGAGTTCACGGATGAGGAAATCTTCCAGCGCGCGAAGGACCTTGTTGGCGGATGCATTGAAGCTGTCGGGAGAAAGCCATGAGCATGAAGGACAAGATCGTCATCGTCACCGGTGGGACTGACGGCATCGGGCGCGAAACCGGTCGCGAGATTGCCGCGCGCGGTGCCCATGTCACCCTGATCGGCCGCAATGCCGCCAAGGGCGATAGCGTGATCCGTGCAATGCGGTCGCAGAGCGGAAACGAGCAGATCCACTTCGTGCAGGCCGACCTGTCGTCGCGGCGCGGTGTGATGCATGCGGCCGAGGCGCTGAAGGAACGCTTCGGGCATATCGACGTCCTCGTCAACAATGCCGGTGCACTTTACCAGACGCGCCAGCTCAGCGAGGACGGTATCGAGATGACGCTGGCGCTCAATCATCTCGGTTACTTCCATCTGACGTCGGAGCTGCTCGGGCTTCTTGCTGCTGCTGACCAGGGGCGGGTCGTGAATGTGGCTTCCGCCGCGCACCAGGGTGCAAGGCTCGACCTCGATGACCTGCAGCTGGAGAAGGGCTATTCGGGCTGGACGGCCTATTCCCGTTCGAAGCTGGCCAATATCTACTTTACGCGGGAGCTCGCGAGACGGCTGACGGGTACGCGCGTGACGGCCAATTGCCTCCATCCCGGCTTTGTTGCCTCAGCCTTCGGTGACAACAATGCCGGCTTCGTGCGGGTCCTGTTCGGTTTGGCGAAGCGCGTGGCCGCGATCCCGGAGCGCGAGGGCGCAAGGACCAGCGTTCACCTCGCCACGGACCCATCGTTGAAGCTTGTGTCGGGCGAGTACTTTGACAAGTGCCAGCCTGTTCGCTCGTCAGCCGTATCCTATGACGAAGCGGTTGCGCGGGAACTCTGGAGCCGCAGTGAAGTGCTCTGCGGTTCACCCTTCAAACAGGCTGGTGCCACCTTTTCCTGAGAGGCCACGGACCATCAGATAAGTCACGAGGCCGATCGGACCTACAAGCAGCGTCAGCAGCAGGCAGGGGATGAGCAGGAAGTGGTTCAGGCCGACCCGCTGTGCGTCACGCGCTACCCAGGCGCCTACAAAGAGGTCGAAGACGAGATAGTGGGCCCAGCCGGCCACGACGGCAATTTCGACACTGAAGGTCTTCATCAGCGCATCCAGCGTGGCGAAGCCCGCACCTTCGGGCGCAGGCGAGGTGAGCGCGGTTGCGAGCAGCCAAGCATAGGTCACACCGAGGATCAGCGGCAGCGCAATCGAGTGCACGGCCCGCTCGGTGATCTTGGTGTGAGGCAGGAAGATCAGCAGGGCCCAGAAGGGAAGAACTCCCAGGTTCAGTGCCAGGTACATCGTGGCGGGCGAGATCTCGGGCAAGGATGGCATGTGGCTGGTTCCCCTCCAGGTTTGACGTGAACATAGCCGCAAGCGCGCGAGACGGCAAAACCCAGGGGCGTCAGCGTTAACCGAAGCGGGTTTTCAGCCAGTTGATCATGACGTCGTTCAGTTCGTCGGGTTGCTCAGACTGGGTCCAGTGCCCGCAGTTCCGGATCAGGTGCTTGTTCAGGTCGGGAACAAAGGCCTCCATTCTGTCGGCGAGGGCAGGGCGCAGGACGATGTCGTTTTCGGCCATCACCATCAGGGCGGGGCAGTCGACCTTCTGTGGCACGCTCTCCATGATCTGCCAGTTGCGGGTGAAATTGCGGTACCAGTTGATGCCGCCCGTGAAGCCGGTGCGGGTGTACATGTCGACGAAATGCGCGTGCTCTTGCGGCGTGTGCAATGGCGTGCCAGGCCACAGGCTTTCGTCTGACTGGAGTGCTGCCACCAGCGCAAGCTTGCGCTGCTCGGCGGGCAGGCTGTCATACTCCGCGATGGTCATGGATGACTTGCGATAAAAGAAGCGCAGCGTCTTGCCAGGGTCGGCGGCCAGCACAGCGTCGGCGGGGCCCGGCCTCTGGAAGTAGACGATATACATGTCCTCGCCGTAGGCGGCGCGCATCAGCGCAATCGGGTCCATGGGTGGGCGCGGCAGGAAGGGCGTGTTGACGCCAATGACACCGGCAACGCGAGAAGGGTGGAGTTGCGGCATCGCCCAGACCACTGATCCGCCCCAATCGTGACCGACGAACACGGCCTTCTCGATGCCGAGATGGTCGAGAAGTCCCACGAGGTCGCCTGTCAGGTGCCGGATGTCGTAGGAATCGACGGGTTCAGGACGATCGGTGAAGCCATAGCCGCGCTGGTCCGGCGCGATGGCGCGGAAGCCTGCTGCCGCGAGGGCCGGCAGCTGGTGGCGCCACGCATAGCCGAGTTCCGGAAAGCCATGGCTCATCACCACTGGCAGTCCGGCTCCCTGTTCAAAATAGGCCATGCGGATGCCGTTCGTCGGTGCGAAGGCGGGCTTGTTCCAGTTCACGGACATCGATGGTGTTCCTGATGCTTCAGGCTGGCTGTTCCGGGATGCCGAGATGGGCGAGCATCTCTGTCCGGCTCGGGCCTGGTTTTGGCGGATAGAGTGCCGCCTTTGCGGATCTCGGCGTGATCCATGTCCAGAGGACCTTTGCCATCACAATGGGGTTTCTCAGCCACACTGCAGGGGCCTCGAGCATGTGGAAGGTCTTCATGATGGCGCGGTACACGTCGAGGTGTCTGCGCATTGCAGGGCCAACAGCATCGTCTGCAAAGCTGCGGATCAACCGTGCCTTAAGCCGGGGCTTGTAGCCCGACTTCTGCTCGTTCCGGGCGCGCCGGATTGCGCCATCGTCCTGCTTGACGATTGCATCCCAGTAGGGGCGGATCTGGCGGCGACTTTCCTGGTCGAACAGGACGGCGCGGGTGGCTGCATCCGGTGTGCGTTCGAGCACGTCCGAAAGGATGTGTGCGTGCATGACCGACAGGGAACATCCACGTCCATAGAGCGGATTGGTGCGTATCGCCGCGTCGCCAACGGAAAAGAAGTTCAGCGCCTGTGGCCGGCCAGTCTTCACATAGCTGCGCCACACGTTGAAGAGATTGCCCATGCCGAAAACCCGGGTCACTGGCTCTGCGCGCGCAGGGGCGATCCAGCGCGCCATTCCCGGGATCTGGTTGCAAATGGCATCGAAGGTTGACGGATTGACAGTCACGACCCGCAGGTGCTGCTCGATTTCGGGTACAGCCAGCGTGATCGAGAAGTGCTTGTTGTCGGCGGCAAAGACGCCGAACTTGATGTAGCCGAGATCGCCTGCGCCCGGGATGTTGTCGCGCGGGGGTTCGGCCTGACCCTCCCGGAGGCGGTAGTGACGGGTGAAATAGAGGATGCCGGCGGGTTTGCGCTCTTCCTCGATGATCGCGCCCCGGCTGCGCAGGTCGTCCGTCAGGATCGAGTTGCGGCCGCCGGCGTCGATCACGAGGTCTGCGGGCCTTGCATGCAGCGGCGATGTGTCGGTCTCGAGATTGACACCAATGACCTTCAGGTCATCACCAACACGTTCGGTCGCGAGGCTCCTGACCCTGACGCCTGTCTCGAAGGTCACGCCCGGCAGGGTCTGGACATAGGCCCGCATCACATGCTCGAGCGTCGTGCGGCGCGAGAACAGGAAGGCCATCTCTGTGTCTGCAGCCTGCGTTGCGTAGGCTTCTCGCAGTTGCGGGGGCAGGCTGTCGGCGAAGCCGACCTCACGGGCGCCGGCTTCCAGCAGCATCTCGTGCAGGCGGGGATGACGCGCGCGGATCAGCGACACGAGGCAACCGAGAAACACGTGGCTGTGTCGCAACTGGGTTACGCCCTTGCGTTCCCATTTCTCGAAGGCGGTCTGCGTATCCGTCGATGGTGGCGGGTCGCGGTCGAGGAGCGTGATCTGGCGCCCCTCGCGCGCCAGCGCCATGGCGCAGCCGAGCCCGGCGATGCCTGCACCGACGATGAGGATGTTGCCCGACATGTCCCTGATGGTCCCTGATCTGATGGCCTGCGAGCACATCTAAAGCAAAGCTGTGGGAAGTCGAGATGGGTTGTCCGGTCGCGGTGACGTCATGGGGCTGACGTAGCGTCGGATGGTGTCAACCGGCGCTGCGAACCTGGCGCAGGGCGGCCAGCGCCAGCAGGGCCCAGCCCAGCATGAATGACATGCCACCGATGGGGATCAGGGGCCGCACGACGTCGATCCCAAGGAGACGGCTGGCATAGATGCCACCCGGGAACATGATGATCCCTGCCACGAATGAGATGCCTGCCAGCATCTTCAGGCGGCCTGCCGCATCATCCGGCGGGAGGACCGCAAGCAGCAGAAGCGCGAAGGAGTGAACGAGATGCATTTCCCGGGCGGTGTCGAGGACCTGCCGGCCGACGGGCACGAACTCACCCGCTGATCCATGCCCCGAGGCTGCCGCGATTGCGAGTGCGAGCAGCATGCTGAGGCTGCCTGTGACGAGCCAGAGGCGGTTCATGTTTGCACCTTTTCATGCTGCCCTGTTTGTACCACTATCGCACCAGGGCGGAAGCCCGCCCTGCGGAGGAGAATGGCTGCATGCTGAGCAAGGCCGACGATTACCCCATTCACCAGACGGCCGAGCCCATTGCTTATGCTGGCACGGACCGGAATTTCTATGACCGCTATTTCTTCAATGGCTACTCGCCGGACGGGTCGGTCTTCTTTGCGGCGGCGCTTGGCGTCTATCCGGCGCTCAATGTCATGGATGGGGCCTTCTGTGTTGTCGTCGATGGCGTGCAGCACAATCTGCGCGTGTCGCGCATCCTTCACATGGAGCGCATGGATACGCGTGTTGGTCCCTTTTCTGTCAGCGTCGTGGAACCGCTGCGCCGGCTTCGGGTCCAGGTTGAACGCAACGAGCATGGCATCTCGGCCGACGTTCTCTTCACGTCGCGCGCAGAGCCCATCGAGGAGCCCCGCTTCACCTATCGCATCGGGCCGCGCACGGTCATGGACTATACCCGGCTGACGCAGAATGGATCCTACGAGGGCTGGATCGAGATCGGCGGGCGACGCATTGCAATCGATTCCCGTTTTCTAGGCACGCGTGACCGCTCGTGGGGTGTCAGGCCGGTCGGGCAGAGCGATCCGCAGCCGACGGCGCCGGCGCGTGCGCCCCAGTTCTATTGGCTCTGGGCGCCCATGAACTTCGAAGACCGGATCACGCTCTATCACAACAATGCCGATGAAACGGGGCGTCCGTGGAACACCCATGCCGTGATGGCACCGGTCGGGGCAGGGCAGGTGCTCCACATGGACGATTGCAGTTCGCGGATTGCCTACAGGACCGGCACGCGGCATGCGGCGAGTGCCGAAATCCAGATGTCCGATGCACAGGGCCAGCACTATGCGCTGGAGCTGAAGCCGCAGTGGAACTTCTTCATGAGCGGGCTTGGCTACACGCATCCCGAGTGGGGACACGGGCGTCTGCATGGCGAGCTGCGGGTCGGCTTCGACAGCTACGAGACGTCCAGGGTCAACACGTCGGAGTTCCATTTCCTCCACGTGCAGGCCTTCTCGAAGGCGATCCTGCGCGGGCCGAATGGCCTGGTGCGCGAGGGGTGCGGGGTGCTTGAGCAGCTTGTGATCGGCGCCCACGCCCCGAGCGGCTTCAAGGGTCTCATGGACATGGCGACCTGACAGCGGTGAACTGAGCATGGATATCGAGCAACGAATCGTTCGCTATCTCTCTCTGCAATGGGGAGAGGACGAGCCTGTTTCCATTGTTGCGCTCTCGCGCATCCATGGTGGCGCCAGCCGCGAGACTTTTCGGGTTCGCGTCCGTCGCGGCGTCGGGGCCGAGCGCGGGCTGATCTTCCGGCGCGATCCTGTTTCGACGCTCATCGAGACCGAGCGGGAGATCGAGTTCGCAGCCTATCGCAGCTTCCAGGACAGCGCAGTGCCGGTTCCGCGCGCGCTGTTCCTTGAGCGCGGCACGGAGTGGCTCGACCGTCCGTTCTTCGTGATGGAGGAGATCGAGGGTTGCAGTGCGGGATCGATCCTTGCGGGAGATCCCTACGGTGCCCACAGGCGACGGATCGGCGAGCAGTTCCATGGCATTCTCGGGCGCATTGCCGCGCAGGATGCGATGGCGTCACCGCTTGCCGCCCATGTGACGATCCCGGCTGCTGATGAGGCCTGGCTTCTTGAGCTTGCGAAGTGGGAGAAGGTCATTGACGAGGACGAGCTCGAGCCGCAGCCCATCGCGCGCGCCGTGATCCGCCATCTCAAGGCCAATCCGCCGCCTCCGGCCCAGAAAATTTCGGTTGTCCACGGCGACTACCGGACCGGCAATTTCCTTTTCGACGCGACGGGGACCATTCGCGCCATCCTCGACTGGGAGATGGCGCATATCGGCGATCCGCTTGAGGACCTTGCCTGGGCGCTCGATCCGCTGTGGTCATCTGATCGCGAAAATCCCGGTGGCATGCTGCCGCGCAGTGAGGCCATTGCCATATGGGAGAAGTGCAGCGGGCTGGTCGCCGATCCGCGTGCCCTGCAGTGGTGGACCCTGTTTGCGTCGCTAAAGGGGCTTGCGATCTGGATTTCCTCCGCCAAGGAGTTCCAGGCTGGTACCAACACTGATCCTGTCATGGCGTTCTCGGGGCTCTACTGCCTGCCGTTCCACAATAAGCGCCTCGCCGACCTGCTTGCTGAAGCCAAGGGTGTGCAGCCATGAAGCCAACGCCGGAACTTGTCCTCAACCAGGCCTTCGCCAAGATCGCGCTCGAGATGGGGCCAGCACTCCCGCCCGGCTACGGGCAGGGCTCGGCCACCACGACTGCGGTCCTGCTGCTGATGGTGGCCCAGGAGTTCAACCGTGGGGCTGCGATCCGCAAGGCCGAGAACGACGCCATGCGCGCGCTGTTTGCCGAGGTGGCGGGCCGGATGCCGGCGCCTCTCGTGCCGGTCCTGCGAAGTGTGGCCGGTGTACAGGACACAGACCTTTCCGTTTCGGCCCTCGATGCTTCTAATGCCGCCTTGAAGAAATTGCTGGTCGAGGTGCACGCCGCCGCCGAGGCCCAGGGCGATCGGGCCCTCGACCATCGAATCGTCCGCCTGATGCAGGGGTGGGCGACCCAGCGACAGGTGTTCCTGCCCGCCATGTAGGGCTCGCTGGCTTGCGACGAAAGGGATGCTGCGGGCGCCGGTCCGAGCGCCTATGAATGGGGCCCCGCGCCGACCGGCCAGAGTCTTTCATGCGATTGCCGCCATTCACCCTGCTGCCAGCGTCGGCGGCACGATTCATTCCCCTCTATATGGGGATCAACTTCATCGGCGGCGTCCACCTGCCATTCTTCCCGGCCTGGCTCGAAAGCCGTGGGCTTTCGCCCGAGTCGATCGGGCTGCTCATGATGTTCATGGGGCTTGCCCGGGTGGTCACGGGCCCGCTCCTGGGCTTTGCGGCTGATGCGCTTGTCGCGCGGCGACAGGCAGTGATCCTTCTGATGGGGATCGCGCTGTTGTCCTATGTGGGCTACCTGGTTCTTCCTGGCATCGCCTTCCTCGTGCTGTTTTCGCTGACCGCGAGCATCTCCTTTTCGGCCATCGGGCCCCTGCTTGAAGGCGTGACGTTGAAGACGGCACTGTCCGAGCGCTTCGATTACGGCCGCGTCCGTTCCTTCGGGTCAGCGGCCTTCATCATCATGAACTTTGCAAGCGGGCTTTATCTGGCCGCCAACGGGGTTGACGCGTTCCTGCCTCTGCTGATCGGTGCCTCGGTATTCGCCCTGATGGGTGCGCTCGTGCTGCCGCGGGATGAGGTGCCGCACGAGGAGATGGCTCGTGGGCAGGTCTGGCGCGAGGCTGTTGCGCTGGCGCGGCAGCCTGTGTTCCTGCTTTTCCTGCTGGCTGCGGGGCTCGCGCAATCGTGCCATGCGTTCTACTATGGATTTGGCACGCTGAACTGGAAGGACCTGGGATACAGCGCCGACCTGATCGGGCTCCTCTGGGCGCTTGGCGTTGTGGCCGAGATCGTGCTCTTCAGCTTTTCCGACCGTGTGGTGGCCTGGCTGGGGCCCGTGCGGCTTCTTGTGCTCGGGACACTGGCCGGGCTTGTGCGCTGGACCATCCTTGCCCTGTCGCCGCCGCTCATTGTCCTCCTGCCCCTGCAGTTGCTGCACGCCGGAACCTTCGGGGCCGTCCATCTGGCGGCCATGCACTTCGTCGCTCGCGCCGTTCCCTCCCATCTGGTGGGTACGGCACAAAGCATCCTTGCGGCGGTAACCATTGGCGTGTTCATGGCTTCCGGGCAGTTCGCCTCTGGCCATCTTTTCGCGGTTTTCGGGGCCCAAGGCTATCTGCTGATGTCTCTTTGCAGCCTGGTAGCGCTGGCCGCCTCGCTGTGCCTGGGGCGGCTGTGGAACGGCCGGCGGCTCGTGGCTTCTGTGCCATAGACGGCATGACCACGCTGCCCTAGCATGCGTCCCCTAGCCTGGGGGAGTCCGTCCGTGGCCTATCATCACCTTGCCGTCGTCACGCGCGACATGAAGGCGATAGATCGTTTCTACCGCGAGGTCATGGGCTTCGACCTGCGAAAGGTCGAGATCGCGCCAACCCCCGTCGGGGGGGTTGCCAAGCACTTCTTTTATGAGATCGAGCCCGACAGGTTCATTGCCTTCTGGGAGCTGCACGGCGACGCCTTTTCCCATGTCAAGGATACGGGCCTTTCGACGGCGGCCGGGCTGCCGGAGTGGGTAAACCACATCTCTTTTCACTCCCCGAGCCTC
>DAISVV010000066.1:0-13832 GCA_036840015.1 Micropepsaceae bacterium
CACGCAGCAGCGCTTGCAGGCCTCTGTTCTCCCGGCCTACGAGATCTCGAACCACGCAAGGCCCGGCGAGGAGTCGCGGCACAATCTCCTGTACTGGCGCTACGGCGATTACCTCGGCATCGGGCCCGGCGCACATGGCCGCATCGGCATCGATGGCGGCAGGGTCGCAACCGAGACCTTGCGAGCGCCCGAGGAATGGCTTGCGCGCGTGACCGCCGACGGGCAGGGCGTGAAGTCATGGGAAACTGTCGCCCCGTCGGAAGCATTCACGGAGGCCGTGCTCATGGGCCTCAGGCTGACCGAGGGCATCAACGTGCAGGCGCTTGAAGCCGAGACGGGGCAGGCGCTGCCGCCCAACCGGGTGCGCACCCTGTGTGACCAGGGCTTGCTCGTTTCAGGTGACGGCAGGCTCGCAGCGACCCCCTCGGGCCGGCTTGTCCTGAACTCGGTCCTGCGCGTGCTCCTCGCCTGAGCTTCAGAAACCGGGGCTCTGGAACGTGTTTGCCGCCGGGCTGACGACGGTGGGCGGGCCGCCCTCGGCGATCTGGAACACCGCAAGCCCGCGCTCCGTCATGCCGTCCGAGCGGAAGCGGAAGATGCCGTCGATGCCGGCAAAGCCGTTGGGATCGGCAATGGTCGCGCGCGTGTAGCGCTGGCCGGCCCGGCCATTGGCAAGCGTGGCGGCAAGCGCGATCGCGTCATAGGCCAGCGAGCCGATCTTGGGCGGCCGCGATCCATAGAGCTGCTGGTAGCGGGTCTGGAAATTCGCCCGCTGCTCCTGCGGCGGCAGCGCATACCAGCCCCCGGCCAGCGAGATCTCGCGCGCCGTCGCCGGATCGTCCCACATGCCGGTGCCCAGGAACTGCACCTTGCGCGAGTCCACGCCATGCACCGACAGGATGGGCCCGAGGCTGCGCAGCATCAGCCCGCCCTCCGGCAGGAAGATGCTGTCGAACCCGAGCTTCGCCACCGCCTTCACGGCCGGCTCGAGCGACTGGGCATTGTTCTCGTAGCTCTGCACGGCCACGACCTCTCCGCCAGCCTGCGCCACCGCGATGCGGAAGGCCTCTTCCACGCGCTGCCCGTACGGCGACGCGGGAACCAGTGCGACAAAGCGGCGCCGTCCCTGTGACATTGCGTGGTTCACCACCCGGTTCACCTCCTGCTCTGGCAGGAAGCTGAGCAGGAACACCCCATCGCCCGCGACCGTGCGGTCCGTCGAGAAGGCGATGACCGGCACGTTGCGCGCCCGCGCCACCGGCGCAACCGCACGCACGTCATTGGCAAGCAGCGGCCCGAGGATCAGCTCTGCCCCCTTGTCGATCGCGGCATTGGCTGCAGCCGCAGCGCTCTCCGCCGTTGTCCCGGTATCCTGCGGCAGCAGCACCATCGAGCGCGCGCCCATGTCGAACATCGCAAGCTGCGCGGCATCCTGCAGTGCCTGCGACACCGCCCGCGTGTTGCGGTCAGGGTGTGAAAAGGGCAGGAGGATCGCGACCCGCACCTGGCCGTCGGTCGGAACGATGACCGGCCCCGTCGGCGCGGCAGGTTTTGCCGCCACGGTTGTCGGCTTTGGTGCCTTGACGGTGGGCTGCGCATCATCTCCAAAGAGGGACGTGGTTTCGCATCCGCCCAGGAAGACACCCGCAAGCAGCACCACGATGGCTGCAAGCGCGTTCCTCAGGGCTTGGGACGGTGCGCGGCGGATCACGGAGGAAGTCACGGGCATCAACCCCTTTTGGCGGCGGCAAGGAATGAGTGAAGGCCCTGAGATTAGCCCCCGCGAGGGCCGAAGTAAATCCGACGCGCCGCTGGCAGCCGGGCTCTACCTGGTCGCGACCCCGATCGGAAATGCCCGCGACCTGACACTGCGCGCGATCGATGTCCTGAGGGCGGCCGACCGGCTTTACGCGGAAGATACCCGCGTGACCGCCAGGTTGCTCGCCATGCATGCAATTGCCCGCCCCCTGCACTCATACCGCGAGCACAATGCCCAGGCGATGGATGACAGGATTTTAAGGGAACTCGAACAGGGCCTCAGCATCGCGCTGGTTAGCGATGCAGGAACCCCGCTTGTCTCCGATCCGGGCCAGTCGCTCGTCGAGCGCGCTGCCGCGGCAGGGCGCAATGTCTTTCCCGTCCCCGGCGCCTCTGCGGTCCTGGCCGCGCTGACAGCCTCGGGCCTGCCGGCGGGCCGCTTCTTCTTCGCAGGCTTCCTCGCGGCGAAATCCAATGAGCGGCGCCGGGAGATCCGCGAACTCGAAAACATCCCCGCGACGCTTGTCTTCTTCGAGGCGCCCTCGCGCCTTGTCGAGATGCTCCACGATCTCAAGGCCGTGCTGGGCGACAGGCAGGCCTGCGTCGCACGGGAACTCACCAAGCTGCACGAGGACATCCGGCGCTGCCCACTAAATGCCTTGATTGCCCACTACGAGGCCGAACCGCAGGTCAGGGGCGAAATCGTTGTCCTCGTCGCGCCCCCGGCTGCGGATGAGGCAGCAACCATGACGGCGGACAATGAGGCAAGGCTCGACGCGCGTTTGCTGTCTGTCATGCAGGACCATCCCGTCAAGGAAGCCGCAGCCATCGTGGCCGCCGAGCAGGGATTGCCGCGCAGGACCGTCTATGCCCGCGCGCTGCTCTTGAAGAAGGCGGATGACGGCAAGGCGTGAGCAGGCAAGGGCAAGGGGAACGGCGGCCGAGTGGTTCGCCGCATTCTGGCTGCGGCTGAAGGGTTATCGCATTCTCGCGCGCCAGTTCCGCGCAAATGGCGGGGAACTCGATGTCGTGGCGTTAACGCCACGTTGGAAGTCGCCCTGCACAATCGTGTTTGTAGAGGTCCGGACCCGCGGGACGCTCGCGCAAGCCGTGGCTTCCGTAGGCGCCACCAAAAGGGGAAGGGTCGAGCGCGCGGCCAGGCAGTTCTGCGCGCGAAGCCCCGCCCTCGGCAGGCTGCCCCGCCGCTTTGACCTCGTGGTTCTGGCGCAAACGGGATGGCCACGCCATATACCGGATGCATGGAGGTCTTGAAGCATGCTTTTCAGGCGCGCACTCGCAGTGATCATGTCCGCCACGCTGCTGTCGGGCTGCGTGGGGATGCAGTTCAACGCGCAGGAACGTTCCCTGCCGGCGGCTGTCGGCGACCTGCGCATCCAGGCGACCTTCAACGCCCGCCTCCTCTCCGAAAGTTCGACCCTTTTTGCCAAGGTGGATTCGACCGTGACGGAGGGGCGCATGCACGTCACCGGCACCGTGCCCACCGTCGAGGATCGCCAGAAGGTGACGCGAATCGCCTGGTCGATCCCCGCCGTCACCGAGGTCATCAATGACGTCGAGGTGACCGCCGCCCCCCGCGTCATCGACGCGGCAAAGGACCGCTGGATCACCACCCGGCTGCGCAGCCTTCTCATCGCCGATGGCACGATCCGGGACTCCAATTACGCGATCGACACCAGCAACGGCACGATCTTCCTGAACGGGATCGCCCAGGACGAGGCCGAGCGCGAGCGCGTCCTGCGCCACGCCCGCTCGATCGGCGAGGCCCGAAAGGTCGTCGACTATGTGATCATGAAGGACGATCCGCGCCGCCAGGAAGCCGGCTCGGCGAACATCGTTCTCGACGATGCCGCGCCCTCGGGAGCAGGCCCATGATCGTGGCGTCCGGCCATTTCCTCGAGAGGCTGCGCGAGATCGGCCAGGTCGCCGACGACGCCATACCCGTCGGCCGTGCTGCGCTTTATCTGTCGGCGCTCGACCACCCCGGCATCGACATCAACCCCTACCTCCAGCACTTCGACCAGATGGAGGCGGACGCCCGCGAGCGCATTCCGGCCCTGCGACGGGGCATGTCCGAGACCGAGGCGATCGCACGCATCCTCTCCGACACCATCGCCAACCGTCACGGTTATGCGGGCGACAACGAGACCTTTGACGATCCGCAGAACGCCGACCTGATCCGTGTCATTGACCGGCGCCGCGGCCTGCCCGTGTCGCTGGGGATCATCTATCTCGAGATCGCCCGCCGCCTCGGCGTCAAGGCGCAGGGCATGAATACGCCCGGCCACTTCCTGATGCGGGTGGGCGAGGGCGAGCAGGCTCGCATCCTCGACCCGTTCAACGGCGGCCTCGTCCTCGCCGCAGATGACCTGCGCCCGCTGGGACCCGCCCAGGGCGTCGCTGCGCCGGAATACGGACCAGCCGAGAACCGCGAGGTCCTGCTGCGGTTGCTGAACAACATTCGCTCGCGCGCACTGGCCGGCAAGGACATGCGCCGCGTGCTCGAGATCGCCGAGAGGATGGTCCTGATCTCGCCGCGCCAGCCGGACCTCTGGCTTGACCTGTCGCGCGCCAACGAGGCCATCGGCAAGCTCAAGGGCGCCATCCAGGCTGCACAGCGATGCATGGCGCTGGCTGACCGCGAATCCGTCGAGGGCCGCGAGGCCGCCTTCTCGCTCGCAAGCCTGCGCCGCCGGTTGAATTGAGGGCTGAGGCCGGCAGGCTCAGGCAAGGGCGCGCGCCGGTTGCGCCTGCCACACTGCCGGACTAGGCTTGATCGCGAACAAGGGGGAACCCGCAGCCGATGTCACTGACTGTAGCAATCCAGATGGACCCGATCGAGCGGATCGACATCGGCGGTGACTCGACCTTCGCCCTCGCGCTCGAAGCGCAGAAGCGGGGACACAGGCTCTGGTACTATCTGCCAAGGACCCTCGCGCAGCGCGGCACCGCGACCTTTGCCTACAGCGCCCACGAATTGTCGGTCCGCAACGAGCGCGGCAACCACTTCACGCTTGGCGCCCCGCGCGAACTCGACCTTGGCCAGATGGACGTGGTCCTGCTGCGCCAGGACCCGCCCTTCGACATGTCCTACATCACGACGACCCACCTGCTCGAGCGCCTGCCGCCCGGCGTCCTCGTCGTGAACGATCCCTGGTGGGTGCGCAACTCGCCGGAAAAGATTTTTGTAACAGAATTCCCTGACCTGATGCCGCCGACCCTCATCACGGCGGACCCCAATGCCATCCGCGCCTTCCGCGCCGAGCACGGCGACATCGTCGTGAAACCCTTGTACGGCAACGGCGGCAGCGGTGTCTTCCGCATCCGCCCCGAGGACGAGAACCTGAACACGATCCTGGAATTCTTCGCCAGCTTCGTGAAGGAGCCGATGACAGTTCAGCGATATGTGCCACAAGTTCGCCAGGGCGATAAGCGCATCATCCTCGTCGACGGGGAACCGGTTGGTGCCATCAACCGCGTCCCTGCCGCAGGAGAGGCGCGTTCGAACATGCATGTAGGCGGAAGACCCGAAAAGACAGTGCTCACGCCAAGGGAGCAGGAAATCTGCCGTCGCCTTGGCCCCGAACTGAAGGACAGGGGCCTCGTCTTCACGGGAATCGACGTAATCGGCGACTGGCTGACCGAGATCAACGTCGCCTCGGCGGCCGGCATCTGGGAGCTCCGTCGCTTCGACGGCACCGATATTGCAGCGTTGGTCTGGGACGCCATCGAGCGTCGCGTCACCGCGCGTAGCGCCGCACCCCGCGGGACCAGCCCCCGGGCATGACCGTCGCACATGTTTCGACAGTGGCCTTCGTCGGTATCGAGGCGAGGGAGGTCGACGTCCAGGTTCACATGGCCGATGCAGGCGGCGAAAACGCGGGACGCATGGCAATCGTCGGCCTGCCCGACAAGGCCGTGGCCGAAAGCCGCGACCGGGTGAAGGCCGCGCTCCACGCGATCGGCCTCGCGCTCCCCTTCAAGCGCATCACGGTCAATCTCTCTCCCGCAGACCTGCCAAAGGAGGGCAGTCACTACGACGTGCCCATCGCGCTCGGTCTTCTCGCCTCCATGGGCGTCCTGCCATCTCTCGAGATGGCCGGTTGCCTCGCCATGGGCGAGCTCTCGCTCGACGGCGCCATCGTTCCTGTCGCCGGCGTGTTGCCCGCCGCCATCAAGGCGCTGGAGCTCGGTCGCACCTTCATCTGCCCCGAAGCCGCCGGCCCCGAGGCTGCATGGGCCGAGGGTCTGCAGGTCATCGCGGCACCAAGCCTCGTCGCGCTCGTCAATCACCTGAAGGGCATCCAGGTCCTCTCCCCGCCAAAGCCGCGCCTGGCCGAGGACACCCTCTCGGTACCCGACCTTCGCGACGTGAAGGGACAGGAAACCGCCAAGCGCGCGCTGGAGGTCGCCGCCGCAGGCGGTCACAATCTTCTGATGATCGGGCCTCCGGGCGCCGGCAAGTCCATGCTCGCCGCCCGCCTGCCGGGCCTTCTTCCCGCACTCGACCCCAGGGAGGCCCTCGAGGTCTCGATGGTCCAGAGCCTGGCAGGCGAACTCAAGAACGGCGCGATCGGTCGCCGGCGTCCCTTCCGCGCGCCGCACCATTCCGCAAGCATGGCCGCCCTTGTGGGCGGAGGCATCCGCGCCCGTCCCGGCGAAGTAAGTCTCGCGCATCTCGGCGTCCTGTTCCTCGACGAACTGCCCGAGTTCCAGCGCCAGGTTCTCGACTCGCTTCGCCAGCCGCTCGAGAACGGTGAAACGCTGGTTGCGCGCGCCAATGCGCATGTACGCTATCCCAGCCGTGTGCAGCTCGTGGCCGCGATGAACCCCTGCCGTTGCGGTTACATGAGCGAGGCCGATCGCGCCTGCGGGCGCGCGCCGAAATGCGGCGCCGACTACCAGTCGCGCCTGTCGGGCCCGCTCCTCGATCGCATCGACCTGCACGTCGAGGTCTCGCCCGTCAGCGCACACGACCTCGCCTTGCCGCCACCGGCCGAAGGTTCGCGCGATGTAGCCCTGAGGGTTGGTGCCGCCCGCGCCATCCAGTCCGACAGATACAGGGACATGGCTGTGCGCACCAACGCCGAGGCCGACGGCGTCCTGCTCGCCCGCGTGGCCGCACCCGACGACGCGGGCCAGGCCCTCCTCGTCAAGGCCGTCGAGACGCTCAAGCTCTCCGCCCGCGGATACCACAGGGTTCTGCGCGTGGCGCGCACGCTCGCCGACCTCGAGGGCAGGGCACAGGTCTCGCGCCCCCACATCGCCGAGGCGCTGTCCTACCGCAGGCTGCAGCTCGCCGCCTGAGCCCCGCGCCTACCGGATTTTGTGGTGACATGTGACGGACGCCGCAAGGACGAGGGGGCCTGCCTCTTGTTCCCGGCGGCCGGATCGGCGCAGAATCACGTCGACTGCGCCGCTTTTGCATCAGCGACACATGCTAGCCTGCGGCGCGAACAGTCTGGAGGGAAACTGATGGCGCGCTTTCTGTACCTGTTGATCCAGCCCGGCGTGATTTCCACGGGGCTTCTCGGAACAATCCTCCAGGTCGGACTCGCCTACGCGAACTCATTCAATGTCGCGGGCGTTGCGGACTTGATCATGAGCTATGGCCTCAGCGGCCAGCTCGCCTCCGGCGGCCTCATCGCCGCCTTGATCGGCATGTACTACTCGGTGACACGTCGCGGCAGGAGCCAGACGACAGCTGCCGGCGCCGGCGCCGTGGCCGGTGGCATCTCCGGCACGCTCGGCACCTCGATCACCCAGGCCCTCGGCTGGACCGAGATCGCTGCAGGCACGACCCCGCTGCTGAACTTCACCGCCATCGCGACGGCGCTGACCGGCGCCGTCACGACCGGCGCTCCCTCGCTCCCGCCGGGCAGCGAGCCGATGTTCGACCCGGTGGCCCTGTCGCAGGTCTTCGGCACGACCGCAGCCGGTGGCGGCATTGGCGCAATGCTCGTCCGCGGCCTGCTGTCGGGAAAGGGCGGTTGAGCCGCCTCCACCACCGCGTCGATTAAGGAAAGCTAAATTCAAGCCTGCGAGGGTCATGGCCCCGATCCGCGCAGGAACATCAGGCCCGTGCCCCTCAAGTACAAGATACTGGCAATCATCGCCCTGACAGTGGCGGTATCCGCGAGCGCCAGCATGGTAATGTGGGAAGGGTCTGTCCCGCACGCCAGCCAACTTGCCATCGCCGGTGTCTCAATCGCCGGCATGTCGATACTTCTTTTCCTGCTTCTCACCACGCAGCGCCGCGCTGACCAGCTTGACGAACGCTCGGGCGAGCTTGACTTCCTCAAGCGTGAACTCGAGCACACGGTCAATACGCTTCAGCACCGCAACGAGGAAATCGAGCAGAGCGAGCGACGCTACCGGACACTGGTGGACCAGCAGGGCAACATCATCCTGCGCAAGCTGATGGACGGCCGCCTCACCCTCGTGAACGACGCCTTCTGCAAGGCCTTCGGCGTGAAGCGGGAAGAGGCGCTCGGACGCATCTTCTCCGCGCGGCTCAATCCTGACGAAAGGAATGAGCATCCGGCACCCGCCAGCACAGCCCCCGGCGATGCCGCGCAGAAGTACACGCAATGCGTTCAGACAGCCATGGGCTGGCGCTGGATCACATGGGAAGACCAAATCATCCGCGACGACCGCGGCCGGCTCTGCGAAATCCAGAGCGTAGGCCGCGACGTCACCGAATGGCACCGGCTGGAAGCGGCGCTGCGGGAGGCCCGTGACCGCGCCGAGGGTGCCAACCGCGCCAAGTCCATGTTCCTCGCAACCATGAGCCACGAGATCCGCACACCCATGAACGGCGTGATCGGCATGACAGGCCTGTTGCTGAACACGCCTCTTACGCCCGAGCAGCGCTCCTATGCAACCGCTGTTCGCGATTCCGGCGAAGCGCTCCTGGGCATCATCAACGACATTCTCGATTTCTCGAAGATTGAATCCGGGGCCATGGTGCTTGAGGACGTTGAATTCGCCCCTCGCGCCCTGATCGAGAGCGTCGCCGAGCTCTTGAGCCAGCGCTGCGCCGAGAAGGGCATCGAGATCGTGACCTACGCCCACCCGCGGTTCTCCGGCAACTTCATTTCCGACGAGGGACGCGTCCGGCAGATCCTGCTGAACCTTGCCGGCAACGCCGTCAAGTTCACCGACCACGGCGGTGTGCGCATCTCCATGCAGGCCGATGAGGATCCGGGGTTCATACGTTTCGAGGTCGCCGACACCGGCATCGGTATCGCCGAGGAGGCGCTGCCGCGCATCTTCGCCGAGTTCACGCAGGCCGATTCCTCGCTTGCCCGGCGTTATGGCGGCACCGGCCTCGGCCTTGCCATCACCCAGCGCCTCGTCAAGGCGCTGGGCGGAAGGATCGGTGTATCGAGCACCCTGGGCAAGGGCTCCAGGTTCTGGTTCACGCTGCCGGCGCGTCGCGCGCCCGGCCAGGTGGAAGTCGCGCCCGCGCTCGGCGGTGTGCGCGTGCTGGTGCATACCGCCTTCCCCGGCCTGTCCGAGGTGCTGGTGCAGCAATTGTGCGATGCTGGTGCCGACGCCTTCGCGGCCCGCGGCTTGTCTGCCCTGGAGACCGCGCTGGCCGGCGGCACGTTCCAGCTCCTCATCATGGATGCACGCGCCAGCAACGCGCCTCCGGGTGAAGTCCTTGTACGGCTCAAGGCGCGCCTGCAGGGCGTGAAGTCGATCGTGCTGATTTCACCCACCGAGCGCAGTGCCTTGCCGGCGTTCCAGTCTTCGGGCTTCGACGGCTACCTGATCAAGCCGGTCCGCCTCCAGTCGCTCCTCCGCCGCGTCCGCGCCGTCCTGGACGGCGAACGCGCCGTTGACGCCGACGAGCGCGTGGCGACGGGGGACAGGAAGGGCGGCGCCATTGCGCGCAGCTTGCGGGTCCTCGTGGCAGAGGACAATCGCATTAACGTCATGCTGGCGACCGCCATGCTTGGAAAGTTGGGCCATACGGTGGACACTGTCGGCAATGGGCGCGAGGCCCTGGAGGCCCTTGCCGCGCGACCCTACGACATTGTCCTGATGGACGTGCACATGCCTGAGATGGACGGCCTCGAGGCCACCCGCCGCATCCGTGAGGCCGAAAGGTCAGGCCGCCGCAAGACACGCACACCCATCGTCGCGCTGACCGCAAGCACGCTCGAGGGCGACCGCCAGGTCTGCATCGATGCCGGCATGGACGACTTCCTCGCCAAGCCGCTCGACCCTGTGGCGCTGACAGCGGTGTTCGAGCGCTTCGCCCCCGCGCCTACTCGGGCGGAAGCCGCGACTGCCGGAACCACTCGAGCGCACATGCAATGACGGCGATTCCGCCGATCCACATGGTCATGATGAAGACGTTGGCATAGCCATCCGTCTTGATCATGTCCCCGAGCGCGCCACGCCCCAGGGTGCCGATCAGCATCGTCAGCGAGCTGAACACGGCGAACTGCACGGCACCATGCAGCCGGCTCGACAGTGATGAAAGATAGGCGACGAACACCGCACCCGCAAAGCCGGCAGCAATGTTCTCGCCGGCAATGGCGGTCATCAGGCGAAGCATCCGCGGATCGGCCCCGGCCCCCTCGCCAAGCGACATCAGCCCCGTGAAGGTGAGGAACCCGTCGATCCCCGGGCTGCCAACCGCCAGGTCCGCATAGAGCAGGTTGGTGACCGCCGCCGCGATCGCACCCGTGATCAACGAGGCCATGCGGCCAACCCGGATCATGGCCCAGGCCGCAATCGACACGCCGGCAATCAGCATCACGACGCCGAAGGTCTTCGAGGCGAAGGCAACTTCGGTCTTCGTATATTGCAGTTCGTTGAGATAGAAGGGAAAGGCAAACGGCCCCCACACCGCATCCGTGAGCCGGTAGCTCAGGATCACCGCCAGCACCAGCACGGCCGCCCATTTCAGGCGGTTCATCAGTTCGACAAAGGGCTCGACGATCGCCTCATAAAGCCTGTCCGTCGAGGCCGTGACGCCAAGGGGGTAGCGCAGGCGGTCAAGCAGCGTCCGCCCGGCTGGAAGGTGCGCGATGGTAGCCGCAAGCGCGCAGGGAAAGATCACTGTCGCAATCACGATGAGCGGCCCGTAGGTCTGCGTGAAGGCCCGCGCATCGGGGGCAGGATCCGACGTGACCGCCGTGGCCATGAACGACACAAGGGTGATTGCCGCCCACGCCCACGCAGCCAGCACCGCAAGCACGACCGATGCGCGCATGTGCGGGGACGCAAGGCTTGCAGGCGCCTTCGTGGCCTCCCGCGCGCGATCGATCACCGGCTCCGGCGCCGCCAGCGCCCCGATGGTTGCCAGAAGCATGATGAGCCCGCCAATGCCGAACACCATGTTCCAGGGCAGCGCATCGGCCAGGAACAGGGCACCCGCCCCGCCGATGAAGGCGGCAACCCGGTAGCCGAACTGGTACACGGCCGACAGCAGGTCGATCGGAGCCGTCTCGTCGGCAACCTCGATACGCCACGTATCGATCGAGATGTCCTGCGTAGCCGATGCAAAGGCGCCTGCAGCCGCCGCGATCGCCATGACGGCAAGCCCTGTCGAGGGATCGCTTGACGCAATCACGAGGATGCTCGCCGCGATCCCGCACTGGCAGGTCAGGATCCAGCCACGGCGCCGGCCCAGCCGCGAGAACGGGAAGGGCGGCGCCATGTTCACGACGGGCGACCAGAGGAACTTGAAGGCATAGGCAAGCCCGATCCAGGACAGGACGCCGATGGTCGCAAGGTCCACATTCGCGGCGCTGAACCAGGCGTTGATCGTGCCCGTCAGCAGCGCAAAGGGCAGCCCCGCGGAAAACCCGAGTGCCGTCATGGTTGCTGCCTTGCGGCTGCCAAGCGCGCGCGCAGCACGCAAGAGTAAATTGGATGACTGCGCCTTGTGGGGACCGGAGACCTCTGCCATGCGCGAATCCTAGCAAATCTGAGACGGCACCGACAGGCTTGCCCGCTTCTCATCGTTAAGTCCAGCATCCGGAGTGCAGGGGGGCAGCCATGCAACCATTCCTTTGCCAAGCCCCCGGTCGCTCCATTAGAGTACGCCCTCGAACCACCTGTGCGAGAAGACCCGACACTCGCCGCAACGAATGTATGAGTATGATGTCAGCGCAGGACGCGGCGCCGAAGGACCTCTCCGGAAACGAAGATCCACTGCTCGACACGGCCGGTGCCCTTGAGGCGCGCCTCGCCACGACGGAAGCCGAAATCCTGGCTGCCCAGCGCCTTCGCTACGAGGTCTTCTACCTCGAGATGAATGCGCGTCCCTCGCCCGAGATGCAGTCCCAGGGGCGGGACTTTGACCAGTACGACCCCTATTGCCGCCACATGCTCGTCGTCGACCGCGCGCATGGCGACAAGATCATCGGCACCTACCGCCTCACAAGCGGCGAAGCCGCAGCCAGGTCGCCCCATGGCTTCTATACCGCAGGCGAATACGACATCAGCGACATGCTCGGGAAGCGCCAGGGCCAGAAGCTGCTCGAGCTCGGCCGCTCCTGCGTGCTCAAGGATTACCGCACGGGACCGACAATGCAGCTCCTCTGGCGGGGCATCTTTGTCTATCTCCTGCGTCACAAGATCGACCTGATGTTCGGCTGCGCCTCGCTGCCCGGGACCGATCCCTCGCAATTGGCGCTGCAGCTTTCGTTTCTCTATCACTTTCACCTCGCCCCGCCGGGCGAGGTCGTCAACGCGCTGCCCGACCGGGCCGTGCCCATGAACATGATGCCGAAGGAAGCCATTGATGAAGCCGCAGCGCTCCACGCGCTGCCGCCGCTGGTGAAGGGCTACATCCGCTCGGGCGCGAAGGTCGGCAATGGCGCGGTGATCGACCACCAGTTCGGCACCACCGACGTCTTCATCTATTTCCCCATCACCAACCTCAACCCGCGCTGGGCTGCACATCTCAGGCGCAAGAGCTCGGCCGACAAGCCAGGCAAGACGGGCGATGCTCCTTGACGCCAGGGAATTGCAGGCCTTCTACGAGACGCGCCTCGGCCAGGCCTCGGCAAAGTTCATCCGCCGCCGCCTGAGGGAACTCTGGCCCTCCGTGCGCGGCGAGGCCGTGGCAGGCATCGGCTACGCGCTTCCCTATCTGCGGCCATTCCGCTCCGAAGCCGCCCGCACCCTCTGCCTCATGCCGGCCCAGCAGGGCGCACAGCACTGGCCACCCCATGCCCCGAACCTGACAGCGCTCATCGACGAGGCTGCCATCCCGCTGCCCGACTCCAGCATGGACCGGATCATCGTGGCGCACCTGCTCGAGAACACGGAAGCCCTGCGCCCCCTCCTGCGCCAGATCTGGCGCGTCCTCACGCCTCAGGGCCGCGTCGTCTTCATCGTGCCGACCCGCCCCCGCCAGGGGGCGCCGTTCGAGGCCCCGCCGTTCGGCCCCGGCCGCCCGGCTGTCCGCCCTTGGTCTCCGCCGCGAGGAGTTCTTCGCCCGAGAAATCGAGTTCATCGCCTGCGACGAGTTTCGTCGCAAGTCGGCCGCTGCCCTCGCGTCCACGCCGCCCGCCGCGGCCGCCGTGCCGTTGGAACGTCCCCGGGGCGAGTCCGACGTTCGGGGACTATCGCCCTACCTGGCGAGCCTCTACCAGACTCGGCTGCTCACCAAGGACGAGGAACAGTTTTACTTTCGGCGGATGAACTGGCTGAAGTACCGGGCCGGCGTCGAGCGGCGGAAGCTCGACCGGCGGCGGGCTTCCGTCCGGCAGATGGAGCGGGTCGAGGCGCTGCTCACGGAGGCCGAAACGATCCAGGCGATCCTGATCACGTCGAACTTGCGGCTCGTCGTGTCGATCGCGAAGAAGTTCATCGACGCCACGTACTCCTTCGACGAGCTCGTCAGCGAGGGCAACGTCGCCCTCATGCGGGCGGTGCAAAAGTTCAACTTCGCGCTCGGCAACCGGTTCAGCACCTACGCGACCTACGCCATCCAGCGGATCTTCTTCAGGCTCACCAAGAAGGTCTGGCAGCAACGGCAGCGGTTCGTTTCCGACGACGCCGTGCTTGCGGGCATGTCGTCCCAGGAG
>DAISVV010000067.1:0-13796 GCA_036840015.1 Micropepsaceae bacterium
GTGCCGTCCTGGTGGCCCGGCAGGGTTGTGTGGGGGGCCAGCGCTAACCGGCTGTTCTGGGTCGGGCCGGGCTGGAAGGCCATGGGGTCGAACAGGGAGGTCATGGGGGCTGGGTCCGTTAGGGAAATGCCGATGGGGGCACCTAATCCGATGCGACCGGGCCGATCAAGGCGCGCCGGTGGCACAGGCCTTACCTGCCAGCCCCGTTTGCGCTAACCTCAGGGTCTCTGATGACTGGAGACTGTGATGCGAAAGCTGTTCTTGGGTGGCGGGGTCCTGTTGCTGGCGGGCACGGTGGTGACCTCCGTACTGTTCATGTCAACCGTATGTGCCTGCGGGACCGTCGCCGTCCAGCCCACGCTTGCAGCGGCGGCGCTTCAGGATCCCTATGGCGAGGTGCGTGACCGGAAGGACATTGGCGAGGACCACTACCGGATGGGGCGCTATCCCGAGGCTATCGACTACTGGACCGGGGCAGCTGACAAGGGGAACACCTATGCCGCCCACCGGCTCGGCGTCGAGTACATGGATGGCAAGCCCGGCGTGGTTCAGCGCGACTACCAGAAGGCGCGGCAGTATCACACGCAGGCGGCCCGGCAAGGCTATTCGCTGTCGATGTTCGACCTGGGATCGATGAACGAGTATGGCCATGGCGCCTCGCCGGACATCGCGGCGGCGGCCAAGTGGTATGGGTACTCGGCCGGTTACGGGCTGGCTCAGGGGCAGTACAACTACGCCACGATGCTTGAAGCCGGCGATGGCGTGACGGCGGATGCCATCGAGGCCCTGAAGTTCTACGTGCTTGCTGCGCGCGGGGGCTTTGCAGGCGTGCCGTTCAATGCCGCACAGAACAAGATCGACCAGCAGCGGGCGACCCCGCTGGAAACACTGCGCGCCCGCCTGTCGAAGGCCGAGGTGGATGAGGCGATGACGCGCGCCGACAAGTTCGTGGCGGCGACGGGACCCCTGAAGGGCGAATGACGGGCTGGTCGAACTGGTCTGGCTGGGTTCGCGCCAGGCCTTCATCAATGCTGTCGCCTGCATCCGAGGGCGAGCTAGCGGCGTTCGTGCGTGATGCCCGGGCGCCGGTGCGCGTCGTCGGGTCGGGTCACTCCTTCACGCCGCTGTGCGAAACCGACGGGACGCTGCTGTCGCTGGACCGCATGCAGGGTGTGGTGGGCGTCGACCTTGCGGCATCCCGCGCGACCGTGCGGGCGGGGTCGAAGATTCATTCGCTCGGACGGCCCCTGCACGATGCGGGTGTCGGGCTCAAGAACCAGGGTGACATCGACCGGCAGGCGATTGCCGGAGCCGTTGGCACCGGAACGCACGGCACAGGGCCCACCCTTGGCAGCCTGTCATCCGAGGTGCAGGCCTTCCGGCTGGTGACGGCGCAAGGCGAGGTGCTTGCCTGCAGCCCGAACGAGAATGCCGAAATCTGGGAGGGCGGGCGCACGTCACTTGGGGTCCTCGGCGTGTTCAGCGAGATCACGCTTGGCGTGGCACCGGCCTATCGCCTGAAGGAGCGCAACTGGGTGATGCCGGCCGCCGATTGCTGGCGCCAGCTTGGCCAGCTGAAGGACGCGCACCGGCACTTCGAGTTCTTCTGGTTTCCCATGGCTGATGAGGTCGTTGCCAAGACCCTCGACGTGACGGATGAGCCGGTCCGCGCGCCGGTCGGTTCCGACCGCATGCAGGCCCGGGGCGAAGAGGGCAGCTGGGACCAGCGCGTGTTCGAGACCGGGTGCCAGGTGGCGCGGCTGCTGCCGGGGCTTTCGGGACCATTGCAGCGCTTCTTCACGCGCGGTGCCATGGGGGCGGGGGAGCGGGCGCGCTGGAGCCACGAGATCTTTCCCAGTGCGCGCACGGTGCTGTTCAACGAGATGGAGTACGCGGTGCCGGCGGCCAACGGCGCGGATTGCATCCGCGAGGTTGCCGAAGTCATCAGGACCCGCAACATCGCCGGGGTCTTTCCGATCGAGTTCCGCTTCGTCAAGGCGGATGACATCTGGCTGTCCCCCTTTTACAGGCGCGACGCGGCCACCATATCCGTGCACCAGTACACAGGTCAGGACTACAAACCACTCTTCGATTCCGTGGAACCGGTGTTCTGGAAGTATGGCGGGCGTCCGCACTGGGGCAAGCTGCACTCGCTGCGCGCAGGGCAGTTGTCACAGCTCTATCCGATGTGGGACCGGTTCCAGGGGCTGCGGCGGCGCCTTGATCCTGACGCAAAGTTCCTGAACACTTATCTCAGGGACGTGATGGGAGGCTGATGTGGCAAGGCGACGACGCATGAGCGGATGGCGGATCGTGAACACGCTGTCCATGCCGGCCGTGCTGCTGGCCGCCATATTCGCGGCGGTCGCCAACAAGCCCTATGAGGCCGGGATCATCGGTGCACTGGTCGGGTTTGTCATTGGCGTGTGCATCCTCGCATTTCCCGACCTCGACCGGGGCGGGCCTGCCGACAACGAAGACTTCATGCACTAGCGGGGCGCTCAGCCCTCGATGTGGGCGATGACATCGCCCGCGGTCACGGCGTCGCCCTCGGCGACGAGCACCTCGATGACCTTGCAGGCCACGGGTGCCGGGACCGGTATTTCCATCTTCATGCTTTCCAGGATCACGATGGGGTCGTCCTCGGCCAGGGACTGCCCCGCCGATGCCGTCACTTTCCAGACCTTGCCGGTGATCTCTGTCCTGACGGTGCTGCGGGCCATGGTGGCTGGCCTCGATGGTGTACCGGATCGCCGTCAGAAGGCCGGAGGCCAGGCCGACAGGCGGTGTTCGCCGATTCCATTTGTCATGCGACGGGACAGGACTTCAAGCATGCCCGCCAGGAAATCGCGCGTCTCGTTGGGGTCGATCACCATCTGTGCCATGAAGGGGGCCGCGAGCTCATAGGCGGTCGTGCCCGCAGAGACCTGCTCGAGCAGCCTGCCATACTGCTCCGGCTGTTCGCCGGGCTTGACCCCATGGACGACATTGACAGCGACGGCAGGGTCCATGAACGAGATGTCGCCGGAAAACCAGGTGGCTGTCACGTCAGCCTTTCCGCCGCCCATGTTGAGGTAGGCCTGTCCGTAGGACTTGCGCAGCACGAGGGCGATCTTGGGTACGGTCGACATTTCGAGCGCTGCCATGAAGTTCATGATCTTGCCCGGCAGCCGCCGTTTCTCGCTTTCCGCGCCCACCAGGAAGCCCGGCGTGTCGGCAAGAAAGACGAGCGGGATGTTGAAGCTGTCGCACAGGACGATGAAGCTCGTGATCTTGTCACAGGCGTCCGGGTCGAGCGCGCCACCCTTGAACATGGGGTTCGAGGCGATAAAGCCCACCGTGCGCCCGCGGATGCGTCCCAGCGCCGTGACAGCGACCTTGGCGAAGCGTTCCTTCAGGGGAAACACCGTGTCCGTGTCGGCAATCGCCCGGATGACGTTGCGGATGTCGTAGACCTTCGCCCGGCTTTCGGGCACGAGCGTGTCGAGGGCGCGTGCGCCTGTTGCTTCCTCGAAACTCGGGCTTTGGGGTGGTGGCAGGCTTGCGTTGTCAGGCATGTAGGAGAGGAAGGACTTGACCTGTGCGATCGCTTCCTCGTCACTCTCGACGACGCTGTCGACGAAGCCGGTCACCTCGCTGTGCAGGCGCCAGCCCCCCAGAGCCTCAGGATCCATGTCCTCGGCGATCGCCACAGATGTCACGTTCGAACTGGACACGGCGAGCACCGCGCCCTTGCGCATCACCACGAAGTCCGAGTTGATGCAGGTGAAGGCGCCGCCACCATAGGTCAGTCCCAGCACTGCGGTCGCCCAGGGATGGGTGCGGGGGTGCGTGTAGCGTGAGCCCTCGCCCGCACGGCCGATGCCGGCGGCGCCCATGATGTCGGGGATGCGTCCGCCAGCGCATTCCATGAGGTTGACCAACGGCATGCCGTTCGTGCGGCTGGTCTCGCGCACATAGTGCTGCTTCTTGCCGTGGATCTCGGCCGAGGAAGATCCGAGTGTGGTGAAGTCTGCCGCGTTGACGCCGACGTGGCGGCCCTCGATGCGTCCGAAGCCTGAAACGACGCCGTCGGCCGGGGACTTGTCGCGCATGTCGGGCCTGATCGATGTGGCGAGCAGGCCGGCCTCGATGAAGCTGCCGGCATCAAGAAGCCTTGCGACGCGCTCGCGCGCGTTCAGGATGCCTGCGGCCGTGCGTTCTGCCAGCCGCTTTGGCGAGCCCATGGCCTGCGCGCGCTGCCGGCGCGCCTCGAATTCCTCGCGCTGCCTGTCGAATGCCATCTAGGGCGCGACCTTCCGGAAGAAGCATGTCGCAGCACCTGTGTGGCAGGCGGGACCTGTCTGGTTGACCTTCATGAGGATGGTATCGCCGTCACAATCAATCCAGAGTTCCTCGAGGCCCTGGACGTGGCCCGATGTTTCGCCCTTGCGCCAGAGTGCCGAACGCGAGCGAGACCAGTAGGTTGCCTGGCGTGTCTCAATCGTCAGGCGCAGGGCTTCCTCGTTCATCCAGGCCATCATGAGGACAACCCCCGTGCGGGCGTCCTGCGCGACGGCGGGGACGAGGCCTGCGGCGTCGAACTTCACGTGCGAGATGAGGTCTTGTGGGGACAGGGTCTGTGTCATCGGGCCTGGTTCAATCGTGCAAAGCCGGCTTCGAGGTCGGCGATCAGGTCGTCGGTATCCTCAAGGCCGATGTGATAGCGCAGCAGGGGGCCATGCGCCTTGAGGGGAACGGCGGTGCGAACGGGGTGGGCCGTAATCACGAGGCTTTCATAGCCGCCCCATGACCAGCCCATGCCGAAGAGGTCGTAGCCTTCCAGCATCGCGGCGACTGCCTTCTCCGGACAGGCCTTGAGCTCGACGCCAAACAGGCCGCTCGACCCGCGGAAGTCGCGCTTCCAGATTGCGTGGCCGGGGTCGTTCTCGAGGGCGGGGTGCATGACGCGGGCGACCTCGGGGCGCGCCTCAAGCCAGCGCGCCACGCGCAGGGCTGCGGCCTCGTGCGCGCGCAAGCGTACATGCATCGTGCGCAGTCCGCGCTGGGCTAGATAGACGTCATCTGGGCCGACGCTGATGCCCAGATTGTGGTGGGTGTCCTTGAGCTGCTTGGCGTAGCGGGCGCTGGCTGTCACCGTCCCCATCAGCGCGTCGGAGTGTCCGACGACATACTTCGTTGCCGCCATGACGGACAGGTCGACACCGTGTCCGATCGCGTCGAAGAGCAGGGGTGTTGCCCAGGTATTGTCGAGGATCACGGCGATGTCATTGGCATGGGCGCATTCGGCGATCGCCGGAATGTCCTGGATCTCGAAGGTGAGCGCGCCCGGGCTCTCGACGAAGATGGCTTTCGTGTTGGGTCGGAAGAGCTTCTCCACGCCGGCACCGGCGTTCGGGTCGAAATAGGTTGTCGTGACACCAAAACGCGTCAGGGTGCGGTCGCAGAACCGGCGGGTGGGTCCATAGATCGAATCGGTGACCAGCAGGTGGTCGCCGGCCGAGACCGCGCTCAGGATGGCAAGCGTGCAGGCCTGAAGGCCCGAGGGGCACAGGACAGTGTGTTCGCCCCCCTCGAGGTCGCGGATGGCGGTCTGCAGGGACTCGATCGTCGGGGTCAGGTTGCGGCCATAGGTGTAGGCCTGCGTCCCGTTCTCAAGCGCGTCGACCGTTCGGTGCAGGATGGTGGAGGCGTGGTAGACGGGAGGGTGCACGGCGCCATAATGTGAAAATGGGGCGCGGCCTGCCGTTACGATCCGGGTGTCCGGCCGCCGGGAGCCATTGCTTGGTTTGGACATGGGGCCCGGAATTCCTCTATGTAGTCACCGAAGACGTGAGGGTGCCGCATTTCAGGGGTGCCCGGCAATGCTGAATGAGAGGGTCCTGCATGCGCTTTTTCCTGAGGTCCATCGCTGCCGACCTGGTGGCCGACGCCGCCTTTTCCGGCGTCGCTGAGGCGTCAAAGTCGCCGACCGTCGAGCGGATCAAGAAGAACGGGTTCCTGAGATGCGGCGTGGCAGAGGGCCTCGCGGGCTTCGCAAGCCCTGATACCAAGGGCAACTGGTCGGGCTTCGACGTCGATTTCTGCCGTGCGCTGGCTGCCGTCATCCTGAACGATGCCTCGAAGGTGCGATACACGCCGACCTCGGCAAAGGTCCGGTTCACGGCCCTGCAGTCGGGAGAGTTCGATGTCCTGTCGCGCAACACGACGTGGACCATGAGCCGCGACGTGCAGCTTGGCCTCGAGTTCATCGGCGTGACCTATTACGACGGGCAGGGCTTCATTGTACCCAAGTCCCTGAAGGTCACGTCGGCCAAGCAACTGAACTGGGCTACCATCTTCACCAACACCGGGACGACGACGGAACTGAACCTTGCGGATTATTTCCGCTCCAACAACATGAAGTACAAGATCGTGGCGTTCGAGAAGGTCGCCGAGGTTCTGGCTGCCTATGACAACGGACGTTGCGATGCCTACACCACGGATGCGTCAGGCCTCTATGCCGAGCGGCTCAAGCTCAAGAATCCTGCCGACCACGTAATCCTGCCCGAGATCATCTCGAAGGAACCTCTGGGGCCTGCGATCAACCACGGTGACCAGCGTTGGGGCGATGTGGCCCGCTGGACGCTTTTTGCCCTCATCAACGCCGAGGAACTCGGTGTGACGTCGAAGAATGTCGACCAGATGATGAAGTCGCCCAATCCTGAGATCCGCCGGCTGCTGGGGGTCGAAGGTGCTTTTGGCGAGAGCCTTGGTCTTTCGAAGGACTGGGCCGCGCGTGCCATCCGACAGGTCGGCAATTATGGCGAAATCTTCGAACGCAACGTGGGACAAGGTTCGCCGCTGAAGATCCGGCGCGGTTATAATGCCCTTTGGAACAAGGGGGGCGTGCTCTACGCGCCACCGATCCGCTAGTTCATGTCCCGTCCACCTGCGCATCGCGGCCGGCACGTCCGGCTGCGGGATGTCCTTTACCAGGTCGCCCTGCTGGCAGCGGTGGTTGCCGTCATCGCGGGCATGGCATGGAACGCCTCGCACGCGCTTGAGCGGCAGAATATCGCGTCGGGCTTCGGCTTCCTCGACAACACCGCGGGCTTCGACATCGTGCAGACGCTCGTTGCGTATGACGAGACCTCGACCTATGGACGGGTCCTGCTTGTCGGGATCCTGAATACGCTGCTCGTGGCCGTGACAGGCGTGGTGCTGGCCACGGTGCTGGGTCTTGTGATCGGGATCGGGCAGCTGTCCTCGAACTGGCTTTTTGCGCGGCTGTGCCGGGCCTATGTCGAGATCCTGCGCAACATACCGCTGCTGCTGCAGCTCTTCTTCTGGTACTTCGCGGTGCTGCGGGCGTTGCCAGGCCCGCGCGAGAGCTGGTCATTCCTTGATTCCGCCTTCCTGAACAACCGCGGGCTCTACTTGCCCAAGCCCCTGACGGGGCCCGGGTTCGAGATGGTCGTGCTTGCGTTCGGCGTTGGCCTGATTGCGGCCGCGGTCCTCGCGCATCTGCGTCGGCGACAGCGTGAAGAGACCGGGCGTGCGGGACCGCTCCTCGCGCCTGTGCTGGCGCTAAGCCTCCTGCCGCCGCTTGCTGCCCTTGCCATCATGCAGTTCCCGTTCAGCTTCAGCTGGCCAGCGCTTGCGGGCTTTGATTTCGAGGGCGGGTTTACGGTGCTGCCCGAACTGATCGCCCTTGTCGTCGCGCTGTCGACCTATACCGCAAGTTATATCGCCGAGATCGTGCGCGCCGGCATCCAGGGCGTGCCGAAGGGCCAGATCGAAGCCTCGCAGGCACTTGGCCTGAAGCGGGGCGAGGCGCTGCGGCTCGTGATCATCCCGCAGGCCTTGCGCCAGATCATTCCACCGCTGACCAGCCAGTACCTGAACCTTACCAAGAATTCGTCGCTGGCTGTTGCGATCGCCTATCCGGACCTGGTGTCGGTCTTTGCGGGCACCACGCTGAACCAGACGGGGCAGGCCATCGAGATCATCGCGATCACCATGGCCGTGTATCTCACGTTCAGCCTGCTCACGAGTGCTGCGATGAATGCCTATAACCGGCGCATTGCGCTGACGGAGCGATAGGTCCATGGGCGCAACCCGAAAACCGCCGCGGCGGCAATTGCCGGGCCCCATCCAGTGGATGCGGGAGAACCTGTTCTCGTCGCTGTTCAACAGCATCCTGACACTCGTTGCGATCGTGCTGATCTACCAGACGGTCGTTCCGTTCGTCGACTGGGCGATCCTCAATGCCGCCTGGTCAGGGCAGGGGCGCGAGGCGTGCCTGCCGTATGCCGATGGCGCGTGCTGGCCGTTCATCATCGAGCGGTCGGGGCAGATCGTCTACGGGTTCTACGAGCAGGCGGAACGCTGGCGGGTCGACATCGTGTTCCTGCTGCTCGGGATCGGGCTTGCCTGGCTGATGGTGCCGCGGCTGCCATCCAAGGGCGCTGTGGGAGTTGTCATGCTCACGGTGTTTCCTGTCGCGGCGTTTGTGCTGCTTGTCGGCGGGATGGGCCTTGCGCCCGTGCCCATCGAGCGCTGGGGCGGGCTGATGATCACGCTTGTCGTGGCGGTCACGGGCATTGTTGTCTCGCTGCCGCTGGGCATCTTGCTCGCGCTTGGGCGTCGGTCGGAGCTTCCGGTCGTCAGGGGCCTTTCCATCGCCTTCATCGAGTTGTGGCGTGGCGTGCCGCTCATCACCGTCCTGTTCATGGCAGCCAACATGCTGCCCCTGTTCATGCCGGACGGGATCACGATCAACAAGCTGCTGAGCGCCCTGATTGCGGTGGCGTTGTTCTCGTCGGCCTACATGGCCGAGGTTGTCCGCGGGTGGCTGCAGGCTGTCGGCAAGGGGCAGTACGAGGCCGCTGCGGCGCTGGGGCTCGGGTATTGGCGCTCGATGCTTTTCGTGATCCTGCCTCAGGCGTTGCGACTTTGCCTGCCCAATATCGTGGGCAATTTCATCGGCCTGATGAAGGATACGTCGCTGGTGTCGATCATCGGGTTCCTGGACCTGCTCGGGATCATCCAGGCTGGCAATTCCGACGCGGACTGGGCGACGCCGAACACGGCGATGACGGGGTATGTATTCCTGGGCGTGGTGTTCTGGCTCATTTGCTACAGCATGTCCCGCTATGCGCGGGGGCTCGAGACGAAACTTCAGGGTGGAGACGCCAGATGAGTGCGACCGCAGAGGCGGCGCTTGCCGTCGAAATCGTCGGGCTGAACAAGTGGTTCAAGTCGTTCCATGTGCTGCGCGATGTGAGCCTGTCGGTGCCGCGCAAGGAGCGCGTCGTGATTTGCGGCCCCTCGGGGTCGGGCAAGTCGACGCTGATCCGCTGCATCAACGGGCTTGAGCGGCACGAGGAGGGGCGCGTTGTCGTCGAGGGTGCCGAGCTGACCGGCGATGAGGCGCACACGCAGGCCGTTCGGGCCAATGTCGGCATGGTGTTCCAGCAGTTCAACCTGTTCCCGCACCTGACCGTACTCGAGAACTGCACGCTCGCGCCCCAATGGGTTCGCAAGATGCCGCGCAAGGAGGCCGAGGCGCTGGCCATGCAGTATCTCGAGCGTGTGCACATTCCCGAGCAGGCGCTGAAGTTTCCGGGCCAGCTGTCGGGCGGGCAGCAGCAGCGCGTTGCGATTGCCCGTGCCCTGACCATGCAGCCGCGAATCATGCTGTTTGACGAACCGACCAGCGCCCTTGATCCGGAAATGATCAAGGAAGTTCTCGAGACAATGGTCGAGCTGGCCGAGACGGGCATGACCATGCTGGTCGTCACGCATGAAATGGGCTTTGCAAAGACGGTCGCCGCCCGTATCGTATTCATGGATGCAGGTGAGATCGTGGAGATCGCGCCGCCGTCGGAGTTCTTCACGAACCCGAAGAACGCGCGCACGAAGGAGTTCCTCGGCCAGATCCTGCGCTAGGCGCGTTTTCATGCGGAGGTGCTTCGATGCGTGTTGTGCTTGTGGCCTGTGCGCTCATGCTGTCTTCAGCTGGTGCGGCGAATGCGAAATCGCCGGTTCTCTTCTCCGGCAGCTGGACAGGCTCCATGACCCAGTCCGGCGCACCCAAGGGTGAAACCTATCCGATGCGGCTGACCTTCAAGGGCGACGAGGGCGTGACGTCCTATCCCGCCCAGGGCTGCACCGGCGTGCTGACACCCATCGGCACGACGGGCGATGGCTACGCAATCTATGCCGAGCGCATCACCAAGGGGCGCGTGGATGACGGGTCGGGCATCAACTGCATCGACGGGATCGTGGTGCTCAAGCCCCACAGGGCCTATGTCACGGTGGGGTGGTACGCCCTTGATCAGGGCCAGCCGGTCTTTGCTTCGGCCAGCCTGGCACAGGCCAAGGACTGATCTCAGTCCAGGGGCAGGATGGAAGACTTTTCCTGCGCATAGGGCACGAAGCCCTGTCTCTGGTAATTTGGCAGCGCGCGTGGATGGTCGAGCGTGTTGGTGTGGACCCAGAGCCTGGAGATCGGGCGTGACCATGCCGTGTCGATGGCGGCGCCCAGCAGGAATGTCCCGAGGCCGCGGCCGATGAAGTCTGGCAGCAAGCCGAAATACGAGAGTTCGGCGTCCGGCATGCGGCGGAAGTCGAGCTCGAAATAGCCCGCCGGGCAGCCGTCGCAGTAGAGGACGTAGATGTGTACCTCATCGTCCTGAACGATGGCCGCAAGGGTGTTCTCGTTCATGCGCAGGCGGTCCACCCAGTGATAGGGTCCGCCCACCGTGCCATAGAGATAGCGGTAGAAGTGCACGGGTGGCTTGCGTGTCCGCAGAAGGACGCAGCGTCCGCTGTCGAGGCCGTGGGGCAAGGGCGGGCGCAGGCCCGGCGGGCGCGCCGTCATCTCGAGCTTGGTGATCGTGATGTCGATGGGCTGGCGGGTCATGTGGCGAGCGGCAGGTCGTTGCGTGATCCCCATTCCGACCACGAGCCGTCATAGATGGCCGCGTCCGGCGCGCCGATCACGCGCAACGCGAGGGCGATGATCCCTGCCGTCACGCCCGACCCGCAGGATGCAGCCACCCGGCGGGACGTGTCGATGCCGGCTGCAGCAAAGATCGCCTCGAGTTCGACGCGCGGGCGCATCGTGCCGTCCGCGTTGAGCAGGCGCGCGTAGTGGATGTTGACCGCACCCGGGATGTGTCCGCCACGAACGCCGGGACGTGGCTCGGGCTCCTGGCCGCTGAACCTTCCCGGCGAGCGCGCATCGACGACCTGCTCGCGGCGAGAGACGAGATTGGCCTGCATGTCGGCCGTGGAACGCAGCAGGGCGTGATTGGGGCGCGGGGTGAAGTGTCGGTCGCGCGGGACGGGTGGCATGTCCTCGAGCGGGCGGCCCTCGGCGATCCACTTCGGCAGGCCGCCATCGAGCACGAAGACGTCCTCGTGGCCCATCACGCGAAAGTTCCACCAGACCCGTGCGGCCGAGAAGATCCCGGTGCTGTCGTAGACGATGACACGATGGCCGTCGCCGATGCCGAGCTTCTTCATGCGGCTTGCGAATTTTTCCGGCGACGCGAGCGTGTGGGGATAGGGCGATGTGGTGTCGGCGATTTCGTCGATGTCGAAGAAGACGGCACCAGGGATGTGGGACTGCGCATGTTCGCTGCGCGCATTGCGGCCCGTGGCGGGCATGTGCCAGGAGGCATCCACGATCCGGATGTCGGGGGCCTTGAGATGGGCGGCCAGCCATTCGGTCGAAACGAGGGGATGTGTCATTTGCTCTCCAGCCAGGCGGGGACAGGCAAGCCCTTGGACCTCAGGAAGTCGGGATTGTACAGGCGCGAGGCGTAGCGGGTACCATAATCGCACAGGATCGTCACGATCACATGGCCGCGGCCAAGTTCCAGCGCAAGCCGCCGGGCGCCGGCGACGTTGACTGCGCTCGATGTGCCAAGGCACAGGCCTTCATTCTGGAGCAGCTCGAAGCAGTAGGGAACGGCCTCCTCGTCGGTGATGCGGAAGGCGAGGTCGTGGCGGAAGCCCTCGAGGTTGGCCGTGATGCGCCCCTGGCCGATACCCTCGGTGATGGATGAGCCCTCGGCCTTGAGTTCCCCGGTCGTGTAGTAGCTGTAGAGGGCAGCGCCCAGCGGGTCGGCGATGGCGATCGAGACCTTGGGCTTTGCCTTGCGCAGGGCCGTGGCGACGCCTGCCAGCGTGCCGCCTGTGCCAACTGCACAGACGAAGCCGTCGACCGTGCCGTCGGTCTGTGAAAGGATTTCGGGGCCCGTGGTTTCGACATGGATGTTGCGGTTGGCGACATTGTCGAACTGATTGGCCCAGATGGCGCCGGCGGGCTCGGTGCGGTCGAGTTCGGCGGCAAGCCGGCCGGAGTATTTCACGTAGTTGTTGTCGTCGCGGTAGGGAACGGCGGGAACCTCGATCAGGCGCGCGCCAAGCTGGCGCAGTGTGTCCTTCTTTTCCTGGCTCTGCGTGTCGGGGATGACGATCACGGTGCGATAGCCGAGTGCGTTGCCGACGATGGTCAGCCCGATGCCGGTGTTGCCTGCGGTTCCCTCCACGATGGTGCCGCCGGGCCGCAGCCGGCCCTGGCGTTCGGCGTCACGGATGATGCCGAGCGCGGCGCGGTCCTTGACGGACTGGCCGGGGTTCATGAACTCCGCCTTTCCGAGGATCTCGCAGCCCGTCTCGTCCGACAGCCGGTTGAGGCGGATCAGTGGCGTGTTGCCAATGGCCTCGATGACCGATTTCCTGACCTGCATGGGATCGCTCCTCCTTGTTTGCGAGCGTTCTAGAGCGCCGCAAACCTGCCATCAAGGGCAGGGACTTCGAGGGTTGGTAAAGCGCCGCTGAATGCGCCGGCGGCGGGGCCAGCGCACGCGCCATTGCCATGCTTTCCAGTTTCCTACCGCGTGCGTTGAGGCTAACGCGACTTTAGGGGGGGCAGTTCACTATCGCAGGCTGGATCATCGGGTGGACTGGATGCGCAACTGGTTGCAGGCGCGAGACAGCGAGGAAGCCGAACTCATTTCAGCCTTGCCGGCATTTCCCGGCATGGCGAAGAGTTCGCTGCTGATCGGCGGCATCGTGTTTGCCATCCTGGGCGTGGCGCATCTGTTTGTCCTCCAGCCGCCGCTGGTCGTGCCGCTGGCCGCGCTTGCGTTCGGGTCGAGTGCGCTGATGCTCGGCGCGCGCCTTGCGTTCTGGACGGGATTCCTGCCGTTTTCGCTGATCCGGTTTGGTGTTTTCCTCGCTTGCGTCATGGGGTGGCTCAACTCCACGGTCCACCTGTGGCTGACCGGCGATCCGATGCAGCTGACCAACCTTGCGGTCGTGGCGGTGCTTGCCGGCGCCATCCTGCTCGACCGCGAGCAGTTTGTGGCGATCTATGTTGCGTCCGTTTGTTCGTGGCTCACGGCGCTGCTCTCGGCAACGGGCGGCGTGCAGTCAGGAGAGTGGCTGCATTTCTCGATCTTCCTTGGCGAAGCCATGCTGCTTGGCACCGTTCTCTTCTTCTGGCGCCGGCGCGACCTCCTGCTTCACATTTCCCTCAGGAAGGAGCGCGAGCGGTCGCGATCGTCCGAGCATCTGTCGCTTCTTGCGGCGCAATCGAAGGCGATCGAAGCCGAGCGCAACCTTCGACGCGCGCTCGAGGCGGACGCCTCGAAGTCGATGTTCCTTGCCAACATGAGCCATGAGTTGCGCACGCCTCTGAATTCGGTCGTTGGCTTTGCGCAGTTGCTTCGTGACCGGCCCGAGATTGCCGCCGATCCGAGGCAGGTGCATGAGTATGCCGAATGCATCCATTCCAG
>DAISVV010000068.1:0-9762 GCA_036840015.1 Micropepsaceae bacterium
GTCTCGAGGCCGACCGTCACGGGCTGCACGTCGCTGGCGCCGTCTCCGGACTGCGGCACGATGCGGGTGTTCGACGGCGTGATCTGGTCGCCGAGTCCGCCACCAAAGGCTGCGAATTCCTGCGCCAGCGTGCCGATCAGCAGATCGGAGGCCGAGGTCAGCCAGCGCACGGGGTCGGCCTGGTTGGCGGCGATGTTGTAGGCAATCGTCTCGTCGTCGCGTGAGCCTGGCAGAAAGTTCGCAAAGTCGGCCGAAGCCGAAGCCCAGAGCCCGAAGGGCTGCGCGCGCGTATTGGCGAGAACGAGGCGCTGCTCGTGCAGTGCCACGCAGGCGGGATAGCCGCGCGCGGACGAGAAGGCGCCCTCGGCCCAGGACCATGTCGCATAACGCCGGACTGTCCCGCCGCCCGACGGGCCTGCGGGGGGCGGTGCGCCGTTGAGCTCGAAGGTGGCGGGCGTCACGTTGACGACCTTCCAGTCGCCGTTGGCCGTGGCGGGTGCGGGGACACCTTCGATGGCGACGATGTCGCCCTCGTCGAAGCCATGGCCTGGCGCGGTCACGCGGCAGCGTCCGCCGGCATTGGTGATCGCGGCGATGGGAAGGGCTTCGGGTGCGAGGCCTGATGGCAGGTGCGTGAGGGTCGTTGCGCGCATCGTCTTGCTGTCGATCCATGCATCAAGGCGCAGGATCGCCCAGCGCGAATGCAGGTAGCGCCATTTCTTCCGGTTTGCCGCACCGGCCGGGTTGTCCCAGGCGTCGCCTTCGGTGTGCGCAGGTGCAACCGTTCCGGTCTGGCTGCCGCTGCCGGCGTCGGCGAGCGCATAGACGTGGCCGTTGCTCGAGACCTCGAGCCCCACTGTCGCGGTGATCGTCTCGCCGGGTGCCCAGGGGCTGACATTCGGGTCGGCAAGATGGATCTCCTGCAGGCGCAGCGTGCTGCCGGCGTGGGCCGGCGTGAACAGCGGCGCAGAGGCGCGCACGGTCACCTGCGCGCCGGGAGACCTTCCGGTGGGCGCCACGCACATCACATGGCGCGTGTCGTCGGGGTTCTGCGGGGCGAAGGGTCCGCGGTCGAGCGGCAGGGGCGCCAGCGTCCAGGCGTCGTGCGCGGTGCGGGTCAGCGTGTGGGGCGGATGCGCGGGGTGCACGAGATAGAGCACGTCGGCGGACTGCGCATGGCCGATGGCCGCGAGGTCGTCGGCCGCAAAAGGCGTTGCGACCTCGAGGATGCGTGCGACCGTGCCCCCGCCCGTCCACGCCGGCAGGCCCGTTGCATCGACGCCCGCGAGGGCGAAACTGTCGGTGTCGGCGTTGGTCACGACAAAGCTGCGGTTGTTGAGCGCGCCCATGCCGCGGATGCCCGCGAGGATGATCCTGTCCCCGTCGACAAGCCCGTGGCCGAAGACGGTCACGCGCGCGGGTGACGTCTGCGTGATGTGCATGATGGGACGTGGCGGATGGGTGACCTGCGCGCCATCCTTCCAGACCCGCATGACATGGCCCGCGAACTCGAGCATGTAGGCCTGCACCGTCGAGAAGACGAAGGGGATGAGCCGGGAGGGGCCCGTGGCGTCGCGGGCGGCGCCGGCAAAACGCGTGCCGTGGCGGCGCATCAGGCCGCCCTCGGGGCGGATGACGAAGTTCGACACAAGCTCGGCACCGCTTGCATATTTCTGGAGGTCCGAGCGTCCGTAGAGCCGCGGCGAGAGCTCGCCGCCGGCGAAGGAGAACTGGTTGAAGGCAAAGCGCATGGATGATGTCTCGTGTCAGAGGGGGACAAAGCCCGGCTCGAACCTTGCGTCGAGCCAGGGGCTGCGCGGGTCGCGCGGGGTGGTGCCCTCGTCGGTGTCGCGGGCGCGGGCATGGACGAGCTTTTCGCGGAAGAGCTGGTGCAGGCTTGTCGCGCGGGCCGGGCTGTCGGCAAGCTGCACGGCGAGGTCCGCGGCCAGCCGGGTGACCAGCGCATCGGTGAAGAGCACGTCGAAGAACACGGGGTTCGTGATCCTTGCGGTGTAGGTGATGCGCAAGGGTGCGGGCGCGTCGGCGAGGATCGTGCGGGCCTCGATCTCCCAGGCGTCGTCGGCGAGGTCGTGGACCTTGCGCACCAGAAGGCAGTCAGAGGGCACGGCAAAGGCGGCGGCGCGGCCGAAGGCCGGTGCGGTCGCGAGCGCCGGCAGGCTTGCCCTGCGGGCTGCGAAGTTCCAGTCGAAGCTTCTCAGCACCGCATCGCGGGCATAGGGAAAGCGGCGGGCGCAGGCGCGGGCGGCCTGGCTGGGCTCGTCAAGCGAGACGATTTCGGCCCCGCGGCCCATTTCGGCGAGCGCGAGGTTGCAGATGGCGACTTCGGAATATTCTCCCAGGGCCGGCATGGCGGCGGTTCCTTTCTGGCTGTTCGTGGCGGGGGAACCTCCCGGCCCTTCGCGAAGGGCCGGGAGGCAGGCGTTGTCCGTCAGGACTGCGAGAAGTAGAGATCGACGACCAGCGTGCCCGTTGCCGGGAGCGCGGCCGTGCTGATCGAGAGCTGCACCGTCTCGTCGAGTGCGAGCTTGGCCGTCTGTGCGGCGACGCGGCCGAAATTCACCGGCTGGTCGGTCAGCGTGTGCGCGGCGGCCGTGCGGTACTTGCCGGGCGTGGCTGCGGTTCCCACGGCGACGAGCGCGGTGCCGAGCGACACGTCGGAGGTCAGCGTGCCGCAGAGAAAGGTCTCTCCGGCCGAGGGCTGGGCGAGGACGACGGTGTCGGCCGTCGTCTGCCCGGCCAGAGCGATGCGCTCGCGGTAGACGCGCACGCGCCCTCCCTGCACGCTGCCATCGACGAGGCCGGGGGGTGTTGTTCCGAGGGGAGCCGTGTTGGCTCCGAAGAAGCGGGGCATGGTTTCGTGTTCCTTTATTTCCGTGTCATTCGATGCAGGCAATCTCGACGACGCCGGTTTCCTGCATGCGGGTGGCGCCGGCGGACATCGAGTAGAAGACCTGGGTGGCGTAGTTCTTGTCGGGGCGCTCGGTGATGCGGGCCGAGGGTTCGGCCCCCATGCCCAGCACGACCTGGTCGCGCTGCCAGGCGAGGCAGGCGCGTTCGTTGCCGGTGATGAAGGGCATGATCTTCGTGCCATCGATGCGCATGCCGTCGACGCGCAGGAAGCGGAAGCCGAGGAAGGTCTCAAGCTCGCCCTGCACGAGTGCGCGCACCGTGTTGAAGTCGGCCGAGGTCACCTGCGTCGTGCCGAGCAGGTCTTCAAGCTGGCGCGAGGTGACGGCGATGAAGCGGTCCTCGCCGTCGATGTCGGCGGTGTCGAGCGCACGCTTGGCCGCGAGCAGCTTGGCGATGGTCAGGCCGGTACCGGCTGCCGGCAGCTTCTGCGCGCCGGGCAGCGCGAGGGGCGTGGCGCCGGTCTCGCCGGTGAAGGCGGTGCCGCGGATTGCATCGACGATGACCTCGTCAATGGCGCGTCCCATCGCGTTGGCGGCGCTGCGGGCATAGGTCGAGGTCGGGTCGATCAGCAGGCGCAGCCGGTCTTCCCGGTCGATGAGGTCGGCCCAGTCGAAGTCCTCGATCGCGCAGCGCCGGCGGGCGTGGGGTGTGTCCATGCGCGGCGTGTCGGCATGGCGTGACGAGCGGCGCCGGGCGGCGGTTGCGCCGATCTGGTCGAAGAAGGCCTGCTTGCCTGTCACGTGCTCGAGGCGCACGGCCTCGCGCAGTTTCGAGCCTTTCTGCTGGGCGAGCATTGTGACGTTCGCCGCGTATTGGCCGACGAAGGCCGTGGTTATCTGTGTCGACATGAGAATGTCTCCGCAATCATCTGTTTCTGTTGTGGTTTTGCTTGTGACGGGCGCCGCGACGCCTTGTGGCGGCGGGCCTCGTCGCGGATGTGGGTCGCAACATCCGGTGCGGCCTGGCGAGCAGGCTGTGGGGTCGGGCTGCGCCCCTGGCGGACGAAGCCCCCCCGTTTGAGGGGTCGGCTGGCGGGAGCGCCGCCGCTGACGGGCGGCGGCACGCCATTTCGCTACCCTACGGTTTTCTTGCTTTGGCGCTGCAATCCCTGTACGGTGACAAGTGTGACGGCTGCACAATTTGAGGTGCGGACCGGGAATGCTTGGACACTTGCGCTCAGCGGCATGGTGGCTGCGCAGATCATGGTCCCAATTCAGGCGATAGCCATTGTACGACTGGTTCACACGGCAAGGGCATGTCGCCCTGGCCTAACGCATACATCAGGAAGACCTGTCCATGGCCTCGCTTACCGGAACTGTTAAATTCTACAACGACACCAAAGGCTTCGGCTTCATCACGCCGGATGGCGGCGGCAAGGACGTTTTCGTCCACGCCACTGCCCTCGAGAAGGCCGGCATTCGCGGCCTGCGCGACGGCCAGCGCGTCAGCTTCGACACCGAAGCCGATACGCGCGGACCCAAGGCAGTGAACCTTCGCCTGGCCTGACGCCTGGTTGTTCATTCGGGTTTTCGGGGCGGTGGCCGGACAGGTTGTTCTGGCACCGCCCCGTTTTTTTCAGGAGTGCGCATGCAATGAAGAAAGACGGGACAAAAAAAGACAGGGACAAGTCCCGCGACAAGGATGGCCAGGGCGAACCCGCGAAGGTTCCCGTCATCCATGATCTCAGTGGCCGCATTCCCGGCATGTCGGATGCCGAACTCAACGCATTCCTCGCCAATGCGCGACGCCTGCAGGCGTCAGGCTCGGCGATCCAGAAGAAGTCTGCCGATGCCCTGCTGCCGCTGATCGAGGCAGAGGCTGCAAAGCGCGCCGCCGACAAGGAAGAAGCCCGCAAGGCCCGCCTGACGAAGCGCAAGAAGGGCTCGGGCAATGACGTTCCGCCGGACGCGTCCACGCCTGCCGGCTAGACCGGACACACGCTAGCGGCCGGGCTGGCTCAGGGCCCGCTCGAACATCGCATTGACCTCGGCGACAAGGTCGAAGTGATCGGGGTGCTCGCGCTTGAGGTAACCCGGTTTCTGCATCAGCTCGCGCGCCTTGCGCATCGCGTCGGCGGGCGCAAGGCCTGCACTTCCTCCGGGACTGTTTCCCTTCAGCGTGTCCTCGCCCAGCAGGGCGCCTGCCCGCTCGAAGGCACGGATCAGCTGCGGGTTGTTTCCCAGACCGCTTTCGTTGAGCAGGCTGACGAGTTCCTCGCCACCGAAATACCGCGCCGCGCGCGCAGCCTGTGACAGCTTCACCGTGTAGTCGGGGCCCCACTCGGCCCTGAGGGCCTCGCTGGCGCGGGTCTCTTCAAGCTGGCGTGCGCGTCCGGCGGCGGCGAAGGCCTCGGCCTGGTGGCCGGCGTAGAAATCAACGAGGCCCTGGAGTTGCTGCGGCGTGAGGCCGAGCCCCTGGGCGATGGGCAGCGCCGCCTTCTCGAAGCCTTCGTCCCAGGGGACGCCTTCGGGCAGGTCGGGACGCCTGAGCGCGTAAGCCTCAGGGGCCCCAGGCGTGGCGGGGCTCTCGGCTGCGGGCGTTGCGTCGGGATCTGTCTTGGTCGTTCTCCTGGTCGGTGATGGACAGAAAGTCTTAGGGGCGGATGGCGGCGAGGCGGGCGCCATGCAGCCAGACGCGGCGCTTGCCCTCTTCCACGCCGCGGTCGAATTCGCGGGCGCCGGCGATGGGCGCTGCGGCGTTGCAGAAGACGGCAAGGTCGCGCAGGAAAAGGGGATGCGCCGCGCAGGCTTCGCGATATTCGGCAGCCACGCGCGGTGCGGCTTGCGGTCCCCAGAGCAGGGACAGGATTTCAGGCAGGGATTTCATCGGTTTCTCCTTTGGATGTGGCGCACCGTGCATTGCTGGCGCGCGTGGCGACCCTTAAGAAGCGGGCCATTCATTTCAGTGAGGCTTGAGGTTCATGGTCCAGCGCATTTCTTCCGGTTCTCCTTTCGAGCGTGACATGGCGTACTCGCGGGCCGTCATCGACGGCGACTGGATCTTCGTGTCGGGCACGACGGGGTTCGACTATGCGACGATGACGATTTCCGACGACGTCGCGGTGCAGGCCGAGCAGTGCTTCGTCAATATCGCCCTTGCGCTGGCACAGGCGGGGGCTTCGCTGAAGAATGTCGTGCGCGTGCACTACATCCTGCCGGTCGCCGCCGACTTTCCGGCGTGCTGGCCGGCGATGCGCAAGCACCTGGGCGATGTGCGTCCGGCGGCCACGATGTTCAGCGCCGGCCTTGCCGATCCGCGCATGAAGATCGAGATCGAGGTGACCGCGCGGCGCGGGAACTAGGCTTGAGGCGTGACGGCGCGCAGGGCCCGGACCTGGTCGATGCCGCGCATGATGCGCGCAGGCACGGCCCAGCCGCGACCCATGACCTGCACCGCCTCGTCATGGTCGATGTTGAAGGCGACGGCGGGGTCGAGCGCGGCCACGGGGGCGATGCTGTCATAGAGGCGCCCGACGGCCTGGGCCTCGGCTGCCATCTGGGCGCGTGCGAGGGGTGAGACATATTCGATCCTCATCTCCTGTCCCCTGATCCCGGGCGGTGGCTCGGGCAGCATGCCGGCGCGCATCAGCATGCCAAAGCGCCGGCGGATCAACGGCGAGAGGAACTCGCTCTGGATCCGGCCCAGGTTGGGACCAAGCAGGCGCAGCTTCTCCTCGTGGCGAGCCATGAATTCGGTGGCGGTCATGTTGGGGCTTGCCATGACCTGCATGAGCGAGAGCTGGAAGGCGTCGCGCACCGACTGGCGGCGCTGCTCGATCAGGTCGAGCGCCATCGAGGGGTTGGCGCCGGTATAGATCGGCTTGATGCGCAGGCTGCCGTCGTGGTCGAGCGCGCCATAAGATATGCCGCCTGGCCTTACATGCGCGCCGCGGGCAAGCCCCTTGTCGGGCACGGCCATCGGCGGGTCGGCCATCAGCTCGGCCGCGCGCAGCAGGGTTTCCTCCATGCGCACGAGCAGGCGCATGTCGGGCAGGACCTGGTCGCCGATGCCCCGGCCATAGGGCTCGCCCGCGCCTTGCGTCCAGCGCGGCACCTGGTAGGGCATCTCGAAATAGCCGTCGCGCGCGACGAGGGTTGCCCCCTCTTCCTCGACATGGACCGAGGCGAAGGGGCGTGGCGCATCAGGCGTGGCATCGGGGAAGACGGCGTGGAGGAAGGCCACGCGGTCGCGCGATCCGCTTTCGGCGGCCCGGCGCGTGCGCGCAGAGACTGCCTCGCCGAAGAGTGCCACGGCCTGCGACGGCTCGAGCGTGAAGCGGCGAAATACGGTGTCGACCTCGCCGTGTGCATTCTCGGCGATGTAGCACTCGGCGAGCGGGCGGACCGCATCGTTGAAGCGGCCGGTGCGGCCGATCTCCTCGGAATAGAAGATGGCCGTTCCGAAGCAGGCGAGATCGGCGAAGAGTTCGGGCAGGACCGCGTAGAAGCGCGAGGACTGGGGGCCGAACGAGGCAAGAAGCCTTGTTTCGGCGTCCCAGAGCCAGTCGCGCACGGGGTCGAAGGCGTTCAGTTCCTCGTCGGCAAGCCTGAGGGCGAACCAGCGGCTGGCCGGGTTCGTCATCATGCCATAGATGCCGGCGGCGAAGCCTTCGACGGCGAGCCTTGCGGTGGAATCGAGCAGCAGCACCGAGCGGCGGGCCGAACCCTGCGCGTCGATGAGGCCGTGCAGATGCTGGGGGCGCATGTAGGCGGCGATCTCGCGCCACTGGCGCTCGGTGTCGGCGCGCGCGGCCTTCAGCCTGCTGCACTGCGAAACAAGTTGTTGCGGGGACAATGATTTCATCGGTTGTTCCGTCATATTTGGGTCATAATCCTGCGGTTGCGTCAGACCGCGAGGCCATGAGGACATGGGGACATGAGCGACAGCCACGAGCCATCGGCCCTTGCGCCGGCAGGTGATCCGCGTGCGGCCGACAAGGCGGCGCTGTGGTGGCTGGCGCGCTGGATCGGGCTGCCGCTACTGGTCGTCATCGGGGTCTACCAGGCCGAGCCGCTGATCCGCGGCTTCGGGGCGCCGGAATTTGTTCCCGTCGTGACGCAGCAGGAGGTGCAGGGCTATCCGTTCGATGCGAACGGCCAGGGACCTTCGCTGGCGCCGCCCGACATCCCGCCACTTGCGCCCCTGCCCTATCCGGCGCTGCCGGGTGAAGCGGCCGCGCCACCGCCGGCAACGCCGGCCGACATCGTGGCCCGCCCCATCGCGCAGCCCAAGCCGGCCTATCCGCGCCGGGCGCTCGAGCGCGAGAAGGAAGGCGTCGTGCGCGTGCGCCTGACCATCGCGCCGGATGGCACGGTGAGCGAGGCGGTGGTTGTCGCAGCCGAGCCGGCCGGGATGTTCGATGCGGCCGCGCTCGACGCGGTCCGGCGCTGGCGCTACCAGCCGCCGGGACGTCCGCTCGTCACCGAGGCGGTGATCGAGTTCAAGCTGGACTGAGCGGGGTCAGCCGCCGAGCAGCGTCTTCTGCACATAGGGATTGGCCAGCGATTGCGGTGTCACCGCAAAGGGCGAGATGTACTGGCCCTGCCGGCGCACGAGGCGGCGGCGCTCGCGCAGCTCTTCCTCCTGGCGCGTCTCAGGGCGCGGGGGTGGAGGAGGTGGCGGGGGCATCTTGGGTGACTTGAAAAGGCACATGGTCGGTCATTCTCCAGGCATATTGGATGAAGGTGGCGCCGGTGGCGCCGAAAACGGGGACATGGCACTCGCGTACGAAGCCGAGTCGCTCGAGGAAGCGGATGGCATCGTCGTGACCTTCCATGGTCCGGCACTCGGCCCTCAGGAAGCCGCGGTCGAGCAGGAAGGGTCTTGCGCGCGCATGCCCCCACCGGAACACGCGCCGCGCCACGGCAGGCCAGCGCTCGGTGGCCATGAGCGAGACGGCCAGCGTTGCGGGCGTGAGTGCATGGAAGGCGATGAGGGCCTGCGGCCCTTGCGCGTCGTTGAAGGCGCGCGCGAGCACGGCGGGCACAAGGAAGGCCTCGACGGCCATTGCGGGCGTGTAACCATAACAGGCGATTTCCGCGCGGTCGCGTGCGCGCAGGTTGTTGCAGACGGCCTCGGCGTTGCTCCGGGTCATCATGAATGAGGTTCCGTTTTCAGGTTTTGCCGCAAGCGGCCGGCTCGAGCGAGACGGTGATCACTGGTTTTCCAGACGGCGGGCGCTGCGGCGTCCATTTCATCTGCGGTTCATGCAGCGGGCATCATCTTTCGCCCGCATCCGGACCTGAAGCCGGCCGGACCCAAACAAGAGGAAACGACACCATGAAGACGATCTTCCTGACTGCTGCTGCTGCGACGCTGACCTCGAGCCTTGCCCTCTCGACACCCGCCCTCGCCTCTGGCTGGGACCTTCTGGGCACGCTCAACGTGCGCGAGCAGGTCGATGTCGACACGATCACGCTGCCGGGCAACCGCAAGTTCGACCGGATCAGGATTTGCGCCTACCGGGCGCCGGTGCGTATCATCGACATCGACGTCCACTACGAGAATGGCGGCCACCAGGACATCAGCACGCGCTGGGAAATCCGGCCGGGTGACTGCACGCGCAACATCGATCTCAACGGCAACAACAGGAACATCCGTGCCATCGCCCTCAAGTACGAAGAGAACTCGTGGCGCCTTGGCACGGCGACCGTCCGCGTCTTCGTCTCGTAGCTGCGGGACTCGCCGGGGGCGATCTTCCCGAAGTAGAACGCGACCCCGTCGAGCGCGGCGTTGCCGCTCTTCGCGACCGCGGCGATCTGGCAGAGCGGCCTGGCGTCGAGGTTCGTGACGGTCATCTTCACCGTCTCGAGCTTGCCGGCGGCGAGCACG
>DAISVV010000068.1:9772-13713 GCA_036840015.1 Micropepsaceae bacterium
GGACCCATCCGGGCGCGCCCACCCCGAGAGCGTGGCCTCCAGGCCGCCCGGGGCCAGGCCCGCGCGGGGTGCGCGGGGCCGTGACGTATGTGGGCTGGACCGTCGACCTCGAGGCGCGCCTCGCGCGGCACAATGCGTCACTGGGGGCGAAGTTCACGCGGGGCCGGCGCTGGCAGCTTCTTTATGCGGAAGCCTTTCATGACCGGCGCGCGGCCATGAGCCGGGAGTGGCACCTGAAGCGCGATCGCGTGCTGCGGGGTGAACTGCGCACATTGATTGGCGGGGACACGAAAAAGGGCGGGAGATTTCTCTCCCGCCCCAGATTTCATTCGGTGAGCCTGAAGGCTAGATCCGGTCAACCGTCGCGCGGCGGTTCTGAGGTTCCATCACGCCGTCGCCGGACTGGACCATGAGCTCGGCTTCACCCTTGCCCGAGGTCGAGATCGAGCCTTCGGCAATGCCCTTGCCGACCAGGTTCGTCTTGACCGCATCGGCGCGGCACTCGGAGAGCTTCTGGTTGTAGGCGTTGGAGCCCGACGTGTCGGTGTGGCCGACAACGCGGATCGCCGCAGCGCCCGTCGCCTTCGCGGCGGCAGCAGCCTCGGCGAGGACCGAGTCGGCTTCAGCCGTGATGTTGCACTTGTTGAAGCCGAAGAAGACGATGAACTGCTTCGGCGCGGCCGGCGGCGTCGGCGGCACAACCACCGGCGGCTCGACCATCGGGGCCGGCGGCTCGTTGTAGCCATAGCGGAAGCCGACCGAGAAGGTGTGCTTGCGCATCTCGACTTCCGGCGTGAGGTAGAGCTCGGGCTCGTTCACGAACAGATAGCGATAGTTCGCGACGATGTCCCAATGCGGGTTGAGGCGGAAGGTCGCGCCGGCAAGACCCTGGGCGGCGAACTTCCAGTCGCTGCGGTCGACACCCGGGGGCGTCGAGTAGCCAACGAACTCGAGGCGGGCGTTGTCAACACCGGCGCCGGCACCGAGGCTGAAGCCGAAGCGCTCGGAGCTGAACTTGAAGTCGTAGACCGCGTTGACCATGTAGGTCCACTCGGTCAGTTCGGGCACGTTGGATATCGGCGCGGTACCACCGGACGTCACGACGGCGGGACCGTCATTGAAGCGGTAGCCGAACTCGCCTTCGACGCGCCAGTTGCTGTCGGTCAGTGCGTAGCCAGCCGTGCCAAGCACGCTCCAGCCGCCATCAAGATCGAGGGCCCGCGCGCCGCCCGAACCCGAAACCGTGATCGAGGTGTCTTCCACGTTCACGATGCCGCCTTCGAGGCCGACATACCAGCCGTCACGGTCGAAGCCGGCATTGGCCGCGCCCGTCAGAACCACCGCTGCCGCGGCACCAAGGAGATAAGTCTTCATGTTCATTGAGCGAACCCCAACTTCCAGGTGAGGCTGGCAGCGAGGCCACGGATGTGGCTTGGCTCCCAGCACGTTAAACATGGGGCGATGATAATCGCTTCGGTCGACGCCAATAGTAACCGGCGCGCCACACCCCACTGCCAAACGCCGCGCTTAACCAACGCCGGCGAGCCAATTTTTGGCTTATTTACTTGTTTTTCCACAAAGGTCGACCGGCGGTAACGCTTGACTTTTCGTGATGCATTTGTGCACGTAACGTCCTTAATTGGGCGCTGCGGGACGTCAGATCCGGAGCCGATTCCCGCCACTGCCCCGCTCGGCGAGCGTGCTGGCGCGGCCCAGCAGCGAGCGCGCCAGCGCCGCCTGGCGCCCCGCGCGCGATGTGCGCGCACGCATCTGCCCGTCATACAGGACCTGCGCGGCCGACTGGCCGAGCGTGTCGGCGCCGTCGAGGTTGCGGGCATGGGCGGCGGCGAGGCTTTCCACCACGGAATTCGATTTCGGGTCGACGCCTGAGGTGAAGGCGCGGACGCGCTGGGCCGCCGTGCGGTCAAGCGCCTCGGCGCGCGCGTTGGCGGCGCGGGCAGTCAGCGTTGCGGCGTCGGCGCGGGCGGCGCGTTCGGCCTCGGTGGCCTCGCGCTTCATTTCGCGGGCGCTTGCGGCAGCACCCGCAAGCGAGCCGGCAAGCTGCAGGCCCGTCAGGGCGATGGGGGCGCACATGGCGTGGGTGTTCCTTTCATGGGTCCTTTGTCCTTTGGGTTCAGTACCAGGTGAGGTCGGCGTCATCGCGCCGGCGCGGGACGAGGCGCAGCGGCGGGGCCGCCTCCAGCGGGGCCGTTGCGTGGCGCAGCATCATGACGGCCACGCGCGTCGCTGACATGAGGTCGTCATCGCGCTTGACGATCTTGCCGTTGATGCGGTGATAGGTTTCGAATTCCCGGAACCAGTCGTCGAGGTGCTCGAACACCCTGAAGCGGCCGGTGCGCATGCGCTCGACCAGCTCGATGATGCCGGGCTCGACCAGGTAGCCGCCTTTCGGGTGCGTTGCGTGGACGGGCAGCATGTTGAGGCCTTCCTCTTCGTAGAGCGTCATCAGTTGACGGCCCGAGCCCTTTTCGGTGGCAAGGCCATCGTGCGGCCAGGCCCAGGTGAGCTCGCGGCCCCAGCGGCGCAGGGCGGCCGCGTGGAGGGCCGGTGTCTCGTTGCGGGCGCGGAAGGCGTGGGTGACATAGATGCAGTCGGCCTCCTCGTCATGCGCGATGCGCACGGCGGCGAAGGGATGGTCGTAGCCGAAATCCATGCCGCCCAGCACGGGCCACGTATCGGGCACATCGAAGGGGCGGCAGCGTATGTCGGCGGGTGCCAGCGGGAACACGCGCCCGCTGCCGAGGCCCGGGATGCCCGACAGGCGCGCGTCGCGCTCGTGCGCGGGGAAGCCTTCGGCGATGGCCGCGCGGTCCTGCGGCCTGATGTGGAGCGCGTCCTCGATCGTCATGTTCACGTCGGCGCAGGTCGTGCCGTCGTGGTTGCGCATGAGGCGCGTGACGATGCTGCTCATGCCAAGCAGCGGCGTGAAGGTCGTGTAGACCATGCCGCCGGTGGCGATCAGGCGGGCGAGCGCCTCGTTGTAGACCTGCTCGGGCGGTTCCTCGTCACACCAGATCACGTGCTTCGATGGGCCCTGCCAGGCCTGGCGTCCCTGGTCGTAGCGCTTGAAGCCGAGCTTGGAGACCCCGCCCGAGGCGTGGCTGACCAGCACGGTATCGAGCAGGTCGGCGACACCCTGTCCCCGCTTTGCCTCGACGAGCGCGTCGGCGGGGATGGCGCCCGTGCCCCAGGCGCCGAGCGGGCCCATGAGGGCGGACTGCGGGTTGTCGCGCGTGGTCTCGCCCGTGTCGCAGGCGGCCCAGGCATCGATGGGATGGGTAAAGCGCCGGCCCTGCCACCAGGGTGGATACCGGCCGGTGAGGTGGATGGCCATCTCCATCGCGCCGGAATAGGTCTTGCCCTGCTGGTTGCCCGCGCGCAGCAAACGCTGGGTGCAGGTCGCGCCGAAATCATGGAACAGCTTCTGGCGCGCGTAGGGCGCGTAGTGCTTCAGGCGGTTCTGCGCCCGGCGGCGCAGGGCTTCGGCCTGGAGCAGGCGGCTCAGCGCCGACAGCCGTTCGGAGGTAATCGAGGAAGGCTGCGAGTTCGTCATCGGTGATGTCCGTGAGGGGGCCGGTGCCCTGCCCGTCCGGCGCGATGGCCGAGACGAAGCGCAGGTACTGGACGGGGTTCTGTTCGGCGAGGTCGTCGATGGCCTTCTGGCCGGTGGCCTCGAAACTCTTGAGGAGGCCTTGCGCGAATTTCTGCGACAGCGCCGTGCCGGCGCCGCCGCCCTTGGGTGGTGCGTTGAACTTGGTCATGGGATGTCTTCAAGGGTGGTGCCTGTGCGGCAACGAAAACGGCGGATTTGCGGGAGAAACCGCTGGGGCTTCATCCGTGGGCAGATTCCGACGCTATGGATTGACAGCGCCGAACATCGCCGAAATCGCCGAAAACAAAAAGTGAACAAATTGACGCAG
>DAISVV010000069.1:0-13468 GCA_036840015.1 Micropepsaceae bacterium
GACAGCGCGGAAGCGACGAGACTGGCCCAGCATCATGCGTCCCTGTCCCTTGAGCGCGATCCGCTCGATCCTTTCGGGCATTTTACCATGGGCCGGGCTCAATGGCTGCGCGGCGACCTGGAGGCAAGCCTTCCCTGGCTTGAGCGGGCCATCGCCCTCAACCCGAACTACGCGCAGGCCAAGTACTCGAGGGGATGGGTCGAGGCCCTGCTCGGCACCTCGGAGGCCTGCCAGTCCAACATCGCCGAGGCTCTTGTGCTGAGCCCGCTGGATCCATTGGTCTATGGCATGCTGGGCGCTCGGGCCCTGTCCCATCTTGCCGTCGAGAACACGGCTGAGGCTGCCGCCTGGGCCGAGCGGGCGGCAAACTCACCGGGGGCGCATGCGCTCATCGAGATGATCGCCGCCGCGGCCCCCGGCCTTCATGGCGACGCGGCCCGCGCGAAGGCGTGGGCGCGGTCCGTGCGCGCCTGCGCGGGGCATCTCAACAAGCACGACTTCCTTCGCGCGTTTCCGTTTCGCGACGCAGCGACAAGGCTGCGTGTCACGGGCATCCTGGGTAAGCTTGGCTTCTAACGACGGCCAGCGATGTAGTCTGCAGTGAGCGCGGGGTCCTGCATGGGAATGAAGTGCGTGAGGTCGGGCAGGAACACGTCATGCCCCTGCTCGAAGAGGCCAGCGAGTTCAGGCCATGTCGGTGAGGCGGTGAAATCCGTCAGATCGCGCGGACCGGGACCCGGCAGCCGCGCGCGTAGCACGGTTACCGGCACCTTGACGCTGCGTGCTTCGTCGTGGATCGCGCTGCTGCCGGAGACCATGTAGACCGAGGCCTCGATCGCGGGCGGGCATGCCAGCTCGACACCGGAGCCGTCGGCCTTTGGCATGACACCATGGCGGCAGTAATCGACAAGCACATCGCGCTGCCAGAGATTGTAGGGCGTGCGGTGGCTGAAGAGTTCGAACATGGCCTCCCAGCTTTCCCAGCTGTTGCGGCGGCGCGCGACGGGATGCTCGCCTTCGGGCGGCCAGGGTTTGCGGGCCTCGTAGACCTCAGGCGACATGATGACGGGGTCGACCAGAACGAGGCGGGAGAACTGTTCGGGCATGCGTGCGGCGAGCTGCACGAGCAGGTGCCCGCCCATGGAATGGCCTGCGCCAATCATGCGAGGCAGTGCAAGGTGCAAGAGCAATTCATGGATGTCGTCGGCCATGTCGCGCCAGTCGCGGACGGGGCCACGCTTTTCCGAGCGGCCGTGGCCCCGCGTGTCGACGGCGATCACGTGGTAGCGCTCCTTCAGCGCGGCGATGGTGCGGTCCCAGACGCGGGCGTGAAAGCCGGTCGCGTGGATGAGGAGCAGCGGCTCCTGGCCGCGCGTGCCCCACTCGAACCAGGCAATCCGGCCGCCGGTGGCGTCGAAGAAGGACAGTTTCGGCTCGGTGGCGTCGGTCACGGTTTACTTTATCCCTGGTGGGCGGGCGCTGCGCCCTTTTTTCCATCTACGCCCTTCGGGCACCGGCGGGCAAGGTTGACGAGCGGCGGAGACCGGGTGCATTTAGGCGCACCAGGCGAATACGCGGCGTTCCATGAACTATATCGAAGCACGACACACACATCTTTCGCGCGCCTCGGGCGCGGTCAAGCTGCATGGTCCGGAGGGCTTTGAGGGCATGCGCAAGGCCGGCCAACTGGCGGCGGCGTGCCTCGACATGCTGTCGGCGGAGGTGAAGCCCGGCGTGCGGACCGATGCGCTGGACCGGATGGCGCACGAATTTGTCGTCGACCATGGCGGCATCCCGGCGACGATCTTCTATCGGGGTTACCGCTATTCGAGCTGCATCTCGATCAACGAGGTCGTCTGCCACGGCATGCCGTCGGAGCGCGAGCTGAAGGATGGCGACATCCTGAACATCGACGTGACCGCCATCGTCGATGGCTGGCACGGCGACACGAGCCGCATGTACCTCGCCGGTGACGTTCCGCTCAAGGCGCGCCGGCTGGTGGATGTGACCTATGACGCGCTGATGCGCGGGCTTTCGGTCGTCAAGCCCGGCAACAAGACGGGTGACCTCGGGCGGGCGATCCAGGCCTATGCCGAGGCGCACACCTATTCGGTGGTACGCGACTTCTGCGGCCATGGGCTTGGCAAGGTGTTCCATGATGCCCCCAACATCCTGCACTACGGGCAGGCCGGTGCGGGGCTCGAGTTCCGGGAAGGCATGATCTTCACGGTCGAGCCGATGGTGAATGCCGGCAAATGGCAGGTGAAGCTCAAGAGCGACGGGTGGACTGCTGTTACAAAAGACCGGTCCCTCTCGGCACAATTTGAACACAGTGTGGGCGTGACCTCGACAGGCGTTGAAATCTTCACCGCCTCGCCAAAAGGTCTTCACAAACCGCCCTATGTCGCCGCGTGAACTGAACGAAGCTGCCCCTTCCCTGCCCGATCACCGCCATGGCCACCGCAAGCGCCTGCGTGCGCGGCTGCGCCGGTCGGGGGCGGAGCCGCTGCCCGACCATGAGCTGCTGGAGCTTCTGCTGTGCGTGGTCGTTCCCCGACGCGACATGAAGCCCGTGGCCACGCGGATGCTGGCGGCCTTCGGCGATGACATGGACCGGATGCTGCTTGCCTCGCGCGAGGCCCTGCTGCGGGTCGACGGGGTCGGCGAGAGCGTGGCCGATGCCATCGCCCTTGTCGGCGCCTTCGCGGCACGGATCAACAAGCCTCCGCGGCTGGAGCGCGAGAGCCTGTCATCGTGGAATGCGGTTGCCGCCTATTGCCGGAGATCGATGGCAAGCCTTGGCACGGAGCAGTTCCGCGTGCTGTTCCTTGACCGGAAGAACCGGCTGATCCGCGACGAGGTCCTGGGCCAGGGAACGGTCGACCATGCGCCGGTTTATCCGCGCGAGGTCTTGAAGCGAGCGCTTGAACTGCAGGCCTCGGCCCTGATCCTCGTGCATAATCACCCGAGCGGGGATCCGGCGCCATCCTCGGCCGATATCGAGATGACAAAGCTGATCGTGGATGCGGCACGGACGATGGACATCAATGTCCATGACCACCTGATCATCGGGCGCGACGAGCACGCGAGCCTCAGGCAGATGGGCCTGATGTAGGCCGACCGGACCTGATGGGCAGATTCCGACGCTATGGGTTGATAGCGCCGAACATCGCCGAAATCGCCGAAAACAAAAAGAGAACAAATTGTCGCAGGATGTTTCCGGACCTTCCGCTCGCGCGGGTCCGGGGGGAAAGGGTTGCGCGGTTCAGCGGATGCCGGCCTGGTCGAGCAGGAAGGCCGTGATGAATACGGCCTCGCCCGAGGCGGCGATGCGCCCCGTCTCGCCCTCGTGGCCGGCCGTCATGTTGACCCGGAAGATCAGGCGGTTCTGGTCCGTCTTGAGGCGACGCAGGCGCGCGACCCATTTCGCCGGACCGGCATATCCCATCTCGGTGTCGTTGTAGGACGCGGTCACCAGCATTGCGGGATAGGCGCGGGCCTCGACCTGGTCGTAGGGCGAGTAGCTGCGAATGAACTCGTAGTCGCCCGCGTCGCCGGGGTTGCCCCACTCCTCGTATTGCAGCGTGGTACCGGGCTGCTGGTCATCGAGCATGCGCGAGAGAATGTCGGCGCCCGGCGCGATAGCGACGATGCCCTTGAAGAGGTCAGGCCTGCGGTTGGCGACGGCGCCCACAAGCAGGCCGCCGACGCCGCGTCCCATCGCGAACAGGCGCGACCTGTCGGCGGTGCCTGCGGCGGCGAGATGCTCGGCCACGGCCACGAAGTCGGTGAAGCTGTTGGCCTTGGCGCGCAGGCGGCCTTCGACATGCCAGGCCTCGCCCATCTCGCGACCGCCACGCGTGTGTGCCCAGGCGATGACGAAGCCGCGGTTCATCAGGGCGACCAGCGCGGGGTCGAAGCGGGGCCTGTTCGGTTCGCCGAAGGCCCCGTGGCCGATCACGAGCGCCGGCGCCTTGCCGCGCACGAAGCGGTCGCGGCGCCAGGCCAGTGTCACGGGAACCTCGCGGCCGTCGGGGGCCGTTGCCCGCTCGACCCGCACCTCGTGGGCCGACGTGTCGAATGCGGGGACAGCCTGGCGCTGCACGATGCGCCTGGCGCCGGTCGCCACCTCGAGGTCGATGATGGTGTCGGGCGATGCGGGTCCCGCGTGGCCATAGCGCAGGACGCCTGAGGCCGGATCGAGGTTGCGGACCGCCCGCATGCCGTTGCGGCCCGAGATGTCGAAGATCCCGGCCGGGCCTTCGCCGGGCACGTCGCGCGTGGCGCCCGTTGCCGTATCGATGAGGCGCAGGCCCGCAACGCCGCCGGACCAGACCTGCAGGGCCACGACCTTGCCCACCACGGCAAAGTCCTCGATGAAGGTGCCGCGGGTTGCGGGCACGACTTCGGTCCACGCGGCGGGCTGGGCAAGTGTCGCCGTCATGATGCGGCCGTCGGGTGCATCGAGGTTCGTGCGGATCCACAGCCTGCCGCCGACCTCATCGGTGTCATAGGTGACGCCGTCCACCCTTGGACGGACCACGGTGGGCCTTGCCTCCGGCCTCGAGAGGTCAATGAAAGAGATTTCGGAGGTGGTGCCGTTGTCGCTGGTCAACAGGAGAAGGCGCCCGCCGGATGAGCGGCGCAGCGAGAGGGCAAGGCGCGAGTCCTTCTCCTCGTAGACGACCTTGTCGCTGGCCGGATCAGTGGCGATCGTGTGCCGCATCAGGCGGAAGGCGCGGCCTGTGCCGGGTTCGAGCCTGACATAGAAGAGCGTGGTGTTGTCGGCCGCCAGCACAAACCCGGGACCGACATACTTGATCGACCGGCTGCCGCCCGTGCGGGTGTCCCTCATGGTCAGCGTGTACCAGCGATCGCCTTCATGGTCGGCGGTCCACGCAAAGATCGCGCCATCCCCGGTCGAGGCATAGGTGCCCATCACGAACTGGTTGTATTTCTGACCTTCACGCTCGCCGTCGAGCATGATCTCTTCCGGGGCTGCCATCGTGTCCCTGCGGCGCGCAACGACCGGGTAGTCGGCGCCGGTCGCGAAGCGCTCGTAGTACCAGTAGGCACCATCCTTGAAAGGAGGCGTGCCGGGGCGGGCGGCGAGCTGGGCGGTGATGTCGACCCGCAGGCTTGCCTGCAGCGCGCCCGTGTGGGCCATCGCCTCGCCAGCGTACCTGTTCTCTTCCTCGAGGTAGCGGATGACCTTCTCGGTGTTGCGCTCGCTCAGCCAATAGTAATAGTCGGTCCGCTTGGCGCCGTGCGGGGCAATCAGCATCGTGCCCTTCATCAGCGCGTAAGGCGGGAAGCCCGGCTTGCGGTCGACCGCGAGGCCCGGCGTGTTCATCGTCACGGTCTGCGGACTTGTGCCGGACACCTTGCCGAACGGCATCAATCCACCCACGCTGCTGCAGGCCGGCAGGGCAGCCAGGGCAACGGTCAACAGGGCCAGTCGGGCGAGGTGCATTGTCATGATCCAGGATCGTTTGCACGGGGCCGTGCTGACGGCGGGGCACCTTGCATAAATTGGCGAAGCTTGTCACCACGCAGTTGGCAAGCCTATCGCGGACAGGAACCCGCAAATGTCCGCAAGGCGCCGCTTCTGGGTGGCCCAATTCCCTTCCGTCGGGGCACGGGCTACAAGTTGCGTCGCAGGGATCAGGGAGAGAGTGATGCGGCTGAAGGATCCACAACTCTTGCGGGAGGCTGCCTTTATTGACGGGGCCTGGTGTGTGGCCGATTCGGGGGCGACCTTCGCGGTAACGAACCCGGCCAGCGGAGCGGTGCTGGCGCGGCTGCCGGACATGGTCGAGGGCGAGACGCGCCGGGCGATCGAGGCGGCGGCAGCGGCGTGGCCGGCGTGGGCGGCGAAGACCGCCAAGGAGCGGGCTGCCGTCTTGCGCAAGTGGTACGAGCTCATCATGGGTGCGCAGGAAGACCTCGCCATCATCATGACCAGCGAACAGGGCAAGCCCCTGGCCGAGGCGCGGGGCGAGGTGGCGTATGGGGCCTCGTTCATCGAGTGGTTCGCCGAAGAGGGCAAGCGCATCTATGGCGACGTGATCCCGCACACGCAGCCGGGCCGGCGCATCGTGGTGCTGAAGCAGCCCATCGGCGTCGTGGCCGCGATCACGCCCTGGAACTTCCCGAATGCGATGATCACGCGCAAGTGCGGGCCGGCGCTGGCGGCGGGCTGCCCCATCGTCATCAAGCCGCCGGCGGAGACGCCGCTCTCGGCGCTGGCGCTGGCGGTGCTGGCCGAGCGCGCGGGCATTCCGAAGGGCATCTTCAACATCGTGACGACGGCGCATTCCTCGCGCGTCGGACAGGAAATGACGGCCAACACGCTGGTGCGCAAGTTCTCGTTCACGGGATCGACCGAGATCGGCAAGCTGCTGATGCGGCAGTGTGCGTCGACCGTGAAGAAGGTGTCGCTTGAACTGGGTGGCAATGCGCCCTTCATCGTGTTCGATGATGCGGATCTTGATGCGGCGGTTCAGGGCGCGATGCTGTCGAAGTTCCGCAACATGGGGCAGACCTGCGTGTGCGCGAACCGCATATTCGTGCAGGACAAGGTCCATGACGCCTTTGCCGCCAAACTTGCCGCTGCCGCTGCTGCCATGAAGGTGGGCGACGGGCTTGCCGAGGGCGTGACGCAGGGGCCGCTCATCAACATGGAGGCCGTCGAGAAGGTCGAGCGCCTTGTGGGCGATGCCGTGGCCAAGGGCGCCAAGCTCATGACCGGCGGCAAGCGCCATGCGCTGGGCCACACGTTCTTCGAACCGACGGTGCTGTCAGGCGTCAGCGCCGCGATGCCGATCGCGCAGGAGGAAATCTTCGGGCCGGTGGCGACGCTGTTCCGCTTCAATACCGAGGCCGATGCCATCCGGCTTGCCAATGATACCGAATACGGGCTTGCCGCCTATTTCTATGCGCGCGACATCGGGCGCGTGTGGCGGGTGGCCGAGGCGCTGGAATACGGCATCGTCGGCATCAACGAGGGCATCATCTCGACCGAGGTCGCGCCGTTCGGCGGCATGAAGGAAAGCGGCATCGGCCGCGAGGGATCGAAATACGGGATCGAGGATTTCCTCGAGGTGAAGTACCTGGCGATGGGCGGGATCGGGACGTAGGCGGTCCGCTATCGCAGACGGTGACAGAGTTAGATGAGGTGAATTCATGACGACGAATGCCGAACTTCTCGCCCGCAGGCAGGCTGCGGTTCCGCGCGGTGTCAACACGGCGCACCCGGTCTTTGCGGTGCGGGCGTCGAATGCCGAGATCTGGGATGTCGAGGGCAAGCGCTACATCGACTTCGTCGGCGGCATCGGTGTGCAGAATACGGGCCACCGGCACCCGAAGGTGGTCAAGGCGATCGAGACCGCGCTGCAGGGTACCATCCATACCGCATTCCAGGTCAGCGCCTATGAAAGCTATATCGCGCTTGCCGAGCGGCTGAACGCGGCGGCGCCCATCGAGGGGCCGGCGAAGACGATCTTCTTCTCGACCGGCGCCGAGGCGGTGGAGAACGCGACCAAAATCGCACGTTATGCGACGAAGCGCTCGGCGGTGATCGCCTTCTCGGGCGCATTCCATGGCCGCACGCTATTCACGATGGCGATGACCGGCAAGGTCGTGCCCTACAAGGCCGGTTTCGGTGACATGCCGGGCGGCGTGCATCGCTTGCCCTTCCCCATCGAGAGCCACGGGCACACGGCAGCGCAGTCGCTCGAGGCGCTCGAGATGCTGTTCAAGACGGATGTCGAACCCTCGCGCGTGGCCGCGATCATCATCGAACCGGTGCAGGGCGAAGGCGGGTTCTATGTGGCGCCCTTCGAATTCCTGCGGACGTTGCGGGCGATCTGCGACAAGCACGGGATCCTTCTGATCGATGACGAGATCCAGGCGGGCTTCGCGCGCACGGGCAAGCTCTTTGCCATCGAGCATTCGGGCGTGAAGCCTGATCTCATCACCACCGCCAAGAGCCTTGCGGGCGGCATGCCGCTGTCGGGCGTCATCGGGCGGGCTGCCATCATGGATGCGCCCGATCCGGGTGGCCTTGGCGGCACCTATGCGGGCAATCCGCTGGCCTGCGCGGCCGGGCTTGCGGTCATGGACGTGATCCAGGAGGAAAAGATCCTGGAGCGCAGCGTGACGCTTGGCGACAAGCTGACATCCCGGCTGAAGCAGATGGCGCTGCGCAACGACCTGCCGCCCATCGACGACATCCGGGGGCTTGGCGCGATGGTCGCCTTCGACATCGTCAAGACGCGCGGCACGCAGGAGCCTGATGCCGACCGCACGAAGAAATTGCTGGGCGAGGCCTTGAAGCGCGGGCTGATCCTGCTGACCTGCGGTCTCTATGGCAATGGCGTGCGCATCCTTGTACCCATCACGATCGAGGACCACGTGCTCGACGAGGCCCTCGGTATCCTGGAAGACTCACTGAAAGCGATTGCATGATCCCCCGCTATTCACGTCCCGAGATGGTGGCCATCTGGTCACCCGAAACACGCTTTCGCATCTGGTTCGAGATCGAGGCGCATGCGGCCGATGCTCTGGCAAACCTTGGCGTGATCCCGAAGTCTGCTGCGGCGACGATCTGGGAGCGCGGTGGCAAGGCGCAGTTCGACGTGGCGCGCATCGACGCGATCGAGCGCGAGGTCAAGCACGACGTCATCGCGTTCCTTACGCATCTCGCTGAATTCGTCGGGGATGATGCACGCTTCGTCCACCAGGGCATGACGTCGTCGGACGTGCTGGATACCTGCCTTGCGGTCCAGCTCAAGCGGGCGAGCGACATTCTCATTGCCGACGTCGACCGGGTGCTGGCGGCGCTGAAGAAGCGGGCCTTCGAGCACAAGATGACGCCCACGATCGGGCGCAGCCACGGGATTCATGCCGAGCCCACGACGTTCGGCGTGAAGCTTGCCGGGTTCCATGCGGAATTCCAGCGGGCGCGGGCACGCCTTGTCGCGGCGCGCGAGGAAATCGCGACCTGCGCGATCTCGGGTGCCGTCGGCACCTTCGCGCAAGTGGATCCACGCGTGGAAGAGCACGTGGCCAAGGCTCTGGGCCTCAAGCCCGAGCCCGTCTCCACGCAGGTGATCCCGCGCGACCGGCATGCGGCCTTCTTTGCGGCGCTGGGGGTCGTGGCCTCGTCGATCGAGCATCTGGCCACCGAGATCCGTCACCTGCAGCGCACCGAGGTGCTGGAAGCGGAGGAGTATTTCTCGGAGGGCCAGAAGGGCTCTTCCGCCATGCCGCACAAGCGCAATCCGGTGCTGACCGAGAACCTGACGGGGCTGGCGCGCATGGTCCGGGCCTTCGCCATGCCGGCGATGGAGAACGTGGCGCTCTGGCACGAGCGGGACATCTCGCATTCATCCGTCGAGCGGATGATCGGGCCGGATGCAACCATCACGCTGGACTTTGCGCTGAACAGGCTGGCCGATGTTGTCGAGAAGCTGGTCATCTACCCTGAGCGCATGCAGCGCAACCTCGACCTGCTTGGGGGCCTCGTGCATTCACAGCGCGTGCTGCTGGCGCTGACGCAGAAGGGTGTGTCGCGCGAGGATGCCTACCGGCTCGTCCAGCGCAACGCGATGCCGGTCTGGCAGAACATGCATCACGGACGTTCCGGAACGACGTTTCTCGAAAACCTCATGGCCGACGCGGATGTCGGCCGGGCGCTGACCGCCGTCGAGCTTGAAGCGCTGTTCGACCTCGCCTATCACTTGAAGCACGCTGATACGATTTTCAAACGCGTCTTTGCCAGCAGCTGAGGATCCTCACCCCATGGGAACGCCGATCAATCTGGGCAGACTGTTCGGCGTCTACCTCAGGGTGGACATCGGGGTGTTCCTGATTGCCGCCTTCTTCGTGATCGACGGGTTGCGGCAGCCGGGCTTTGGCGGTGTCGTCGATGAAGTCACGTTCGTCGTCCTGCTGTTCATGTCGATCTACCTGCACGAGATGGGGCACGCCTTCGGGGCGCGCCTGTTTGGCATCGGCACGCATGACGTGACGCTGACCTTCTTCGGGGGCTATGCGCGGCTCTCGCGTACGCCACGCACGACGCTGGAGGAAGTCGTCGTCTCGGGGTCGGGACCGGCAGCGAACCTGCTGCTGGCCGCCGGGCTGTCGTTTTTCCTGGGCAGCACGACCAGCGATGGCGTGGCGGACCATTCGTGGTTCATCCTCGAGCGGCTGCTCTATGCAAATCTTCTCCTGGGAATCTTCAACCTGTTGCCCGGCTATCCGCTGGATGGCGGCAACATCGCGCAGGCGATCCTGGCGCGCTTCATGCGGCGCAGCCGGGCGCGGCTGATCACGGGCTATATCGGGCTTGGCGTCGCCGGCCTCCTCGTGCTTTGGGGGCTCTCGATGGGTGGGTTCGGCTTTACGGTGCTGGTTGGCCTGATGCTGGGCTTTGCGGCCTGGCAGGAAGTACAGGCGGTCAAGGGCAGCCGGTTTTGAGCGTCGCGCCGGCGCTTCCTGCCTTCGTGGAAGCGCTCAAGACCTGGGCGTTCATCGGTTGCGTGAACTTCGGTGGCCCGGCGGGGCAGATCGCCCTCATGCACCGGATCCTGGTTCAAGAGAAGAAGTGGATCGGCGAGGCGCGGTTCTTCCATGCGCTGAACTATTGCATGCTTCTGCCTGGGCCTGAGGCGCAGCAACTGGCGACCTATGTCGGATGGCTGATGCACGGGGTGCGCGGGGGATTGGCTGCGGGGCTTCTGTTCATCCTGCCGGGGGCGCTGGTCATGCTGGGCCTGAGCCTGCTCTACGTGACCCATGCCGACAGGCCCGAGGTTGCGGCGGTGTTCTGGGGCATCAAGGCGGCCGTGCTTGCAATCGTGATCGATGCGATCCTGCGCATTGCGCGGCGCGCCTTCACGAACACCCTTTCGCTCGTCATTGCCGTGGCAGCCTTTGCCGCCCTGTTCCTGTTCAATGTCGCGTTTCCGGTCGTGATCCTTGCGGCCGGGCTTGCGGGGCTGGCCGGTGCTGCGCTGCTGCCGCCGGCACCTCATGCACGAAGCGGCGGGGAAGAGGACCCGGCTTGTACGCATGCAGTCGATGCTGCGCTGGCGCGGGGTGACCTCTCCCACACGCTAACGGTCCCGGGGCAGACGCTCAGGAAAGCCCTCACATGGCTTGCGATCTGGCTTGCGCCAGTGGGGCTGCTGCTGCTGGCGCTGGGGCCGGACCATGTGCTGGCGCGGCTCGCACTGTTCTTCAGCGGCATGTCCGTCGTGACGTTCGGAGGTGCCTATGCGGTTCTGGCCTATGTGGCGCAGGAGGCTGTCGCCACCTATCAATGGCTGAGCGCAGCCGAGATGATGGATGGGCTGGCACTTGCCGAGACGACGCCGGGGCCGCTGATCCTGGTGCTGCAGCATGTCGGGTTCCTCGCGGCGTCACGGCAGGCCGGATTTGATCCGGTGCTGGCGGGGCTTGCCGGCGCGGCGGTCACGCTGTGGGTGACGTTCGTGCCCTCGTTCCTTTGGATCTTTGCGGGTGCGCCCCATGCCGAGCGGCTGCGTGGCAACAAGGCCCTGTCGGGGGCGCTCGCGGCGATCACCGCGGCGGTCGTGGGCGTGATCGCCAATCTTGCCGCCTGGTTCGGGCTGCACGTGCTGTTTGCCGAGGTCGAGCGTGTTGCCACCGGCCCCCTCGTTCTGCAGGTGCCCGATGTCTCGACGCTGGATCCCTGGGCGCTTGGGCTATCGGTGGTCGCGACGGTGTTGCTGTTGGGCGGGCGGGTGAGCGTGCCGGTCCTGCTCGCGGGCTGTGCCATTGCCGGGCTTGTGCTGCGCGTGGGGCTTGCCTGAAACGCGAGGGTGGTCAGCCGCGGCACTTGCGCAGGTCAAGGCCGAAGACCAAGCCGCCGTCCGGCGCGCCGTCGACCGAATCAAGCGCCATCTGGCCCGTGCGGGCGCCGCGCCTTGATGTCAGCGTCAGCGAGGCCCGGAAGTTCAGCACAGCGGGCTCGCCGCAGCCCACGCGCCGCATGAAGCCCGCGTTGAGCCGCTCGGAAAAGAGATAGTCACCCTCGTAGGCCCCGCGGACGTCGCGCCTGAAGCGGCGGCTGCGGTCGCGCATGCCGACGCCGTACTCGACCTGCAATTCGGCGCGCTGCCGCTCCTCGAGGTTTGCATAGCCCCGGTAGTCCGCGCGCCAGACGCCCAGTGAATAGCCCGGCGGCAGGTTGAGCGGGATTTCCATGGCGCAGGAGGCCCTCGCAAAGCCCGCGTTGGCGTCATTGCCTTCGACGACGAAGCGGTCGAAGAGGACCGAGATGGCACTGCCGTCTGGTGCGGTAACGATGCGATAGGATCCGGCCGGGCAGCCCTGGTCTTCCAGCCGCCTTTCGCGCTGCGCCTCGACCCGGTCACGTGCAAGAGCCGGTTCGGTGGCAAGAAGCGCCATGAGGGACAGTGCAATCAGTCGGGTGGCCTTCATCGAAAGTCACTCCCTTGTCGGAATGGGGCGACCGGCCGCAATTGTGCGGCCGGCCGGAGGCGGGAACATCAGCTGCAGCGGCGGAACTGCAGGTGATAGACGATCGCCGCGCTTACATCCTGCGAGTCGACGGATGCGCTGGCCTCGGCATTGTTGAAGGTGCTCAGGCGCAGGCTTGAGTTCGTGCGCAGGTTCACGTCTGCACCGCATGGCGACCAGACGAGGTTCTCGGCCACAAGCTGGTTGTTGATGTAATAGTCCTGGTTCAGCGTGCCGAAGAAGGAGCGCCTGAAGGCAGGCCCGCGGCCCCCGGCGAAGAAGTACTCGACATTGAATTGCGAGGAGGCGCGGTGGGGCAACTGGTTGTAGCCGCGATAGTCGACGCCGAGGACGGCGACGCTGTAGCCGTTCGGCACGAAGACTGGGATCGACACATTGCATGCCTTGCGGTCGAAGGCGCGCCCGGTGATGCCGCCTGCAGAAACCGTGTACTGGTCGAAGAGCATGCTCAGCGAGCGGCCATCGGGGCTCAGCGTTGCGGAGACGGTGCCGGACGGACATCCCGTGCCGCCATAGCCGGGGTTGCCGAGACTGATGCCGTTGGCGCTGGCGGGCAGCGCGGTGGCGAGCGCGAGAAGGGATGCGGCTGCGACAAGGAACGATTTCATGGCTCTGGACTCCTGTTGGGGGCTACACTCTCGAAGCACCGGGAGCGCGACGCGCGCGCCCCGCCTTGTGTTCGGACGTGTTCATAGGGCCCGGCGCTTGAACCGGCCCTGAAACAGGAATTCAGCGAGCATTCATCCAGGACGCCTTGGAGGCGCCATCGATCCGCCGGACGCGGTCACCGCGCCGACGGATCAGGCAGAGAGAATGCGTGCGGCGAGGATCAGGTGCCGGCCTGGATCTGCTCGATCGCCTTGATCATCAGGTCTTCCATCTCGCGGCGGATCTGGTGGTCGGAGACCTGCACGCCCTTGGCGTCGAAGTCCTT
>DAISVV010000070.1:0-13437 GCA_036840015.1 Micropepsaceae bacterium
GGATACTCGTTCATGTAGCCATAGCCGCCATGCAGCTGCAGGCATTCATCAACGACCCGGCACTGCACTTCCGTCAGCCACAGCTTGGCCATCGACGCCATGTAGGGGTCAAGCTTGCCGTCGAGCAGCAGCTGCGTGGCGTGGTTGCAGAAGATCTTGGCGACCGTCGCCTCTGTCTTGGCTTCCGCCAGCTTGAACTGCGTGTTCTGGAAATCGATCAGGTTCTTGCCGAACGCGCGGCGCTCCTTGACATAGGCAATCGTCGTCTCGAGCGCGCGCTCGATGACCGCCATGCCCTGCAACGCGATGATCAGGCGCTCCTGCGGCAGCTGCTGCATGAGCTGGACAAACCCCTGCCCTTCGCCCGGCCCGATCACGTTTGACGCCGGCACCCGCACGTCGTCGAAGAAGAGCTCGGCCGTGTCATTGGCCTTCTGCCCGATCTTGTCGAGCACGCGGCCACGGCGGAAGCCCTCGACCTCGTCGGTCTCCACGACGATAAGCGAGATCCCCTTCGAGCCCTGTGTCGGATCCGTCTTGGCGACCACCAGGATGAAGTTGGCCGTGCCGCCATTCGTGATGAAGATCTTCGAGCCATTGATGACATACTGGTTGCCGTCCCGGCGCGCCGTCGTGCGGACGGCCTGCAGGTCTGATCCTGTCCCCGGTTCTGTCATCGCGATCGCGCCGACAAGCTCGCCCGACGCCAGCCGCGGCAGCCAGCGCATCTTCTGCTCTTCCGAACAATAATGCGTGACATAAGGCGCCACGATCGCATTGTGGAGCGTGATGCCCCACCCGTCGATGCCCATGCGCCCGAGATGGTCGATGATCACGGCCTCGTGGGCGAAGGATCCACCGGCACCACCATAGGCCTCCGGGGTAGAGGCGCACAGAAGCCCCGCCTCCCCCGCCTTGCGCCACACCGACCTGTCAACGTGCTGCTGCTTGATCCACTTCTCGGCGTGCGGCGCGCACTCCCGTTCCATGAACTTCCGGGCCTCCGTGTCGAAGACAACGAGGTCTTCCGTCATCCACGATGGCCGTTCGACTTGCAGCACTCCCATTACTTTCCTCCTGCCGGCGTTGCTGGTTCTCTCAGTCGTGGGCGCTGGGCGTCATCGCATAGCCGATCAGGCGGCCATGTTCGGCCTCGCTGCCACGACCGTTGTGCGAAGGCGCACCCTTGTCGGCCAGCAGCACTTCCAGCCGCGCCCGGCCCTGCCGCAGTTCGACCAGCGCCTGCTCGATGTCCCCACGCTGCCGTTCGAGCGAGTTGATCCGCTCGTTGAACTTCTTGATCGCATGCGACAGCTGCGTCGCCTGCCCGTCATTCATGTCGTAGAGATCGAGCATCTCCTTGATCTCGACCAGCGAGAAGCCAACGCGCTTGCCGCGCAGGATCAGCGCCAGCCGCGCCCGGTCGCGCGGCGAATAGATGCGGGACTGACCTTGGCGGGACGGTTTGATGAGCTCTTCATCTTCGTAGAAGCGGATGGCGCGTGGCGTGATGCCGAACTCTTCCGAGAGCTGGCTGATGCTGAAGGTCTTCATCGTTCACCTCCTCGAGGCTTGTTGAACCATAGGTTCCGTTGACGTAAGCGTCAATATCGAGGTTTTCCGCCCTTTCCTTGGGAACACACCCTCTGGCCAGGACCGTCCCGAACTTGACGTAAGGTAGAAACGAAGGCCGTGGCGAAAATGATTACCCGGCAGGAATCCAAACCGCACAAATCCCTGCGCGCAGGAGCCCGCCGGAGGCTGCAATTAACCATGCAACCACCTGATTTCATTGGCTCTGCTGTTACACGAGATACACTTTCGTCAGTGCTTTTAAAAAACTTCGTCCTGCCCCCGCGCGCGGCGGGCGACCTGCCTGATCAAGAACAAATAAAGAACAAATCCCCGAATCGCCAGCGCCCCGTGGTCGCACCCCGCCCAAGCCACCGCCAAGGCAGGCTCAGCCGGCGGGCTTATCGGTGGCGTTATCCTTGCGCGGCTGAAGGTTGGCGCTCACATCGCGCAACCGCCGGCGCGGCGGCGCGCGATTGGCCCCCGCCGGCGCCATTGCCTGGATCTCGTCCCGCAGCTCGGCGCGCTTTTCGTGGATCGAGGCAATCGCAGGCCCCATGGCCACCCCGACATCGACCAGAACCACCTCGGCCAGCTGCAGGCTGGCCTCGATCGTCTCCGGCACGGCATCTGTCGCCCCCAGCCGGTAGAGTTCGCTCGCATGCCGTCCGTCACGCGCCCGCACGATGATGACAAGGTCATGCCGTTGCGCCCGCGCCGCCTGGACGACGACATTGGCCGCCCGCGGCGAGTCCATCGTCAGCACCAGCGCCCGCGCCGTGCCAATGCCGCACAGCCGCATGAAGTCGGGCTGCTTGATGTCCCCGAAATATACCGGATAGCCCTGGTCCCGCGCGGCCGCCACCGCATCGGCATTGGAGTCGACGGCGAGGAACGGAATGTCATGCTTGCGTAGCAGCTCGGCAACCACGCGCCCCACCCGCCCGAAGCCGGCGATGATAACGCGGGACGTCTCGTCATCCGGGGGTTTGATGAGGCTGACCGCATGCGGCGCTGCCGGCACCGCGGCAAGACGCTCGACCCGCCGTCCCAGCCCATGCAGCGCCGGGATCAGCGCCATGGTCAGCGCCGCCACGATCAGCACGAACGCGCCCGTCTCGGCTGGCAGCACCTGCGAGCCGACGGCAAGCGCGACGATGACAAAGGTGAACTCGCTCCCGGGCCCGAGCAGCAGCCCCGCGCGCGTGGCCGCCGTCAGGGGCACGCGGAACAACTGCCCGCCCACCACCACCACAAGCGCCTTCACGACCACAAGCCCGACACTTGCAAGCAGGATCGCCAGCGGATCAAGCAGGATGCGCGCCAGGTCGACATTCATGCCGGCCGAGATCAGGAAGACCCCGACCATCAGCCCCTTGAAGGGCTCGATGGTGTACTCGATTTGCCGCCGGTACTCGGTCTCGGCAAGCAGCAGCCCCGCCATCAGCGCCCCGAGCGCCATCGAAAGCCCTGCCAGCGCAGTGACGATGCTGATGGCCAGGATCACGAGCAGGCAGGCCGCCATGAAAAGCTCCGGGCTCTGCGTCGCCGCCACGCGCCGGAACAGCGGCCGCAGCAGCATGCGCCCCGACAGGATCACAAGCACGATGGCGGCGCCCGCCTGAAGCAGCGCCGAGCCCAGCTGGACAACCATCGACCCGCCCATCGACGCGCCCATGATGCCCACGGCGAACATGACGGGGATGACGGCAATATCCTGGAAGATCAGGACCGCAAAGCTGGCCCTTCCATGATGGGCAGCCAGCTGCTTTGTCTGCGACAGGACCTGCGTCACGATCGCCGTCGAGGACATCGCCAGCGCCAGCCCGACGATGAACGAGATGGCAACGTCGGACGTCAGCATGTAGGTCACGGCACCGATCGCCGCCGCACTCGCCAGAAGCTGGAAACTGCCAAGCCCGAACACCAGCCGGCGCATGATCAGCAGGCGCTCGAGCGACAGCTCGAGACCGATCATGAACATGAGCAGGACAATCCCGAACTCGGCCGCGTGCGAGATCGCGCCTTCCTTTTCGATGGTGAAGAACGAAAGCCACGGGACCTCGGCGCTGAGGCTGCCGGCCCCATAGGGTCCGACCACCATGCCGATCAGGATGTAGCCCAGCACGGGGCTCAGCTTGAGCCGGTGGAAAACCGGGATGACAAGCGCCGCCGACCCCAGCACGATCAGTGCTTCCTTGAACTGGGAAATGTCGATCGGTGCAGCCATTCACGAAGTCTAGCGATTGCACCCGTCTTGTCGAGCGTCAATACCCCTGCAGGGGCCTCACGAGCGGTCGCGGAACACCGCCGCGGCCACGAGACCGGCAACAACGGCAACAAGAAGCGCCGAGAGGCCGTAGAGCAGCGGCTCGCGCACCGAAAAATCCGACAGCGCGCGCTCGATGCCCGTCTTGTCGATGAAAAGCGTCATCGCACTCGAACTCGTGATGCGCCCATCCTTGAACGCATAGACGCTCACCTTCAGGTTGCCCGCAGGCACGTTCGGCGGCAGCGCCATCGTGGTGCGGAACAGCGTGGGGGACATGAAGGTCACCGCTCCCTCATGCTGCGAGTAGAGCTGCTGCGCGAGGCGCGAGGCCAGGAAAGCCTCCCGGAACTCGGCTGCCTTGCGCCCGGCTCCGAAGCCGGGACCCGTATCCACCTGCGCGACACCCAGCTGGAACTGTTGCAGGACGGACGGCTCCGCAATCTCGGACAACGGCCGGTTTGAGGCGACGAAATAGAACTCCGGCACGTTGTCGAAGGCCAGCATCTCGCGGTTTACCCAGACGGGCCCCACGGGCTCCTTGCGCCGAACCACGGCGCGCGAAAGCCGGTCGCTGCGCACCACGACAATGATGTCGCGCGACCGGTCACCCTGCACCACCTCGCCGCTGGCAGGCTCGACCGATCCGATAATGGCGACACTCGTGCCCGGGAAGCGCGATTTGATTTCGATCTTGTCGCGCGAGATGCCGGCCGCCAGCTCCTCGGCGCGCGACCCCGGCACGAGAGAAAGCAGTACGAGCAGGGCGGCCGCGAGCCAGCGCGTCACAACAGGGCCTCCACGCTGACACTGAAGGGATTGCTCGGGGGCCACACCAGGTTGATGCCCAGGCGCACGCAGATCATCAGCAGCAGCGCGGCAAGGCAGAGCCGCATCCAGTCACTGCGCAACCGCTCACCGAAGCGCACCCCGAACTGCGCACCCACGACACCGCCGGCAATGAGCAACCCCGCAAGGATCGCATCGACGCTCTGGTTGGTCACGGCGTGGAGAAGCGTCGAGAAGGCGCCGATGAACACGACCTGGAACAGCGACGTGCCCACCACAACCGAAGTCGGCATCCGCAGCAGGTAGATCATCGCGGGCACCAGGATGAAGCCCCCGCCAACCCCCATCACCACGCTCAGCACGCCGATCAGCAGTCCAAGCAGCAGCGGCGGAATCGCCGATATGTAGAGCTTCGACCGGTGGAATCGAACCTTGAGCGGAAGCCCGTGGACCCAGTGGTGCGCACCGGCCGCCCGTCGCGAGGAAGGCACCCCGCCCGCACTCTGCCGCACGGCCTGCACGCTCTCCCACATCATCAGCCCGCCGACCGATCCCAGGAAGATCACATAGGCCAGCGAGATGAAGAGATCCTCCTGCCCTGCCGCCCTGAGCGCATTGAACAGGTGGATCCCGATGACCGATCCGGCAAGCCCGCCCGTGAGCAGCACACCGGCCATCTTGAAGTCGACATTGCCCTTGCGCCAGTGAGTGACCACACCCGAGACCGAGGAGGCGACGATCTGCGGCGACTGCGTGGCGACCGCCACGGCCGGCGGGATCCCCCAGAACATCAGGAAGGGCGTCAGGATGAAGCCCCCGCCAACGCCGAACATGCCCGACAGGAAACCGACCGCCGCACCCAGGCCGACGATCAGCAGGACATTCACCGGCATCTCGGCGATCGGGAGATAGATCTCCATGGCTCACAGCGCAGGGGTTTGATGCGTGACGGACAGTCCCACGCATAAACGTCTCATGGCCTCATGGCCAGCGCACATTTACCTGCAGCAAGCCGTGCATCCGCGCACTCTGACGCACCGTCCCGACGGTCGGCGATCCGGCAGAACCCCGGACCCCATGCCTCAGGGCATCGACGGCGCTTCGTTTACCGTCGGGTTCGTCGGACGGGCCTTGAACTTGCGCGCAGCGTCGATGGCCAGGGCCACGTCCGCAGGCGGCATCGTCTTCTGCAGCACATCGAGCCGCTCCGCAGCCCCCGTGTCACCCTGTTCGGCGGCGACCTTGTACCACGTCAGGGCTTCCTTGAGGTTCTTCTCCACGCCCATGCCCTGCTCCAGCAGGACGGCCAGATTATACTGCGAATCCGTCACCCCGTAGGAAGCGCCTTCCCGGAACCAGCGCACGGCTTCCCGGTAGTTCGGCGAACCCACTGTCGCGTCCGCATGTAGCACCGCCAGGTTGTGCATGGCCTTGCGATGGCCAAGCTTCGCGGCCCGCTCATACCACTGCTTGGCCTGCGGAACGCTCTTCTCGATGCCGACGCCGCGCTCGAGCAGCATGCCCAGGCGATACTGCGCCACCGCAAGCCCCTGCTCGGCAGCCTTGCTGGCAAGCGATGCCGCCACCGTGTCGTCCTTTGGGACGCCACGGCCTTCCGCATAGCGAAGCGACAGCAGGAACTGTGCCCGCGCCTCGCCGCGCGCCGAGGCAGCCTCGAGGATCGCGACCTCGGTTTCCTTCTTCGAGCGCTCAGGCAAGGCCGACGTGCCAGAGATGAAATCGCTGGGTGTTACCGCGGCACCTGCGCCTTCGGCAGGAGCTCCACCCTCACCCGGCGGAACCAGCGACGCATCCGGCGACGCAATGCCATCGGCCGATACATCGGCCACCGGCGGCACGGTGCCAGCCGGATTCGCACCAGCGGCAGAGGGTGCCGGCGTGGAAGCCTCCACGGGCGGATTGACGATGTCGTCCACGGCGCCGGAAACACTGCTTTCAGGTGCGGGCTGGTCCGAGGTACCGAAGAACATGAAGAAGATGGCAACCAGGCCGACAACCACCGCAACCACGGCAAGGCCCACGATCCCACGGCGCACGAGGCTGCTGCCGCCCTGCTGCTGAGCCGCCGGCGTGGCGTTCGCAGCGCCACTGCGACGCGCGGCAGGCTTGTCTTCATTCGCCTGTGCTGCCGCACGCGCCGCACGCCGGGCTTGCTCGATGACATTGGTGATGGGCGCCGCGGATCCTGCATCCTGCGGCGTATCGGCAAGCGGCGGAAGCGTCGAGGGATTGAATGACCCATCGCCGCCGAGCGCCCGCGCATCAGCCCCGCCCTCGCGCGGCAGGTCATCAATGAACGGCGGGAGATCCGTCGGGAAAGACCGGTCCTGCGTCGCCGCATGGCCCGAAACGAAAGGCGGAAGCCCCGGCGACGCCTCGCGGAACGACCCGCGCACGGCATCCAGCGCTGCATCGACCTGGGGTTGCCGCGGGCTTTCCTGCTCGAGCGGCACCGCACGCTCGGCCGCACGGGCGACGAGCCCGTCCACGGTCATGCGCACGGCCGCGATCGAGTTCTTGTTGGCCTTGTCAGCCACCTCCAGGCGCTGGCCGAAATCCCCGAGGGCCCGGTCAACCGCATCGCTCAACTCGCGCGCGCCGGCCTCGGCACGTTCGTCCGATTCATCGATGCGGCTCGTCAGCGCATTGATGGCCTGCGACTGGCGCTTGTCGGCATCGTCGAACCTGTTGGTCAGTGACCGCAGCACGGCATTGACGGTACCCACGGATTCCGCGGTACGCGCGTCGCTTTCCTCAATCTTGCTTGTCAGTGCACCCAGGGTCGTCTCGATGGCCGAGATCGACTTAGCCAGCGGCTGGCTGGTCGGATTGCCCATCTCCTCAAGCCGCGAGGCGATGCCTTCGACCGAACCCTTCAGCGCGGCGAATGCCGACGGCGAGATCGTGTTGCTCGGCGAGGTCGCCTGCGCGATCCGCGCATCCATCGCCGACATCTGGCCACGGATCTCGTCGAACATCGACGTCGAGCGGGCCTCGAGCGCATCGAAGCGCGCACCAAGCCCGTCGACGGACAGCGAATTGCGCTCGACCGTCTCCACGCGTCCGCCAAGGTCGCGCATGTACTTGGCCATGTGCGTCATGTCTTCGCGGGTGCGCCGGTCCGTGTCCATCGCTTCGTTGCGCATGGACGAAATCGAGGCCTCCAGGCGCGCAAGCGCCGCCTTGTCGGGCGAATTGCCCGAGGCCGCTTCCATGTCCGCCAGCCGCTTCTGCAGCTGCTGCACGGCAGTCTCAAGGCGCAGCACCGTATCCCGGCTCGGCAGGCTGTCACGCTCGGCATCAAGGTCGCCGAGCCGCCGCTGCAACTGCCCCAGCGCCACCTCGAGACGACCGAAGGATTCCCGGCCCGGCCACTCGGCCTGTCCGGCTTCAATGTCGATCAGCCGCTGCTGCACGTTGCGCACCGACGTCTCGAGGCTGTCGAAGGCCTTCGACTGGTCGCGCGCCGACTGCGCCAGCGCATCGGCGGCACTCGAGAACGCGGCATCGGCAAGCTGCTTCACGCGCTCGGCGGCGTCGAGCCGCTCCTGCATGGAGGCAACTGACTGGTTGACGTTCTGGATCGCCTGCTGGGCACGCTGCTCCGACTGCTCGACCCGGTCACCCAGTTCGCGCAGCGTCATGGAGAACACATCGACATCTTGCGGGCGGTACACAGTCTCGCCCGGCCCATAGCCGGGCTGAGCCTGGGGCCGCAGCAGCTCCGGACGGCGCGGCGCATACTCGGGCGCGCCTTGCGCATAGGCCTGCGGCTGCGGATAGGCAGCAGCGAGCGCAGCCGCCGGACCAAAGGACGGCGGCGGATAGTTCGGCTCGGGATAGGAAGGCCCGGCCGCCTGCGGATAGCGGGGCCCCTGCTGCTGAGCGTAGGACTGCGGCGCCGGCTGGGGGCGATACTGCGGCTGCGGGCCATAGGTCCCGTCGCCCTGCTGCTGGGGATAGGCGCCACCCGGCGCCGCGCGACCCTCTGTCAGGATCAGGCCCGACAGATATTCGCCAAGGCTGACACCGGCACGACGCGCAGCTTGCTGCGCAACCTCGCGGGCTTCAGCTTCGATACCTTTAACATTCCACGGAACGCCGGGCCGCATGCGAATCAAACCCCCCGAATTTGAACCGACGTTAGGAAGCAGGATTCTCCGTGTAAAGAATGCCAGCCGCAACTGCTGGAGCTACCGTTGCATTTACACCTCATTAGGGAATGTGACGATGCATCACGAAAGATGCAGGGACATAATAGGGAACGCTTCGCACAGCTGCACTTGAGCGGCTGAGAGGAAGGAGCACAAAGAAGACCCAACCCATTGCCGGATGGACGATTTCAATCGCACACCGTCATGGCCGCTTTGGCCGTCGCTGGGCCGCCACCGGCGACGCGCAGACGCTTCCCTCCGGCGAGGGGATGTATTTTGGACACAAGTCAAAGATTTGAAAGCGGCTCAATCAGGGATTGAGTGGTGGGACCTCGCCAACCCAAGGTTCCCGCTCCGCGCAACGAAAGACCGCGTCGGAAACGGATAGACGCGTCCCTGCCCCAGCGCATAGGCGCAGTAACGCCCCCCGAACAGGGCGTCGAACGCCGCGTCCCCGACATCAAGCCCGCCGGTGAAGCTGCCCATCGACGGCAGCACGCAGCGCGCCCCGTCGCTGACGAAGCACTTGCGCCGTACCCGCCGCGCCCGCGTCTGAACGACAAGCGCTGGATGCAGGTGGCCAGCGACCTCGCCCCACGCATCACGCGCAACCGAGGGCTCGTGCCGGAACACAAGCGGCCCGATCGAAAGTTCCGCTGCATACTCCCCGCCCAGCACCGCCGCCGCCGCCGCATCATGGTTGCCCTCGATCCAGACAAACCGGCGCCCCGCCATCAGCGCATCGAGGCGCCGGCGCACATCGGCGTCGAGCCGCGATGGCCCCTCGCGATCATGGAAATTGTCGCCAAGGCAGATGATGCACGCCGGTGCGTAGCGCGCCACCACCTCTTCCACCACGCGCAGCGTCGCATGCGTGTCATAGGGCGGCAGCATCTGCGAGGTGCGCGCCGCAAACGATGATCCCTTCTCGAAATGAAGGTCGGCCAGCACCAGCACGCGCTCGGCCGGCCACCACAGCGCACCCTGGTGGTCGGCGACGACTTCAGCTCCGGCAAGTCGGAAGGCAACCATGCGCGGGCACTTGCTCCTGGCGGTCGTTAATCGCGGGGACAGGAAAACCGCGACCGGACGGCCCAGTGTGTTAATTCCCGCGGAGATTGTCATATCCCCGCTTGACTTATCCACACCGAAGGCGCATATCCCCGGCAGCAAAACGAGATTTTGCGAGCGCTCGTGCCGCGTGGCCGGCTCGGGGACATTCAAGAACGTCCCCTTCTCGATACCTAATTGAGCGCGCAATCATCGGAACAGCCCAGGGTACACGCGGGGCAAATCCAGTAACAACCCCGCGGTTGACGCGCGCGCCCTCTCGGCAATGACCGAAGGCTCGCACGCGCACGGTCGCACTTTTGAAAGACTGTCTCCAAGTGACATCATTTGAATCCATGGGCCTCGAGGCCCGCCTCCTGCGCGCACTCCAGCAGGAAGGCTACACGACGCCCACCCCGATCCAGGCCCAGGCCATCCCGCACGTGCTGGAAGGCCGCGACCTCCTGGGCATCGCCCAGACCGGCACCGGCAAGACGGCAAGCTTCGCCCTGCCCATCCTCCAGCGCCTCGCCCTGAACCCGCGCACGCCCGAGCCCAAGACAGCCCGCGCGCTGATCCTCTCGCCAACGCGCGAGCTTGCGGCCCAGATCGCCGACAGCTTCCGCGCCTACAGCCGCTACATGAACGTCTCGATCACGACGATCTTCGGCGGTGTCAGCGAGCATCCCCAGAAGCAGAACATGGCCCGCGGCATCGACGTCCTCGTCGCGACACCCGGCCGCCTGCGCGACCTCGTTGCCCAGCGTGCGGTGGAACTCTCGAAGACCGAGATCTTCGTCCTCGACGAAGCCGACCGCATGCTCGACATGGGCTTCATCGCCGACATCCGTCGCATCGTGAAGTTCCTCGGCCCCGATCGCCAGAACCTGTTCTTCTCGGCCACCATGCCCGAGGAGATCGGACGCCTGGCTGGCGAATTGCTGCGCAACCCCGTACGCGTCAGCGTTACACCACCCGCCACAACGGTCGAGCGCATCGCCCAGCGCGTGATCCACGTGTCGAATGGCGACAAGCGCGCCCTGCTCATCAACCTCCTGCGGACCGACACGGCCATGGCCCGCACGCTGGTCTTCACGCGCACCAAGCACGGCGCCGACAAGGTAGTGCGCGCCCTTGCAGCCGCAGGCATCAACGCCTCGGCCATCCACGGCAACAAGAGCCAGAGCCAGCGCGTCAACGCCCTGAACAACTTCCGCTCGGGTCGCGCGCCCGTGCTCATCGCAACCGACATCGCCGCCCGCGGCATCGATATCGATGGCATCAGCCACGTCATCAACTTCGACCTGCCGCACGTACCGGAGTCCTACGTGCACCGCATCGGCCGCACGGCCCGCGCTGGCGCCGACGGCATCGCGATCGCCTTCTGCGACCGCGAGGAACGCCCGCTCCTGCGCGACATCGAGAAGGTGACCCGCCAGCAGATCCCCGCCAGCGAATGGCGTGCCCCATCAGGCGCAGCCGGCACCACGCCGGCACCCGTGCAGACGCACGAACAGAAGCAGGAAGGCCGCAGGCAGCGTGATTTCGAGGATCGCCCTCGACCGCCGCAGGCCAGCCGCCACCCCAAGCCGCACCGCAAGGGCAACAACCCGCGTCACGAGATCCTCGCGCACATGGCAGCCCAGGGTCCGCAGCCCGAAGTAAGCGTCGAACCGAGGTCACCCGACGGCCAGTTCCGCGCGCCCAAGCCCCCGCAGCGCCAGGGCAAGCCCCAGGGCGGCAGGCCCTTCGGCGGCGACAGGCCCCGCAACGGCGAACAGCGCCCCGACCGCCGCGAAGCGCCACGTGGCGATCACCGCAACGAGCAGCGCACAGATCGTCCAGCCGGCAACCGCGACGCACAAGGCGCCGACCATCGCGGCGAACGCGCCTTCACCCCGCGCGGCGACCGCCCCTTCCACAAGCGTGGCGACCGCCCGCAGAACGCATCGCGCGACGGCCAGCCGGGAGACCGGCCCTTCCACAAGGGCGGCGACGCCCCGAGGAGCAATGGCGGCGGCAAGCCGGGACGTCCCTTCCAGAACCGGAGCGACCGGCCGCAGGGAGCCGCACGCGACGGCCAGGGCCGCCCGGGCAAGTTCGGCAAGCGCCCGACGGCCCGCGCGTTCTGACAGGCAGCCGCATAGGGGACAGCGATGTTTGACTGGCTGTTCGGCAGGAAGCGACCCGCGAGCAGCGGGTCGCGGAAAGTTCCAGGCAGACAAGCAGACGGCAACGCACCGCAGGTGCGCGCCATGCCGCAGTTCCCGTTTCCTCTTGAAACCGTGCACGGCCTGAAAGCCCTTGAGACATATGACCGTCTCAGGGCCGAGGGCCGTGGCACACCCGTGATCCTCGGTCACGACGAAGCACTCCATCGCCATGCGCAGCATCTGGCGTCTCCAAACCTGGAGACAGTCGAAGCCATCGAGCAACGCGCCATCGCAACGCCCTTTCCCCAAGCGTGGCGCGAGAAGCGCCGGCAGGAACTTGCTGACCTCTACGGGGAAGATGACGACATCGCTGTCACCGGCGGAAAGTGGCCCGAGCAGGTCGTGCCACAGGACTTTGCACAGCATCTCGACTTGCTGACCCGCAAGCCGCTGGAGAGGGTCCACATCGCCCTGCTGCCAACACGCGACCCAACGCTTGTTCCGGCCTTCCTGCATTACGGCGGTTGGAACGAATGCCCTGACGCCGCAGGCCAGGTGGCAGCAGCACGCCACTGGAAGACGCGTTTTGGCGCCGAGATCGTTGCCGTGGCCGATGACATCGTCGAATACAGGGTGCAGCGTCGCCCGGCCACCCGCGCCGAAGCGATGGAACTTGCGCAGGAGCAATACGACTTCTGCCCGGACATCGTCCTGCAGGGAACAGACACCCTCGAGCACCTCGCGGCCATATTGATGGAAAGCGACTGGTGGTTCTTCTGGTGGGACTGACCCCGTGACGACCACGCTTCCCTTATCAATTCGCCGCGCCCGCCCGGACGAGAGGCGTACCCTGGAAGATCTTCAGCACCGCGCGTCGCTCGCAAACCCCGCAGACCGCGCATTCCTGCATGCCAATCCCGACATCAGCCAGCTCCCGCCGGAACAGATCGAGCAGGGCCTTGTGTTCGTCGCTGAGTCCGATGGCATGGTTGTAGGCCTCATCGCCCTGACCCGGCACGATGCCCCCGACATGGAGCTCGAAGGCCTCTTCGTGGAGCCCTCCTGCTGGCGCCAGGGCATAGGACGAACCCTCGTCAGTCACGCCGTCGATCTGTGCCGCGCACAGGGCGCAAGGAAGATCATTCTCTTCGCCAACACACACGCCGTCGAATTCTACCGCGCATTGAACTTCGAGCCGACCGGCAGCATCGTGGTCGAGCACAACACAGCGGTCGCGATGGTGCGCAAGCTTTAGGCCTTCTGCGTCCCGCTTCCTTTCAGAAGTCGCTCCATCGCGCGGACGCACCCCTCCATCGTGACGCCCACCTCGCCGCGCGCCAGCGCAAACGCACTCTCGTTGATCGCACCCAGCAGCAGCATCGCCAGCGGTTTTGCCGGTTGCAACGGGAGCTCGCCCTGCGCGATCATC
>DAISVV010000071.1:0-13422 GCA_036840015.1 Micropepsaceae bacterium
CGACGGCGAGCAGCTTTCGGCAATCTGGCCCATCGAAGCGCGGGGACGCTCGGCCTGAGCAGTCGCGCCCGAGATAGGACTTCAGGTCCATGATCTCGTTGTAGTGCTGGAAGGTGATGCGCTCGCTTCGCAGGACCTGCTCACCTGCCAGCAGACGCCGGTAAGCGGTCTCGTATGCGTGCGCAGCGGCAAGAAGCGCTGTCACGGGGAAGATCACCAGCCGATAGCCCAACGCAGCCAGTTCAGCCGGCGGCAGCATCGGCGTCTTGCCATCCTCGACCATGTTGGCCATGAGCGGGACGCCCGGGAAGCGTTCGGCTACGACACGCAATTCTTCAAGGCTCTGCGGTGCTTCGACAAAAAGCACGTCCGCGCCGGCCGACAGGAAAGCTTCGGCACGCCAGAGGGCCTCGTCCATGTCCCTGACGCTGCGCGCATCCGTCCTCGCGATGACAAGGAATGTGCCTGCGTCACGCGCACCGACGGCGGCCCTGATCTTGGCGACGGCTTCCTCGCGCGAGACGATTTCCTTGCCATCGAGGTGGCCGCAGCGCTTCGGCAGGACCTGGTCCTCGAGCTGGATGGCGGCCGCACCCGCCTGCTCGTAGGCGCGCACGAGACGTTCGACATTGGCCGTTCCGCCATGACCGTTGTCGCCGTCGGCGATCAGCGGCACGGGTGATGAGGCTGCCGCCAGCGCGCGCACACGCTCGGTCATCTCGGTTGCGCTGACGAGGCCAATGTCGGGCACGCCCAGCAGCGAGCCTGCCACGCCGAAGCCCGTCATGTAGACAGCCTCTGCGCCGGCCTGCACGGCCTGGCGCGCACTGACGCCGTCATGGATGCCGGGCGCAATGAGCAACCCCTTCGAGAGGCGCTCCTTCAAGGCCGCGCCGCTATTCCTCGTCCTTGATGACATCGGGTACCTTTTCCTCGGCTGGGATCGCGTAGGCCCCTTTCAGCCAGCGCGAGAGATCGACATCCGCGCATCGCTTCGAGCAGAAGGGCCGGAACTTCTGCGCCGTGGGCTGGCGGCAGATCGGGCAACTGGACGTCGTCGTGGTGGTCATGTGTCGGCACCCACGTCGAATTGCGGCCTGCGGAAGGCCGGTCGCGCCTCGAAGCGCAGGCCTGCTGGCGCGTATTTCCTGAGGTGCTGCATGAATTCGCCGCCCTGCCCCTCGATCCAGCGCACGATCTCGGGCGCGGCGTAGGCGACGAGCCTTGCGCCGGGCCGCGCGCGTCCCTCGCGCTGGATGCGGCGGAGCAGCTCGGCGGCCACGGTGACAACGGTCTTGAGGCGGCCATGACCCTGGCAGGGATCGCAATGCTCGGTGAAGAGCTTGGCCATGGGCTCGCGCACGCGCTTGCGCGTCATCTCGACGAGGCCGAAGGCCGACATCGGCAGGATCTGCGTTGGTGTCCTGTCCCTCGAGACGCTGTCGGCCAGCACGGTCAGGACCTGGGCGATGTGCTCGGGTTCGTTGAGGTGGATGAAGTCGATGACGATCAGCCCGCCGATGCCGCGCAGGCGCAACTGACGGCCGATCTCGGCGGCGGCCTCGAGGTTGGTGCGCAGCGAGGTTTCCTCAAGCCCGGTGGCCTCGGTGTAGCTGCCCGAGTTCACGTCGACCGAGGTCAGCGCCTCGGTGCCCTCAAGCGTGATCCAGCCGCCCGAGGGCAGGCGCACGCGGGGCTGCAGCAGGGCCTCGATCTCGGCCTCGATATTGTATTCGTCGAAGATGGCGCCCGGTCCATTGTGGACCTGGATCTTGGACAGGGCATGCGGCATCGTGCGCTCGGCATAGGCACGCGCCCTTGCGGCTGCGTCGGCGTCATCGACGATGATGCGGATCGTGTCTTCGTCGACGCCGTCGCGCATGGTGCGCTCAACGGGGTCGAGGTCGTGATAGACGGTGGCTGGCACCTTGGCCATGCGCTTGCGGCCGAGGATCGACTGCCACTGCTCGCCGAGGCGGGCGATATCGGCGGCGATGTCGTCGCGTGTCGCCATGAGTGCTGCGGTGCGCACGATGAAGCCTGCGCCTGTGGGCACGCGGGGATCGCTGGCGATGATGCCGTTGATGATACCCGTGAGGCGGCGGCGCTCCCCCTCGTCCTCGATGCGCCGCGACAGCGCGACGCCGGACTGGTTGGGGACCATGACCACGAGACGCCCGGCCAGCGTGACGTTGGCAGACAGGCGGGCCCCCTTCTCGCTGATGGGATCCTTGATGACCTGTACCAGGACGGCGTCGCCCTCCCGGACGCACTTGGTGATGCAGGGCTGGTCCATGAAGCTCGGCAGGTCAGCGAGGCAGCGCGCCTCGCGCGCGGCGAGGAACCCCGCGCGCTCGAGGCCGAGGTCCACGAAAGCCGCCTGCATGCCCGGCAGCACGCGCTGGACGCGGCCCAGCATGATGTTGCCGAGCAGACGGTGGCCGGACCGTCCGGCGCGCTGGCCGACGTCGTCGGCGAAGGTCCGCTCGAAGAAGATCTCGCTAAGTCGTGCCTGCTCGACAAAGGCAATACGCGTCTCGGCCGGACTTACGTTGATCAGGATTTCGGATGCCATGCGCGTTCAACAGTTGTTGCGGGCAGTCTAGCAGTTTCAGACGGCGCCGCACGCCTTTAGCATCTGGAAGGTTTCCGTTAGCGGCAACCCGACGACGTTGGTGTAGGACCCGCCGATAAACCGCACAAATACTGCCGCCCGGCCCTGGATCGCGTAGCCGCCCGCCTTGCCAAGGCCCTCGCCTGCGCGGAGGTAGTCGGCAATCTCGCTTGCCTCGAGTCGCCTGAAGGCCACTTGCGTTTCGCAAAGCCGCTGTCGCAACCGTCCGTCCGGGGCGATCAATGCGACGGCTGTGAGGACCCTATGGCGCCTGCCGGACAGCAGGCGAAGGCAAGCCTCAACCGCAGCGTCAGTTTCGGCCTTGGGCAGGATGCGGCGCCCGCAGGCGACGACGGTGTCGGCCGCGAGGATGCAGCCGTTGCTGCCGCTGCCGATGCGGTCCTGGACTGCGAGCGCCTTGGCCGTGGCGATGCGCTGTGCGTGCGCGCGCGGGAGTTCACCGGACAGCGGGCTTTCATCGATGTCTGCAGGCTCGACGCGGTCCGGCCTGATGCCGACCTGCTCGAGGAGCGCCAGCCGCCGCGGGCTTGCACTCGCGAGGATGAGCGGGGGACGCGCCACTATTTGCTACGGTAGACGATCCGGCCCTTTGTCAGATCGTAGGGTGTCATTTCGACCGTCACCTTGTCGCCGGCCAGCCCGCGGATCCTGTTCTTGCGCATCTTTCCGGCCGTGTGGGCGATGACGACGTGATCGTTGTCGAGCTTTACCCGGAAGGTCGCGTTCGGCAGCAACTCAATGACGGTGCCTTCGAAACTGAGGAGTTCTTCTTTCGCCATCCAGTGGTAACTCGATCTCTTTCCAGTTGCGGGCCACGTCGCCGGGGATGGCGGGCCGGGCCCAGACGGGCGGGAGAATGGCAGCGAAATCCATAAAATCAAGGTGGCAAAAGGCCTAGAAACCGCTCAATGGGCGGCCTTCGAAGTGCTCCTTGATGAATCTGAGGATATTGTCCCTCGCATCGCGGTAGGCGGCCAGCCTCTGTTCCCGTGATCCTTCGCAGGCGCTGGGATCCGGGATTTTCCAGTATTCCACCTGCACGGCCATGGCGCGCGTAAGCTCGAGGGCCTTGTGGCGGGCCTGCGGACTGAGGGTCACGATCAGGTCGAAGGACGTGTCGGCCAGTGTCTCGAAGGACTTGGGCTGGAAGTGGGACAGGTCGATGCCGATCTCATCCATGACGGCAACCGCGAGCGGATCGAGGGTGCCCGCGCGCACACCGCAGGATTCAACATAGACCTGCGTTCCGTAGAGGTGCTTCATCAGCGAGGCCGCCATCGGGGAACGGATCGCGTTCAGCGAGCAGGCGAAGAGCACCGCGCCGGGCAGGTCCTCGCCGTTGGGTCCGGCAACGGTCATTTCAGACCTTCATCCGCAAGGCGCAGATCAGGGTGAACAGGCGGCGGGCCGTGTCGTGATCGACGGTGATCTTGCCCGTCAGACGATCGCGCAGGAGCTGCGAACCCTCGTCATGGAGGCCGCGGCGGCCCATGTCGATCGCTTCGATCTGCATGGGAGAGGCCGAGCGGATGGCCTGGTAATAGGTTTCGCAGACCACGAAGTAATCGCGGATCACGCGCTTGAGCGGGGTCAGCGAGAGCACATGCGTGACCTGGACTTCGTGAACCTCGTGGGCGATCTGGAAGACGAGCCGGTTCTCCTGGAGCGCGAGCTTCAGGCGCCAGGGGCCGCCATCGAGGCCCTCGGGCAGGAAATGATTGCCCTCGAGCAGGTCATAGATGGCGATCTGCCGCTCGTGCTCGACGTCCGGACCGCGATGGGCAATGCTGTCGGCATCAAGTTCCACCCCGATGAGGCGCGCCAGCGACCGGTTTTCATCATCGACCGTCACGGCTTGAGCCTCATGCGGACAGACAGTGCGTGGGCGCCCAGTCCCTCGGCGTCGGCGAGCAGGGCGGCTGCAGGACCTATCGCCTCGAGTGCCGCAGCAGGTGTCGAGAGGATCGTCGTACGCTTCATGAAATCAAGCACTGACAGGCCTGAGGAGAAGCGTGCGGAGCCCGATGTGGGCAGCACGTGGTTCGGGCCACCGACATAGTCGCCGATGGCCTCGGGCGTGGTTGCGCCCAGGAAGATCGCGCCGGCATGACGGATTTGCGCTGCCAGCGCGCCCGGATCGGCCGTACAGAGCTGCAGGTGCTCGGGTGCGATGCGATTGGCGATGGCGGGCGCCTCGTCGAGGCTGCGCACCACGACGATGCCGCCATGCGCGGCCCAGCTTCGCCCTGCGATCGCGGCGCGGCCGAGCTGCTGCAGCAGGCTGTCGACGGCCTCGGCGACGCTGTGGGCGAAGGCGGCACTGTCGGTGATGAGGATGCTCTGGGCGTCTTCGTCGTGCTCGGCCTGCGCCAGAAGGTCGGCCGCGATCCAGGCGGGATTGTTGGCGGCGTCGGCGATGATGAGCACTTCGGACGGGCCCGCGATGGAGTCGATGCCGACGTGACCGAAGACCTGGCGCTTGGCCTCGGCGACGTAGGCGTTACCCGGCCCCACGATCTTGTCGACGGGCCGGATGGTCGGCGTGCCGAAGGCAAGCGCCGCAACGGCTTGTGCGCCGCCGATGCGGTGGACCTCATGGATGCCGGCGAGCCGAGCTGCGGCAAGTACCAGCGGGTTCACAAAGCCGCCGGGCGTTGGGGACACCATGACAAGGCGGCGCACGCCGGCGATCCTCGCCGGTATCGCGTTCATCAAAACGCTCGAGGGATAGGCCGCCTGCCCGCCCGGGACATAGAGGCCAACGGCATCGATCGGCGTCCAGCGCAGCCCGAGCGTCGCGCCGATGCCATCGACATATGCGTCCTCGCGCGGCAGCTGGCGACCGTGGAAACTTTCGATGCGCGCGGCGGCAAGCTCCAGTGCCCGCATCGTGGCGGGGGGGATGCCGGCCGTGGCGTTTTCGATCTCATGGCCCGTCAGGGCGAGCGTTCCGGGCGAGGCCTCGAAGCGGTCGAACTGGCGGGTCAGGCGGACCAGCGCCTCGTCGCCATGCGCGCGAATGTCCGCGATGATGTCGCGCACGACCACGTCGACCTGCTGGGTGCTGCCGCCATGGCGCGCAAGGAGGGCCGCGAGGCCCGCGTCGAAACCGGGCGTACCGCTTTCAAGCCACGCCGGCATCAGCTGCCTGCCCCGCCGTCACCCGTGTCGTGGTCAGGACGGCGCTGGGTGGACCATGGCGCGCTGATGTCGCTCAGCCATGCATCAAGGCACTCCACCTCCAGGCGCAGGGCGGCGCCACCGGCGAAGGTCAGCGACATGATCCCGCCGGGCTCGTCACGCGGCTCGAACTTCAAGGTCAGGAGCCCGGCTACAGCCTCCTTCTCGGACAGGCGCATGCCACTCGACTGCACACGCAGGACGCCCTCGAAGTGCACGGCGCTGCGCACCCTGCGATAGGGCGCGTCACGGTCGGCCTTCGGACCCGTGCCGAGGTCATCCTGGACGTCTTCCCACATGAAGCGGTTGAAGAGGATCGCAAAGCGGCGGCGCTTCGGATCGAAGCCCATGTCGCCCACCTTCGCCACGGCGTCCTGCAGGTGCGCCGCGATGACGCTCAGGTCGAGCTGGTCAATGGCCCTGAGGCGGAGTGGAGACATGCTGGATTGTCAGCCCTTGGTGCGCCGGATGTCGGCGCCAACTGCGGAGAGCTTTTCTTCTATCCGTTCGAAGCCACGGTCAAGATGGTAGACCCGGTTCACCGTGGTTTCACCCTCGGCCGCGAGGCCTGCGATGATCAGGCTGACCGAGGCCCGCAGGTCAGTCGCCATCACGGGTGCGCCGCGCAGGCGCTCGACGCCCCTGACGACGGCGGTCTGGTGCTCGATCGTGATGTCGGCGCCCATGCGTGTCAGTTCCGGGGCGTGCATGAAGCGGTTCTCGAAAATCGTCTCGGTGATGCGCGATACGCCATTGGCCGTGCACATCAGCGCCATCAGCTGGGCCTGGAGGTCGGTGGGAAAGCCCGGATAGGGCTCGGTCGTCACGTCGACGCCGGTGTAGTGCGCGCCGTTGCGCGACACGCGGATGCCCTTCGCTGTCGGGATGATGGACACGCCGGCGTCGCGCAGCAGCGGGATCACGGCCTCGATCAGGTCGGCGCGCGTTTCGGTCAGCTCGACGTCGCCGCCGGCAGCTGCCACGGCCATGACGTAGGTTCCGGTTTCGATGCGGTCCGGCAAAACGGTGTGGCTTGCGCCCTTCAACCGGTCGACGCCCTCGATCGTCAGCGTGCGCGTGCCCGTGCCCGTGATGCGCGCGCCCATGGCCTGGAGGCAATGGACGAGGTCGGTGATCTCGGGTTCGGTTGCTGCATTCTCAAGCACGGTCGTGCCCTTGGCGAGCGCGGCGGCCATCACCAGGTTTTCGGTCGCGCCAACCGAGATGAATGGAAAACTGATTCGCGCACCGTACAGCCCCTTGGGAGCGCGGGCGATCACGTAGCCATCGCTGAGCTCGATCTCGGTGCCCATGGCCTCGAGGCCCTTCAGGTGCAGGTCGACGGGGCGCGTTCCGATCGCGCAGCCACCGGGCAGCGAGACCTTTGCGCCGTGGCAGCGCGCCACGAGCGGGCCGATCACAAGGAAGCTCGCGCGCATCTTGCGCACGAGATCGTAGGGCGCCTCGGTCGATGCAATCGTGGCTGCGTGGAGTTTCAGCGTATGGCCGATCGAGCCCGATCCCGTAGCCGAAGGTTGCTGTTCGATCTGAACGCCGAGGCCCGCGAGGATTTCACCAAGCTGGGCGATGTCGGTCAGGCGCGGGACGCTCGCGAGGGTCAGCGGTTCATCGGTCAGGAGGCTTGCCACCATCAGCGGCAGTGCGGCGTTCTTTGCGCCTGAAATGCGGATCTGACCGTTCAGACGGTTGCCGCCGCGTACCTGGATCCTGTCCACGCCACTACCCTATCCGGAACTCTCTTGGCCGCGGCGTTGGCGCAGCGGCGTCGGGCAGGCCTGGTGCCAGCCCGGTGTTGTGCCTCGTTTATAGGAGAGCCTGCGGCCAAACAATGGCAGCCGGGTGGCCCTCGGCGCCTAATTCCCTTGCGTCCGGCTGGGGTCTGGCGGAGGGGCTTGCCTTGGTTCCGGCGTTAACTCCGAGGGGCTGGACCCGACGCTCGCGGTGGCCTGCGCGCGGGCCTGGGCCTTGCGCCGGCGCAGGTTTTCCCGGAGCGCCGCTGCCCGGCGCTCCTGCCGCAAGTCTGCCTCTGACCTTGAACCGTTTCCCATGGTACACCGCCCGGGCACCATTATATGCCCCATTCGACATCCTGACGAGACGGAGGCCTGACCTTGTCGATTTTCAACCTCAAGCCGCGCAAGACCCTGATGCCAAGCCCTTCTGAGGCGCTGCCGGGGCGCAGCGAGGAAATGCCCGTGCCGGCGCAGCACTTCGTGCTCAAGACGCCGCTGAAGCCGCCCTTTCCGGCGGGGCTCGAGGAGGCCGTTTTCGGCCTTGGCTGTTTCTGGGGGGCGGAGCGCAAGTTCTGGCAGGTGGCGGGGGTGTACTCGACCTCGGTGGGCTATGCAGCCGGCCATACGCCGAATCCGACCTATGAGGAGGTCTGCTCGGGCCAGACGGGCCACAACGAGGTGGTGCGGGTGATCTTCGATCCCCGCGTGGTCAGCTTCGATGCCCTGCTGAAGGTGTTCTGGGAGAACCACGACCCGACCCAGGGCATGCGCCAGGGCAATGACGTGGGCACCCAGTATCGCAGCGGTATCTACGTGACCTCGCCAGCCCAGCACGCGGCGGCCAATATGTCGCGCCAGACCTATGGCGCCCTGCTGCAGCGCGCCGGCCATGGCCCGATCACAACCGAGATTCTCGATGCGCCCGCGTTTTACTATGCCGAGGCCTACCACCAGCAATATCTGGCCAAGAACCCCGGCGGTTACTGCGGCCTGGGTGGCACGGGTGTCAGCTGCCCGATCGGCACGGGGGTCGGGACGGCTTAATTCTGCCCTTCCCTGCACCGCGCGGCTGCGCTATAGCGGCGCCCGAGATTTCGGCTGGCGAAAGCTGGCCGGTCTGCTGCTGTAGCGTAGTGGTAGCGCAACGCCTTGGTAAGGCGTAGGTCGTGGGTTCAATTCCCACCAGCAGCACCAGTTCGGGGGGCCGCGTTTCCGAAGGGAGACGCGGCCTTCTCGTGAATGGTCGATGAATGGTGCCTCAAGCCAGCGTTCAGCGCACGGATGTCAAGGTACCGTTCGTACGGTTCCGACGTCCGTGACGAGAGGCGAGTTTGTCATGCCGATGCGCAACATAATCACCCTGGCCCTGGTCGCTGCCGGCGGCCTTTTCCTGTCCGTTGCTGCCTTGGCGGCAGGCCCTGCGCCTTCGCCACTGCCGCCGTCGACCATCACGCTCTACGAGAAGCCGAACTTCCAGGGGCGCTCGATGACGTTCACCTCGCGCGTGGCGAGCCTGAATGCCGTCGGCTTCAACGATGCTGCCCAGAGCGTGAAGATCGACGGCAAGCGTGACTGGGTGCTCTGCGAGAGCCGCAACTTCCTGGGTCGCTGCATCCGGGTGCATCTCAAGGAGAAGGACCTGAAGCGCCAGAAGTTCAGCGGCCTTGCCTCGTCGATCTATCCGGTTCCCGATCCGCGACCGGCCAAGCCAAAATAGCCGGGCTCAGTTCCCTGCCAGGCGCGCCTTGACGAACTCGTAGAAGGTGAGTTCCTTCTTGCCCAGCGTGAAGCGCGCCTGCTTCCAGTCCCTGGCCGGGTTCGCTTCGGTGCCGAAATACTGCTCGGGCGAATAGTCCGGGATCTCGGCGTTGGAGGCGACGACGAAGCGGCCGTTCACCAGCGTGCCGTCAGGCGCCTTCGTGTAGTCGACCAGCCTGATCGGGCGCCAGTTCCAGAATCCGCCGCCGATTGCCGGGGCGGTGCGCGGGAACTGCGGGCCGAAGGTGCCGCGTGTCACGGAACGATCGGGGTTCGAGTCGACCCAATGGATCGTGCCATCCGGGTCGACCTTGTAAACGTAGACGACGTGGCCAAACGCATCATAGATGATCGACCCGGGACGCAGGGCGCCACGCTCGAGCCGGGGCGAGTAGAAGTCGCTGGCCGCGTAGCCGCTGTCAAAGGTGTGCTCGATGCGGAACATGGCCGTCGAGACGGTGCCCCTGATGTCGAGCAGGAGCTTTGCGGGATCAGTGTTCTGCTGCCAGGCCAGCTGGAGACGGGCGACGACCTGGTTGCCGGCGTCGGAGAAGCGGAAGTCCGGTGTCGGTCCTGAGCGCGACATCACGTAGAGCGGATAGGAGAAGGGAAGCCCGTTCTTCCTGGCTATATAGGCCCTGAGCTGGTATATTAAGTCGGCGCAGTCGCCATCCATCTTCATGCCAGGCGGGGCGGTATCGCGCCAGGGGTTGGCGGTACTGCGGAAGCAGGCGCCCGGGTCGGCGCAGTCGTGCTCGCCGAAGCGGGCCACGAACTCGCCAAAGCGCCGCTCGTCGTCAGCGTCCCAATGGTCCTTGGTGATTTTCCACTGGCCTGCCGTCGACGCGCTGGCGGACCAGGCGAGCAGGAAAGCCGCAATGATGGTGATGAGGCGCATGTCGATGCTTTTGCCCCTACCTGTGAAATTCCCCTTGGCCAGAATTGCACGGATCCCCCCGGATTGCAGCAGGAAACTGGGCGTTCGAGGGAGACTGCCCGGGGAGGCTGGATGATCGACAGCGGGGGCCCCGGAAATGCTAGGATGGGTGAGCGTTCACCAAGCAGATGACGGCATGAGCACCCACAAGCCCCTGAACATTGCGCATCGCGGCGGCGCCGGACTGCGCCCGGAAAACACGCTGGCGGCATTCGCCCACGCGCTCGACATCGGCGTCGACGGCTTCGAGCTGGACATCCATGTCGCCAAGGACGGCACCGTCGTGGTGTTCCATGACGATGCGCTGAAGCCCGAGATCGTGCGCGATGCCGACGGCCGCTGGCTTGGCGAGGCGGGCCCGCTGCTCAAGGACCTCTCCTATCCAGTACTGCAGACCTATGACGTGGGGCGGCACAATCCCGCGACACGCTACGGGTCGCAGCATCCCGACATGGTCGCGCAGGACGGCGAGCGCATTCCGCGGCTGGCCGACGTGATCTACCTGATCCGGCGCGCCGGCGGCAGCGAGCGGATCTGGATCGAACTCAAGACGAACTTCATGGACCGCAGCAAGACGGCTTCACCCGAGGCGATGGCGGAGGGCGTGATCCGCGTTCTGAGGCGTGAGAAGTTCCTCGAGCAGGCCATCCTCGTGGGGTTCGACTGGAACGCGCTGATAGCGGCGAAAAAACTCGAGCCCGCCGTGGAATGCTGGTTCACGACGCTGCCGCAGACCTGGTTTACCATGAAGGATCCGCCGACGGCGCACTGGCCACCGCCGAAGGCCGAGCTTGAACGGCTGCGTGCGCTCGAGGCGAGCCAGGCGCCATGGACCGGTGGCTTCGACCGTCCGGCGCATGGTTCCGTCATCAGGGCGGCCAAGGCTGCGGGTGCGGATGGCTGGTTCCCCTATTTCGGCGACATCAACCGGGCAAGCCTTACGGAAGCGCGGGAGCTTGGCCTGAAAGTCGGGGCCTGGACCGTGGATGGCACGGATGACCTGTCGCGGCTGATTGACCTCGGGATCGACGGGATTTGCACCGACCGGCCAGACCGGCTGGCGCGCCTCCTGAAGCCTGTGTGACAACCTCACATGACGTGCAGGGCGCAAATTGCGTTTGCGCGCAATTGCAGACAGAATGGCGTCTGTTCCTCCATCCTGACCGAGTTGTGCAAAGCCATGAGCCTCGTTCGCATGACTGCCGCGCTTTCACTCGCCTCCCTGCTGGCCGGGTGCGCGAGCTGGGGTGTCCTGCCGTCAACCACCGAGATGACGGAAACACCGTTCCAGACCTACAAGAGCGCGGAGGACGCGTTCAACCAGGTCAAGCCGTTCGTGACCACGACGCGCGAATTGAAGGCGCGCGGGTTCGATCCGTACTCGACGCCCAATATCAAGGTGCTGAACTATCTCGAGCTGCTGCCCCGCTTCCTGCCGCAGCAGTCGATCAAGGTCGAGGACCTTGATCCCGCCGTGCAGGCCTGCCTGACGGCGCGCGAGGCCTGCCAGGGATGGCTTGCCGAACCGTCGATCTCGTCGAAGGACCGGACGGGCAATGTTGCGCTTGATGTACTGGGCTTCGAGCGCGAGACGACATCCACGGGCTGGAAGGCGTCGATGCTGCTTCTGGTCCAGAACGGCGTGGTTGTCTACAAGCTCTGGTCGGGTACGCCGTCGATCCTCGAGGTGAAGACCGAGAAGCGGCCGCTGGGACCGCTGCAGGATCTCTCAGGCCCTGCCGCATCTGCCGTGTCGGGTGCAGTGAAGCCCTGAGCGAAGGACTGCACGGCAGCACCGATGCGCTGCCGTGCCCTGGGACATTGCGTCCCTGTTAGCCTGCCTTTGGCGCAATGACCATGACCATCTGGCGACCTTCGAGCTTGGGTTCCTGCTCGACCTTGCCGACCGTATCGATGTCGCGCTTCACTTTCTGCAGAAGCTCCATGCCGAGTTCCATGTGCGCCATCTCGCGCCCCTTGAACCGCAGCGTGACCTTGACCTTGTCACCTTCCTCGAAGAAGCGTTTGATCGCGCGCATCTTCACGTCGTAATCGTGATCGTCGATCATCGGGCGCAGCTTGATCTCCTTGATCTCGATCACCTTCTGGTGCTTGCGCGCCTCGGCCGCCTTCTTCTGCTCCTGGTACTTGAACTTGCCGAAATCCATGAGCTTCACGACGGGGGGCTTGGCCATGGGTGCGACCTCCACGAGGTCGAGGCCTTCGGCCTCTGCCAGCCTGAGCGCGTCGTACTTGCTCATGACGCCACGCTTGCCGCCTTCGTCGTCGATCACCAGCAATTCGTGGGCGGTGATCATTTCATTGATACGCGGGCCGTCCTTGGAAGGGGCCTGCGCCGGTTGGAACGTACGTTTATTGATGGGTATTCTCCTTTGCGTTGATGGCCCCTGCCCGGTTCAATGGATTGGGTTGCCGCGTCGATCCCGGAAAGTGCAGCACCCTGCCATGTCCTACCCGGCCAGAGGTCTTGCAACCACGTGCCGGAACTTCCGGCGCGTGGCTGTGCGCCAAGAATAGGGTACGGGCCGGTTTACGCAAGGTGCACGGCCCGGCCCCGGGCGTGTTTTTTCCGGCCTGACGGCTCGAAAGCGCTGCCCGAACGACGCAGGGGCGGGCCCGGGCCCAGTCCGATTCAACCCCGCCGGGAGTTGCGTTTCGAGGGTGTTTATATCAGCCTGCCCTCTGTTCGCCGGTTGTTCAAGGGATCGCCAGATGGCCAGAGGCCGCCCGGAATGGAAAAAGAAGTATGACGGGGAGACGATCGCCAGCGCCATCTTCAACGGGCTTGAGAGGGCCAGTCCGCGCCTGACGGCCGGCCTGAAGTACCATGCACGGCTGGCGCCGCCCGCTGCGCCACTGTTCCAGAGCATCGAAACGCATGCGCTGAAGATCGCAAGCCCGCCTTACCGGGACATCTACGAGACGGTCAAGCTGGCGCAGGCAGACCTGACCGACCGGACCAAGGATCCGTTCCACGCAATCGCGAGCACCTGGCTTTTCGCAAACCCGAAGGTGCTGGGGCATACGGTGCGCATCATCGACCGGACGACCGGCGCACGTGTGTCCACGGAAGAGGGGGCACGGATGCGCTGGTCGCGCGCCTATGCCGTTCCCCTGCCGCAACGACGCGTCCCGTG
>DAISVV010000072.1:0-12914 GCA_036840015.1 Micropepsaceae bacterium
CCGCCCCACCTGCCCAACCCGCTCCCCCGCTCCCCCAGCATGGGGCACGGCCATTGCCCTCCGGCCCCCCCACCTCAACCGCCTCAGGGGCCCGCGCATCGCTCGCGGGCCCTTCCGACTATCTGGCGCTGCTGAAGCCGCGGGTCATGTCGCTCGTCGTCTTCACGGCGCTTGCCGCCATGATCGCAGCCCCCGGGGGCGTGCATCCGGTGATCGCGGTGATTTCCCTGATCTGCATCGCCGTCGGCGCGGGCGCCTCGGGCGCGCTGAACCAGTGGTTCGATGCCGACATCGATGCCGTGATGACGCGAACCCGCACGCGGCCGATTCCCGCCGGTCTCATCTCGCGACAGGCCGCGCTCGAGTTTGGCGCAACGTTGGCCTTCTTCAGCGTGTTCACGATGGCCTTCGCCGTCGGCTACGTGCCCGCGGCGCTGCTGGCAGCCACGATTGCCTTCTATGTCTTCGTCTACACGATGTGGCTGAAGCGCTCGACCGTTCAGAACATCGTGATCGGCGGTGCGGCTGGCGCGCTGCCCCCGGTGATCGGCTGGGCCACCGTGACGGGCAACGCCTTTGACCCGGCGGCCTGGTCGCTGTTCCTGCTGATCTTCCTGTGGACACCGCCGCATTTCTGGGCGCTCGCGCTGGCCGGCAGCGATGACTATGCCCGCGCCGGCGTGCCCATGCTGCCCGTCGTGAAGGGATCGCGTGCGACCCGCAACCAGATCCTCGCCTACAGCATCGTCATGTCGGCGGCCGCCGTCGCGCCGTGGGCGCTGGGCTGGTTCGGGCCGGTATACGGGGTGACGGCTGCCATTGGCAGCTTTGCGTTCGTCGTGCTCGCCGCGCTGCTGTGGCGGGCGAAGCCGGATGACGAACGCATCCAGTCGCTCCGCCTGTTTGCCTATTCCATTTTCTACCTGTTCGCCCTGTTCACGGCACTCGCCGTCGAGCGGTTGGTGGGCTTCTCACCTGCAGGAATGTAAGGCGCACGATGGAGCTGACGCCCGAAGAAAAGCGCAAGCTGTCGCAACGCAACTGGGCGCTTGCGGGCCTGCTCATCGTGTTCGTTGCACTCGTTTTCGTCGTCACCCTTGTCCAGATCGGCGGCAATATCGCCCAGCGTTCAATGTGAGGACCAACTGATGCGCAAACTCTCCCGCAATGACCGGGTTCTGGCCCTCTGCCTTGGCATCCTTGTCTGCATGGTGTCACTGACCTACGCGTCGGTGCCGCTCTACAGGCTCTTCTGCCAGCTCACCGGATTTGACGGCACGCCGCTCAGGGCCGAGGCCCCCTCGGGCGAACGCCTCGAGCAGCAGATCGAGGTTCGTTTCGACTCCAACACGTCCCCTGACCTTGATTGGCAGTTCACGCCCGAGCGCCGCTCGGTCAAGGTTCATCTCGGCGAGAACGGCTTCACGAACTACGTCGCGCACAACAAGTCGGGCGAGGAAGTGGTCGGCACGGCAACCTTCAACGTGACCCCGCTGCTGGCCGCAAAGTACTTCAACAAGACTCAGTGCTTCTGCTTCGAACGCCAGCCGCTGAAGCCCGGCGAGACCGCCAAGCTCGGCGTTGCCTTCTACGTGGATCCGGCCATCGCCAAGGATCCGGAAACAAAGCGCCTGAAGACGATCACGCTGTCCTATACATTCTTTCCAGCAAAGGGCGACACGACCGATGTCGCCGCTTTGAAAACTCCGTAGGGGCCAAACCATGGCAAATGAACCAGTCAGACACGATTATCACCTCGTAGAGCCGAGCGCCTGGCCGATCGTCGGGTCGATCGCCGCTTTCGTGTCGGCAGTGGGCGCGATCGCCTACTTCCAGACGCTCAAGGGGGCCTTGCCCCTGTTCGGGGTGTTTTCAGGCCCCTGGCTGCTGCTGCTCGGCATGGCCCTGCTGGTCTATACGTTCTATGGCTGGTGGCGCGATGTCGTGAAGGAATCCGTGGTCAACCGCGATCACACGCCGGTCGTGAAGATCGGCCTGCGCTACGGCATGATCCTCTTCATTGCCTCCGAGGTCATGTTCTTCGCGGCATGGTTCTGGGCCTATTTCCATGCCTCCCTGTTCCCGCAGGACGTCGGCCTGACCAGCTGGCCGCCGGCGAACATCGCCACCTTCGACCCGTGGGACATCCCGCTCCTCAACACGCTCGTACTGCTCACCTCGGGCACGACGGTGACGTGGGCCCACCACGCCATCCAGACCGGCAACCAGCGTGACGCCGTGCGCGGCATCGCCCTGACGGTGGTGCTCGGCATGATCTTCACGGCGCTGCAGGTCTACGAGTACACGCACGCGACCTTCGACTTCTCGGGCAATATCTACGGTGCCACGTTCTACATGGCGACCGGCTTCCACGGCTTCCACGTGATCGTGGGCACGCTGTTCCTGATCGTGTGTCTCTTCCGTGCCCGCGCGGGCCACTTCACGCCCCAGAGCCATTTCGGCTTCGAGGCGGCGGCCTGGTACTGGCACTTCGTCGACGTGGTGTGGCTCTTCCTCTTCGCCGCCATCTATGTCTGGGGCGAGGGTCCGATCACCATCGGCGCGCACTGACATCCGTCTTTCCAGGCGAGGCTGCGGCAGCCAAAACTGCCGCAGCCTTTTTGCATTCCGGATCGGCTATGGTCTCCTGCGGCAGCTTTCTTGCCGACAGGTGCGCGATGTCCCCTCCGAGCACGGTCCCTCTTTGGCGTTCAGGCCTTCTCTGCCGCTGTCCGGCATGTGGCCGCGGGGCGCTCTATGCGCGCTACCTGAAAGTGGCCCCCCGCTGCACGTCATGCGGCCTTGATCTCGCCTTCGCCGAGCACGGCGATGGTCCAGCCGTGTTTGTTGTTCTTGTTGCCGGCACCATCGTCATGGCAGTCGCGACATTCGTTGAACGCGGCTATGCGCCGCCGCTCTGGGTCCACGCGCTCATCCTTGGTCCGCTGGCCATCGGCGCGTGCCTCGGCCTGCTGCCTGTCTTCAAGTCCCTGCTCGTGGCCCTTCAGTTCCGCTACCGCCGGGAGGAGGATTGATGTCCGGGTTTTTCTTCCGTCCCCTGCCGGGCCTGACCATTGCAGCCCTCGTCGCGCTCGCGATTGCCGTGGGCCTTGGGACCTGGCAATTGCAGCGCCGCGCCGAGAAGCATGCGATGCTGGCCCAGATCGAGGCCCGCCAGGTCATGGCGGCGGTGGCCGTCGAACTTCTCCTGCCCGTCGGCGACTACGCGATCTTCCGCCCTGCCACGGCGACCGGAACCTTCCTGCACAAGGACGAGGCCTATGTTTCCGAGGCCCGCACCAACACCGGCCCGACGCGTCCGGGCGTGCGCGTCATGACGCCCTTCCGCCTGACAGGGGGGGACATCATCCTCGTGGACCGCGGCTGGGTGCCGCTCGATGCGCGTGATCCCGCGACACGGGCCGACGGCCAGGTCGCAGGCGTCGTGACCATCGAAGGCGCATTCCGCCGCTCGGCGCCGGGATCCTCATTCACGCCGCCTCCGGACCTCGAGGCGCGCACATGGTTCAGGCGCAACGCGCCAGACATCGCCGCGGCCCTCGGGTTCCAGTTGCGCTCACCGCTTGTCTTCGAGGCGACAACCCGCAGTGCCGGCGGGCCCGAACCCCTTCCCACGGCGGTCAACATCCCGGACAACCACCTGAACTATGCGCTGACATGGTTCTCGCTCGGGATCGTGCTCGTGGTTGTCTATCTGCGCTATCATATGATCCAGGGAAGGCTTGGATTCAGGCGATGAAGTTCATCTCGACTCGCGGGCGCTCACCCGCCATTTCCTTCGAGGACGTGCTGCTGGCCGGTCCGGCGCCCGACGCAGGCCTCTACGTCCCCGAAACATGGCCGTCGCTGGACTGGAGCCGGCTTGCGGCAGCACCCCGCCACGACTACGCGACACTCGCATCCATGGTGCTCGGGCAGTTCTGCGACGACCCTGCCTGGAAGGAGCGCATCGACCGGATTACCCGCGAGGCCTATGCACGCTTCTCCGATCCTGCCGCCGCTCCCGTGCGCGCGCTCGGTCCCCATCGCTGGCTGCTCGAGCTCTTCCACGGCCCGACACTCGCCTTCAAGGATTTCGCACTCCAGGTGCTGGGCCCGCTGATGAACGAGGCGCTCGTGGCCCGCAACCGGCGGGCCCTTGTGCTGGCCGCGACGTCGGGCGACACGGGGGCTGCAGCTGTCAACGCGCTGGCGAACCGCTCGAACATCGACCTCATCATCCTGCACCCCAGGGGGCGCATTTCCGACGTGCAGCGCCGGCAGATGACGACGACCGACGCCGCCAACATCCGCAACATCGCCGTCGAAGGCACGTTCGATGACGCGCAGGCCATGGTCAAGCAGGCCTTTGCTGACCGCGACTTTGCCAGCCGCCATGGCCTCGCCGCCATCAACTCGATCAACTGGGTCCGCATCGCGGTGCAGGCGGCCTACTACGTGTCGACCTGCCTGGCGCTTGGTGGTCGCGACGCGGCCTTCACGGTCCCGACCGGCAACTTCGGCGACGCCTTTGCAGGCTACGTGGCCCGCCGCATGGGCGCGCCCGTGCGCCGCATCATCGTGGCCACCAACAGCAACGACATCGTCGCTCGTGCCATCAACACCGGCGTCTATGCCCGCGGCACCGTCGAGGCGACGATTTCGCCGGCCATGGACATCCAGGTCGCCAGCAACTTCGAACGCCTGCTGTTTGAAGCACTTGACCGTGACGCAGGCCGGACGGCCGCACTCATGCAGACCTTCGAGCGCAGCGGCACGATCACCCTCGATCCCCCCGTGCGCGCGGCCATCGCTTCGGTCTTTGCCGCCGACCGCGTCAGCGAGGCCGAGACCGCCGCAACCATCCGCGAGGTCCATGACCGGACCGGGTTGCTCGTCGATCCGCACACCGCCGTGGGCCTTGCGGCAAACCGCATCGCCCGCGCGGCGGATGACGTGGTCACGCTGGCGACCGCCCATCCGGCCAAGTTCCCCGACGCGGTTGCCGCCGCCACCGGCATCCGGCCCCGTCTGCCAGACCGCCTGCGCTGGATCGAAACCGCAACCGAGCGTTGTGATGCCCTGCCGGCCAGCATCGACGCCCTGAAGGCCTACATCACCCAAAACCCCCGCCGCTAGGGTTTCCGGCGCGGCAGGCAACCCCCGAAAAAGGGCGGTGCAGCCCGATGTAAACCGCCAGCCGATGCTCTATGTAAGGAGCCTCATGCGAGAGGTACCCCCCGTTGTCGCCCCTGATTTCGACCCTCGAAAACGGCCTGACCGTCATCACCGACCCCATGCCGCACCTCGAGACGGCCAGCGTCGGCGTCTGGGTTGGCGCCGGGGCGCGCAACGAGACCGAGGCCAACAACGGCATCGCCCACATGCTCGAGCACATGGCCTTCAAGGGCACCGTCAGGCGCACCGCCCGCGGCATCGCCGAGGAGATCGAGCGCGTCGGCGGCTTCATCAACGCCTATACCGGACGCGAGCAGACGGCCTACTACGCCCGCGTGCTGCGCGATGATGTTCCCCTAGCGGTCGACATCATCGCCGACATCCTCCAGAACTCGACCTTCGACAGCGAGGAGTTCGAGCGCGAGAAGGGCGTCGTCATCCAGGAAATCGGCCAGGCCGAGGACACGCCCGACGACGTGATCTTCGATCACCTGCAGCTGCAGGCCTTCCCGGCACAGTCGCTCGGCCGTCCGATCCTCGGCAGCGAGGAGCGCGTGCGCGGCTTCACCCGCGAGGACCTGATCGGCCAGGTGACGGCCTGTTATCGCGCGCCCTCGATGCTGCTCGTCTCGGCTGGTGCCGTGCAGCATGAAGACATGGTGCGTCTCGCCCGTCAGCACCTCGGTGGCCTCAAGGCCGGCACGGCTCCCGCGCCGGGCCCTGCGTCCTATGCCGGAGGCGAATACCGCGAGCAGGGCGACCTCGAGCAGGCCCACCTCGCGCTGGCGTTCCGGGGCGTGCACGCCCGCGAGGACGAGCTATATGCCATGCAGGTCTATTCGACCGTCCTGGGCGGTGGCATGTCCTCGCGCCTTTTCCAGGAGGCACGCGAGAAGCGGGGCCTGTGCTACTCGATCCACGCCTTCGGCGCGAGCTACACCGACATCGGCCTGTTTGGCGTCTACGCCGGCACGAGCGGCGCCGATGCGCAGGAACTCGTGCACGTGATTGCCGGCGAGATGAAGGCGCTGGCCGGCGAGGTGGACGAGGACGAACTGGTTCGCGCAAAGGCGCAGATCAGGTCGGGCCTCTTGATGGGCCTCGAGCAGGCATCCGCGCGCTGCGAGCAGATTGCCGGACAGTACCTGACCTTCGGACGCCTCTTCACGCCGCGCGAACTCATCGCCCGCATCGATGCCGTCGACACAGGCGCGGTGAAGCGCATGGCTGCGCGCATCCTGGCCTCGGGCCCCCTGTCGCTGGCCGTGCTGGGCCCCTCCGCGCAATTGGCGTCCTATGACAAGATCGCCGCACGGTTCAGCTGACATGGCGCTGCCTCCGGTTCTCACGCGCAGGAAGGCGTCCTTCACCGTGGAAGGTGAGCGCGTGCGCCTGCGCAGCCCCGTCGCCTCAGACTACGCCGCCTGGGCCGCGTTGCGCGCCGAGAGCCGTGCCCACCTCGTCCCCTGGGAGCCCAGCTGGGCCGCCGACGAATTGACCCGCGAGTCCTTCCGTCGGCGCCTTGCCCGCTACCGGCAGGCCGAGCGCGAAGGCGCAGGCTACATGTTCTTCATCTTCGCCGAGCCGCACCTGAAGCTGGTCGGCGGCATCCAGCTGTCGAACGTGCGCCAGGGCATCGCCCAGTCTGCTGCGACCATGGGCTACTGGACCGGCGCTCGCTTCGCCGGCCAGGGCTACATGACCGACGCCGTGACGGCCGTACTGCGCCACGGGCTCCAGCGCCTGGGGTTCCACCGCATCGAGGCCGCCTGCCTGCCCAACAATGCCGCCTCCCGGCGTGTGCTGGCCAAGTGCGGCTTCACGGCCGAGGGCACCGCCCGCAAGTACCTGAGAATCAATGGCGAATGGCAGGACCATCTGCTATTTGCCATCGTCGCGGGCGACCCGATCCCAAAGCCCAGATACCGGGACCAGAACGGATGAACCAGAACCTCAAGCCAAAGTCATGGTGGCAGCGCCAGACACCGCTGTCGAAGGCTGTCATGGGTGCAGGCGTTGCCTGCGTCCTGCTCACATTCGCGATCTTCGGCCCTGGAGGGCTCCTGTCGGCACTGACAAGCCCCTCCGAGATCGAAGCCCCACCCGAAGACCTTTCCAATCTCCAAGACGAGGAGGCCGGCGTGCCTGCAGAACTGAACGAGGAAAAGAACGAAGCCTACCTCGCGGAGAACGCGAAGAAGGATGGGGTGTCGGTCACGGCATCCGGGCTGCAGTACCGCAGCATCAAGCCTGGCACCGGCAAGAACCCGGGTCCGACCAGCGTTGTCACCGTCCACTACACGGGCAAGCTCATCAACGGGAAGAAGTTCGACTCCTCCGTGGGCGGAGAACCCATCAGCTTCCCGCTGAACCGCGTGATCCCCGGCTGGACCGAAGGCCTGCAGCTGATGAAGGAAGGCGAGACCGCCGAACTTGTCATTCCGCAGGACCTCGGCTATGGCGCCCGCGGCGCACCCGGGGCCATCCCGCCCTACCAGACCCTCGTCTTCGAGGTCGAGCTCATCAAGGTCAAGTAGCCTCCTGAGGCAGCATGGCGGCAGGCCGGGCGCATCTCGTCCGGGCTGCCGCCAGCCGCGGTTTCCCGGGCAGCCCCCGCGGCGCCGGCAAGGCTTCATTTTTGTTTTGTTAACCGCGGGATCATGGGTGGTGGCGTATAAGGAAGCCTCCCGGTAACTCGAAGCTGCGACGACACCGTCCCGTGCCTCACGCCTTGCACGCCATGCAACAGATGTTCAAGCAGTGGCAGCGGCTTCGCTCCTGCCGCGCCTGGACTGCGTGCGTGCTGGGGCTGATCCTGCTGGCAGCAACCGCGCAGCCCTCGCAGGCCGCCGCACCCGTGCGCATCGAGCAGGACGTTTCCGACATCACGCCATGGCTCGAGCCCTATGCGCCGGCCGCAGTCGCCGCAAACGCCCCCGCACGCGCACCCGACGACTGGAAGTCGCTCGAGATCGCAAATCCCAAGCAGCAGGAACTGCACCGCATCATCACCGTGGACGCGCAAGGCGAGGGCGCGCTGCGTTTCCTCTCGCGCGGGACCACCCCCCGGGTCGTCGCGGTCGAAGTGGTGGGCGAGGGCGCCCGCATGCGCATCGTCACGATCGACGGCCGGCGCGCCGCCGAACTCTTCCTCGAACCCTTTGCCACCGCGCGCTTTGCCGTGCAGGTGCAGGATGCAGGAGCGGCTGCCCGCTGGAGCTTCTGGAAACCGCAGGCCCTGTCTGACAGCCGGCGCAATGAAACGCTGGTCCGCGGACTGCTGGGCGGCGCGCTTCTCGTGATGGTGGCCTGGCTGACCGGGCTGGCCGTCCTGCGCAATGCGTGGGAGCCGGGCTGGGCAGCAGCCGGTCTGGCCTGCCTGGTACTGCTGGTCCTCGGCGAACTGCTGCTGGCCCTGCCGGCGGGCCTGATGGTCATGGCCGGCGCGGGAATGTTCGCGGCTGCGCTGCGCTATCTGAACGCCCATCTCTCCTGGGACCATGCCCGCCCGCGCTTTGCGCTGGTCTTTGACGGCGTTGCCTTCGCGATCATCGGCTTTGCCGCGATTGCCGTGGCAGGCGTTGAGCCGGCCTGGCCCCTGCTCAAGGCGATCCTGTGGTTCGGGCTGCTGCTCGCCGCCGGCCTTGCAGCGATCGACGACCGTCGTCAGGGCGCGCGCGCCCGCGCCCTTCAGCCGGGCCTCGCGCTCCTTGCGGCGGCAGCCCTGCTGCCGGCGCTGCTGCCCTTGGGCTTCATGGACACGCTGCCCGGGACGACGCTCTTCGGCGATGCCGTATTCACCGCTGGCGCCATCGCGCTTGCTTTTGCAGCTGCAGCCCCCGCCGAGCCCGAACTCGACGAGGTCTCGCGCGAGCAGCTGTCCGAGGAAGGCCGCAAGGCGCGGGAGGCCGAGTATCGCTACGCATTGGGCCTCGCTGCCGCCCACCAGGGCCTGTGGGACTGGAACTTCGAAGCCGACACGCTGTTCGTCTCGCCCTCGGTCGAGGCCCTGCTGGGCCTCGAGGCCGGCGCCATGGGCAACTCCGAGCGCCGCTGGGCGGACCTCATTCTCCCCGAGGACATCACGACCTATGCCGACGCGATGAACACCCATCGCCGCCAGGGCAATTCCTCTTTCACGCTTGAAGTCCGCATGCGCCATGGCAAGGGCGGCTTCCGCTGGGTCCAGCTCAGGGCAAGCTGCGTGGCCAACCCGGCCGGCCGCGCCATCCGCTGCATCGGCGTGGTCAGCGACATCACCGCGCGCAAGGCGCAGGAACAGCGCAAGCCCGTCGATGACGAGGTTGATCCCGCCACCGGCCTCATGCAGCGCGCAGCCTTCATCAAGCGCCTCGACGCCATGCTCGCCACCATGAAGGCCGGCAAGGCCCGAAGGCATGGCGCCGTGCTGGCCGTCGATGTCGACCGCGTGCGCGCCGTCATCGATGCCATGGGCCACGAGTCCGGTGACCGCTTCCTGGTCCAGATCGCCCAGAGGCTCGACCACGCCGTCGGCCCCGAGGACGCGGTTGCGAGGCTCGGCAGCGAGGAGTTCGCCGTTCTGGCCCTCGGCAGCCCCGGCGACGAGGACGGCGCCATCGTGGCTCAGCGCATCCGCGATGCCCTAGTCCAGCCCGTGTCGATCGGGGGGCGCGAGATCTATCCGGCCGCGTCGATCGGCCTGGCCCTGATCGAGGCAGACCACCGCCAGGGTACGCAGGTCCTGCGCGAGGCGGAACTGGCGATGTACCACGCCAAGCGGGCAGGCCGTGGCGGCTTCGAGATCTACCAGCCCCAGATGAAGCCGCGCTCGCCCGACCGCCTGACCATGGACGCCGACCTGCGCTCGGCCCTCGAGCGCCAGCAGATCGAGCTGCACTACCAGCCCATCATCCGCCTTGCCGACAATTCGGTCGCCGGGTTCGAAGCCCTGATGCGCTGGCGCCACCCCCAGCGCGGCCTGCTGGCCCCGGCCGAGTTCATCCCGCTTGCCGAGGAGACAGGTCTCATCATTCCGCTGGGCAGCTACGCCGTCGAGCGCGCGGCCGTCGAACTGCGCCGCTGGCAGCAGGCCGTCCCGATGCGCGACCCGGTCTTCTGCAGCGTCAACGTCTCGGCCCGCCAGCTGCTGCGCCAGGCCTTCTTCGACGATGTCATCGGAATCCTCGACCGCCAGAACCCGCAGCGCCTCTCGCTGAAGCTCGAGATCACCGAAAGCGTTCTGATGCAGAACCCGGACTCGATGGCCGAGGCGCTCGGGCACCTCAAGGACGCGGGCGCCGGCCTCGCGCTCGATGACTTCGGCACCGGCTTCTCGTCGCTGGCCTACCTGCAGCGCTTCCCCTTCGACACCGTCAAGATCGACCGCAGCTTCATCACCGACATGGCGCACAACGAGGAAACGCCGGTTGTCCTGCGCTCGATCATCCGCCTCGCGCACGACCTCGACATGTCGGTTGTCGCCGAGGGTGTGGAGACCGAGGCCGAAGCCGCAAGCCTCAGGTCGCTGCAGTGCGAGTTCTCGCAGGGCTTCCTGTTCGGGGCACCGATGACGGCCAACCAGGCCTACAACTTCCTCGCCGCAAGCCTGCGCCCGGCCCCCGCACCGCGCGGGCTGCCGCGTCCCGGCGGATCAGGCCCGTCCCGAGTCCCGCGAAAGCTGTGATGGCGTGATGCCCATCTTGCGCAGCCCGTGCTCCCACTTGAGCTGGTACTGCTGCCCGAAAAGCAGGAAGTCATCCGACGGGCAGATGAGCCACGCATGCCGCGCAAGTTCGGCCTCGAGCTGTCCGGCGCCCCAGCCGGCATAGCCAAGCGCCAGCATCGAGGCGCGAGGGCCGCGGCCCTCGGCAATGTCCGTCACGACATCGACCGTCGCCGTCAGCCCAAGGTTGAGCCCGGCATGCCCACCGATGCGCATCGTGTTGCTGCCCGCTTCATACTCGCCCGAATGCAGCACGAAGCCGCGCTCGGTATCGACCGGCCCGCCGAACTGCACGGGAATGCCCTCGACGCGGCTGGCCTTCGGCATGATCCTGAGCTGGCGCAGAAGGTCGATGAACGACATGTCGCGCACGAGCTTGTTCAGGATGAGACCCATGGCCCCGCGCTCGGAATGCGCGCACAGGAAGATGGCGGCTCTTTCCATCTTCCGGTCGGGGATATTCGGCATGGCAATGAGCACCTGCCCCTCGAGCGAGCCCGAGGCCGGTGGCGTTGCCTGTTGTGATGCGCCGAAGAAACCCATGGATTAATTGTAATCGCGTTCGCCGTCGTCTGGAAGGGACCCGCCGCGCTGCAGCGTTGAAATTCCTGGGCCGCGACGCGTTGCAGGACTCGTGCCGCAAGCCGCATCACCGCAGCCTTCAGTGGACGGATCGATCCGCACAGTGCACGGATTATATTTCGTTCATGTCACAGCGAGGGCCTCGCTTGCGTCAACGTCATGCGCAACAGGCCCACGATCACAATCCCCTCCATCCACAGGATCGCGTGGGTAATACGCATGAGAAGTGGCCGCACTGCTGCGGAAAAGGGCATCCGCAGCCACAGTTGCAGTAGGGGAAATTGGCGAAGGATGGTCATCCTGCCTTTTCTCGCGCCGCCGGATCGCCTACATCCTGCCCGGACGCTCACCCCGTTTAAGAAAGAGGACCACGCCATGACGATCAAGGTTGGAGAGAAGATCCCGTCCGCCACCCTGACCCAGATGACCGACAAGGGGCCCGCCCCGGTCACGACCGACGAGCTTTTCGCCGGCAAGAAGGTGGTGCTTTTCGCCGTTCCCGGCGCTTTCACGCCGACCTGCTCGGCCCGCCACCTGCCGGGCTATGTCGAGCATGCCGCCGACTTCGCCAAGAAGGGCGTCGACAACGTGGGCTGCCTGTCCGTGAACGACGCGGTCGGGATGGGCGCATGGGGCAAATCGCAGAATGCAGAAGGCAAGGTTCAGCTGCTGGCTGACGGCAACGGCGACTTCACGAAGAAGCTCGGCCTCGAGCTCGATGCGACCAAGTACGGCATGGGCGTCCGCAGCCAGCGCTACGCCGCCATTGTCGAGAACGGCGTCGTCAAAGCCCTCGAGGTGGAAGAGGGCGGCGCGTTCAAGGTTTCGGCCGCCGAATACATCCTCGGCAAGCTCTGATCCACGCCTCAGGCCCGGCCGACGGCAAGTACCCGGCGGCGGGCACCGGCTGGCCGGCCGTGCCGGCGACCGCGATGCCCTGCCGGGCCTTGTCGCCGTCGGCGAACCGCGCGACGCCCTGCCCGTCGGTCGGCCCCCGCCCCTGGCCCGGCCGCCGGCATGTGCCCGGCGCCGGGGCTCAGGGCGCCGGCACCGCGGCCCGCGCCAGCGCGTCGGCCTGCTCGTTCATTTCATGGCCGTTGTGCCCGCGCACCCAGCGCCACGAGATCTTGTGAGATACCGTGGCTTCATCCAGCCGCTGCCAGAGGTCCACGTTCTTGACGGGCTTGCGGTCGGCCGTCTTCCAGCCCTTCGCCTTCCAGCCCTTGATCCACTTGGTGATCCCGTCCTTCAGGTACATGCTGTCGGTGTGCAGGTGCACCTCGCAGGGCCGCTTGAGTGCCTCGAGTGCAGCGATTGCTGCCATGAGCTCCATGCGGTTGTTGGTGGTCAGCTTCTCGCCACCCGACAGCTCGCGCCGCGACCCGCGAAAGACCAGGATCGCGCCCCAGCCACCCGGTCCCGGATTTCCCGAACACGCGCCATCGGTGTA
>DAISVV010000073.1:0-12911 GCA_036840015.1 Micropepsaceae bacterium
CCGCTGACAATGCGGTTCATGCCGGGTCTGCTGACGCGGGAGCAGTCAGAGGCACTGGTGGCGCTGTTCGAGGCGCACCACCGGCTGCACGGGTTCGGGGTCTGGGCGCTTGAGGTGCCGAGGGTTGCGCCCTTCATCGGATATACGGGGCTGCAACGTGTTGGGTTCGACGCGCCGTTCGCGCCGGCGGTCGAGATCGGGTGGCGGCTTGCGCCCGCCCACTGGGGCAAGGGATATGCGACGGAGGCCGCGCAGGCGGCCCTTCGGACGGGGTTTGAGGATTTGAATCTTGATCAAATCGTGTCGTTCACTGTCGTGGCCAATAAACCGTCATGGTCGGTGATGGAACGCCTGGGCATGCACCGGGATGCGTCCGAAGATTTCGACCATCCTCGCCTGCCGGTGGGGCATACGCTACGGCGACATATACTTTACCGCCTTACCCGGGCCGAGTGGCAGGCGCGGCAGGGTTGATCCAGCGCATGTGGCGATGCGACGGTGCGCCGTTGGACTGTCGGCATCCAACCCATTGCCGCAGGGCCAGCCACCATGAGCGCCCCTGGCCAGAAGACACGCCTTTCGCCGCAGGACGCGTACACCCACGTTCCGGACAAGGCGCATTGCTATAATCGCAGCATGGAGCTGAATGTCTTCGACCCGATGAAGAAGATCGGCAGTTGGTTCGGGCTCAGCAACCGTCGCCACGAGGGTTATGGCAGATGACCGTCTGCCTCGACCTGACCCGCGGGCGCCCGGCCTTCACGCATGGACGACCGAAAACCCCATAAAACAAGGCGATGAAAGCCGGCGGCCTGAACGGGATGACGGGCTACGGGATGTCGGCGCATCTCGACCAGATCGTGGATGGCCGGCCTCTCGGGTGCTGACCTGAAAGGCTTAGCGCCCCGGGCTTCAGTCGAGCGCTTTCGTCAAGACCACGAAGTGAAAGTCTTTCCTGCGTACGCCCGGTTCCTTGTCGAAGGGAAACGGCTCGGTGCCGGTGCGGCGATAACCGCGCCGCTCGTAAAACGCAATCAGCTCGTCACGGATGCTGATCACCGTCATCTTCATGGTCTGGCAGCCCCAGAGAGAACGGGCTGTCTCTTCGGCTTCGGCGAGGAGCCGCTTTCCAAGCCCTGCCCCCTGACGGGCGGGCCTCACGGAAAACATCCCGAAATAGCCCTGGCCGTGCTCATTTTTCACGAGTGCGCAGCCGACAAGCTTGCCGGCATCGAATGCGAGCACGAAGCGCGCCTCAGGACTGCCGATCAGGCCCGAGATGTCTTGCGAATTCGTCCGCTGGCCGTCAATGAAGCCAGCTTCAGAGGTCCAGCCCTTCAGGCTTTCCTCACCACGATAGGCACTTTCAATGAGTTCAACGACCGCAGACACGTCTGCGGTCGTTGCCATCCGAAAGGAAAGTGAGTCGAGGCCCAAGTCTAGGCTTCGCCATCCTTTTCCTTGTCCTGGCGCTCGGTGATGCGCGCGGACTTGCCGGTGCGGCCCTTGAGGTAATAGAGCTTCGCGCGGCGCACGCGGCCACGACGCAGGACGTCGACCGAGTCGACCAGCGGGCTGTAGACCGGGAACACGCGTTCCACGCCTTCGCCGTAGGAGATCTTGCGGACAGTGAAGTTCTCATTCACGCCCTGCCCCTGGCGGCCGATGACCACGCCCTCGAAGGCCTGGATACGCTCGCGGCGCTTGGTCTGCTTGGTCTTCTCGTCGTAGGATTCCTCGACGACCTTGACGTTGACCTTCACGGTGTCACCAGGACCGAAGTCCGGGCGCTTCTTCTTGGTGACGGCAAGGGCCTGTTCGGCTTCGAGCTGCTGCAGGAGATTCATCTTACTGTTCCTTTCCAGATCCTAGTGTTTTGTTGATGCTGCCCCGTGGCGACGCTGCCAGGCGTCCCACAGATCGGGGCGGCGGAGTTTGGTGAGCTCAAGGCTTTGCGCGAGGCGCCAGTCCCTGATCTTGCGGTGATGGCCGGAGGTCAGGATCTCAGGGATCTCCCTGCCCTCCCAGACCTGCGGGCGCGTGTAATGCGGATATTCGAGGAGGCCTTGCTCGAAGCTTTCCTCGCTGAGTGAATCGCTGGCGCCCACGACGCCCGGCAAAAGGCGCACAACGGCATCGATGACAATCATCGTCGCGAGCTCGCCACCCGAGAGCACGTAGTCGCCAATCGAGATTTCCTCGAGGTTGCGGCCGTCGATCACGCGCTGGTCTATGCCCTCGAAGCGGCCACAGACAAAGATAGCGCCGGGGCCGGCCGCGAGTTCGCGGGCGCGGGCTTGCGTGAAGGGGCGTCCGCGCGGCGACATCAGGATCACCGGCCGCTCGCGGCGTTCGACTGCGTCAATCGCGGCGGCCACGATGTCGGCCCGCATGACCATGCCAGGGCCACCGCCGGCTGGCGTATCATCGACCGAGCCATAGCGGTTCGTCGCATGACGGCGGATGTCGTGCGCCTCGAGCGACCACGCGCTTTCAGCCAGCGCCTTGCCGCTCAGCGAGATGCCGAGGGGGCCCGGGAACATGTCGGGCTGGATCGTGAGAACTGTCGCGGACCACGTCATTGGATGCCGACCTTCTTTTCGGAAAGCTCGACATCGGCATGCAGGACGGCCACCCCTGTATCGGAAAGCACGATGCGTCCTTCGTCCACGTCGACGAAGGGGACCATGCTGTCGGCGAAGGGAACGAGGCCGACGGTCCCCGACGGCATCTCGACTTCCATCAGGTCGCCGGCGCCGAAGTCCTGGAAGCCCACGACTTCGCCAAGGCGCGTGCCATTGCCGTCATAAACGGGAAGGCCGATGAGGTCGGCCTGGTAGAACTCGCCCTCCCCGGCTTCATCATCGGGCAGGTCCTGGCGATCGATGCTCAACTCGAGGCCCTTGAGGGCCTCGGCCGCGTCGCGGTCGACAATCCCGCGCACGGCCGCAATGACGAGGTCGCCCTGCATGCGCGCCCGCTCGAGGTGGAAACGGCGGCCATCAGGCACCGTGACCATCCCGTAGGACGCGATGTCGAGCGGGTCCGCGGTGAAGCTTCTGATCTTCACCTCGCCCTTCAGTCCGTGGGCAGCGATTATCTTGCCCAGCAGGATCTGCTTGCCTGTCATTGCCGCTGTTCCAATCCGGAAACCACGCGCTAAACCGGGACCGATCAGGCCGCGGCTTCAGCGTCCTTCTTCTCGGCGGCCAGACGCTCCTGCGCCTTCTTGCGGGGCGCAGACTTCGACGGGTCGTTGAAGGAGGTCTTCTTCTTGGCCAGACCGACATCGGCGAGGAAACGCTCGATGCGATCGGAGGGCTGTGCGCCCTGGCTGAGCCAGTACTTCATGCGGTCGAGGTCGAACTTCACGCGCTCGACGTTGTCCTTGGGCAGGAGCGGATTGTAGTGGCCGAGGCGCTCGATGAAGCGGCCGTCGCGCGGGCAGCGCGCATCGGCAACGACGATCTTGTAGAACGGGCGCTTCTTTGTTCCGCCGCGGGACATCCTGATTTTCAGCATCTGTCAGACTTTCCTTCCGTTATTCGTTGAAACTCAACCGCACCTCGTGGTGCGAACTATTTCTTGCCGGGGAACCCCGGCGGCAGTGTCAAACCCGGTGGCAAGGCCTGTCCGCCCATTGCCTGGCCGCCGAGACCCGGCAGGGTCCCTCCGCCCGGCATGCGCGGCATGGAACCGCCGAACAGCGCGCTCATGAGCCCCTTGCCCTTGCCCATCTTCTTCATCACATCAGCCATCTGGCGATGCATCTTCAGCAGCTTGTTGACCTCGGAGACCTCGACGCCCGATCCCTTCGCGATGCGCTTGCGGCGCGAGCCGTTGAGAACATCGGGGTTGCGACGCTCCTCGCGCGTCATCGAGAGGATGATCGCTTCCTGGCGCTTCAGCATGCGGTCGTCGAGACCTGCGGTGGCCATCTGGTCCTTCATGCGACCGATGCCTGGAAGCAGGCTCATGATGCCCTGCATCCCGCCCATGCGGCGCATCTGGCGCAACTGCTCGGCGAGATCGTCGAGGTCGAACTGACCCTTCTGCATCTTGCGGGCCAGCGCTTCGGCCTTTTCCTGGTCGACAGTCTCGGCGGCCTTCTCGACAAGGCTGACGACGTCGCCCTGGCCGAGGATGCGGCCGGCGATGCGGCGGGGGTGGAAATCCTCGAGCGCGTCAATCTTCTCGCCGGTACCGAGCAGCTTGATCGGTGCGCCGGTGATGGCGCGCATGGACAGTGCGGCACCTCCGCGGCCATCGCCATCAATGCGGGTAAGCACGATGCCGGACAGGCCGATGCGCTCGTTGAACTGCTTGGCGACGTTTATGGAGTCCTGGCCGGCGAGGCTGTCGGCAACAAGCAGGGTCTCTATCGGTGCCGAGATATTGCGGATCTCGGCGATCTCGGCCATCAGCGCCTCGTCGACATGCAGGCGGCCTGCGGTGTCGAGCATCAGCACGTCAAAGCCGGAGAGCTTGGCTGCCTGCAGCGCGCGGCGGGCAATGTCGGCGGGGGCCTGGCCCGCGATGATCGGCAAGGTTGCCACGCCGATCTGCTCACCGAGGATCTTCAGCTGCTCCTGGGCAGCGGGCCTGCGCGTGTCGAGCGAGGCCATCATGACCTTCTTGCGGTCGCGATTGGTCAGGCGCAGCGCGATCTTGGCGGTCGAGGTTGTCTTGCCCGAGCCCTGGAGGCCCACCATCATGACGACCGCTGGCGGGGAGATATCGAGACTGAGACCGGAACTTTCGGTTCCGAGGGTCTCGACCAGTTCGTCGTGGACGATCTTGACGATCTGCTGGCCGGGCGTGACCGAGCGCAACACGTCGGCGCCGATGGCGCGGGCACGCACCTTGGCGAGGAAGTCCTTGATGACCGGCAGCGAGACGTCGGCCTCGATCAGCGCGAGGCGCACTTCGCGCAGCGCTGCATCGACATCGGCTTCGCTGATTGCCCCACGGCCGGTCAGTCCGTCGAAGACCGATGTCAGCCGATTGGTCAGGTTCTCAAACATTCACGTCCACGTCCGCGGTTTATCCCGCGATTTGCCCAACACCTATCGCGCCCGCGGGCGCAACGCGCTGACGGACGTTGACCCCGGACCCATTGTCAGGGGCGGATCGGCATCGGGGCGATCCAGGAAATTCGGGCGGAAAGTAGGGATTGGCGACCCTTGCTGTCAAGGCTGTTCCCCTGCCCTGTCGCCGCGTGGCAGGCCTGTTAACCGGCGCAGATCGACGCGGGGGCCAGCTGCGACCGGCGCCCTGCCAGCCCGCGGTTTTGACTAGCGGGGCCGGGGGGTGGCGCCTATATACACGCGCCATGGGTATCGCCTTCTACAAGATGAATGGCCTTGGCAACGACTTCGTGATCATCGATGCGCGGGGGCAGGCGGTTGCGTTCAGCGCGGAGGCGGCCAAGCGGATCGGCGACAGGCACCGGGGGGTCGGCTTTGACCAGCTGATCTCGATCGAGGCCGCGCCAGGAACCGCAGATGCCCTGATGCGCATCTGGAACCCCGACGGGAGCGCCGCCGGGGCTTGCGGCAATGGCGCGCGGTGCGTGGGCGAGCTGCTGCTAGCGGAGGGCGGCCGACCGTCGGTTACGGTCGCGGCGCCGGGGCGGCTCATCGTCTGTTCGCGGGCGCCGGACGGGCGTGTCACGGTCGACATGGGCGAGCCCAAGCTTGAATGGCAGGACATCCCGCTGGCCGAGCGCATGGACACGCGAACGCTCGACATCAAGGTGGGTCCCATCGATGCGCCGGTGCTGTTCGGGCCGTCGGCGGTGAACATGGGCAACCCTCATTGCATCTTCTTCGTCGACGACGCGCAGGCCCATGACCTGCGAAAGATCGGTCCGATGCTGGAGCATCATCCGCTGTTTCCGGACCGCGCGAATATCAGCCTGGCGCAGGTGCGTTCAAAGTGCGAGATCCGGCTGCGGGTCTGGGAGCGCGGCGCGGGCCTGACACAGGCTTGCGGGGCGGCGGCGTGCGCGAGCGTGGTTGCGGCGGCGCGCAAGCGGCTGACGGACCGGCAGGTGCGGGTCGAGCTTGACGGTGGCCCGCTCGACATCCACTGGCGCGAGGACAACCATGTCCTGATGACCGGCGCGACGGAACTCAACTTCACGGGCGTGCTTGACGAGCGGTACTTTGCCAAGGGGGCCGCTTGAGCATCGACATCATCACGCTGGGTTGCCGGCTCAACACGTATGAATCGGAAGTGATGCGCAAGAAGGCCACCGAGGCTGGCCTCAACAATGCCATCATCGTGAATACCTGCGCCGTCACGGCAGAGGCTGTCAGACAGGCACGCCAGTCCATACGCCGGGCGCGGCGTGAAAACCCTGATGCACATATCGTGGTGACTGGCTGCGCGGTGCAGACAGACCCCGAGGCCTTTGCCGACATGCCCGAGGTCGACCGGGTCCTGGGCAATGCTGACAAGCTCGAAGCCAAGTCCTACGCGATCGACGTGCCGCAGGCGCGTGTGCTCGTCAACGACATCATGTCGGTGCGGGAGACCGCATCACACCTGGTCGCCGGCTTTGACGGTCGGGCACGCGCGTTCGTGCAGGTGCAGAATGGCTGCGACCATCGCTGCACGTTCTGCATCATTCCCTTTGGGCGCGGGCCCTCGCGCAGCGTGCCGGCTGGCGCCGTTGTCGATGACATCAAGCGCCTGGTGCAGCAGGGCGTGCGCGAGATCGTGCTTACGGGCGTCGACATCACCTCTTATGGAGGCGATTTGCCAGGCACGCCAAAGCTCGGGCGGCTGGTGGAGCAGATCCTGCGGCTGGTGCCGGACCTGCCACGGCTGCGCCTGTCGTCGCTGGATGTTGCCGAGTGCGATGCGCAGCTGGTCGAACTGGCGCAGCATGCGCCGCGGCTGATGCCGCACCTGCACCTTTCGCTGCAGGCAGGGCATGACATGATCCTCAAGCGCATGAAGCGGCGCCACACGACCGCGCAGGCGGTCGCGTTCTGCGCAGACCTGCGGGAGCGGCGGCCGGAGATCGTCTTTGGTGCCGACCTGATTGCGGGCTTCCCCACCGAGAGCGACGAGATGTTCGCCTCGACGATGCAGCATGTGCGCGACTGCGGTCTGACCTACCTGCACGTGTTTCCCTTCTCGGCGCGGGCGCGCACGCCGGCGGCCCGGATGCCGCAAGTCGACGGCGCGCGCATCAAAGCACGCGCAGGCGCGCTCAGGGCGCTCGGGGCCGAGATGCTGTCGGCGCATCTTGCAACGCTTCCCGGGCGCGAGATCGAGCTTCTGGTCGAACAGGATCTCATCGGGCGCAGTCCCACCTATGCACCGGTCAAGCTTTCGACCGCGCAGCCGGCAGGCATGATCGTGCGGGCACGCGTGACGGGCTCTGACCGCCACTTCGCCTATGCAGAGGCAGCCTGATGTCTGAAACGGAAGGAAAGAAGCCCGGCTTCTTCGCGCGCCTGAAGGCCGGGCTGACGCGCAGTACGCAGGCCTTCACGCAAGGGATCACGCGTGTCTTCACGCGACGGCGGCTTGACCAGGCGGCGCTCGATGAGCTCGAGGAACTCCTGATCGGCGCCGACATGGGTGCCAAGGTTGCCGCGGATGTCGTTGCCGAACTGAAGCGCACGCGGTTCAACGCCGACGTGACCGAGGAAGAAATCCGTACGGCGCTCGCTGACGAGATCGTCAAGATCCTGAGGCGCGTGTCGAAGCCGCTGCTCATCCGTCCGGAACTCAAGCCCCATGTCGTGCTGATGGCGGGCGTCAACGGATCGGGGAAGACCACGACGATCGGCAAGCTGGCTCAGAAGTACAAGGGCGAAGGGCTGAAGGTCATGCTTGCGGCGGGCGATACGTTTCGTGCAGCGGCCGTCGAGCAGCTCAAGGTCTGGGGCGAGCGAACGGGTTGCCCGGTCATGGCCAAGGAAACGGGTGCGGATGCAGCGGGCCTTGCCTACGAGGCCTATGAGCACGCGCGCAACGAGGGCTACGACGTGCTTCTGATCGACACGGCGGGACGGCTGCAGAACAAGGCGGGCCTGATGGCCGAACTCGAAAAGATGGTCCGCGTCATCAAGAAGATCGATCCGGCGGCGCCGCACAATGCGATCCTGGTGCTCGATGCCACGACGGGGCAGAACGCCGTCGCACAGGCCGAAGTGTTCCGGGAGTCTGCCAAGATCAGCGGCGTCATCATGACGAAGCTCGACGGAACAGCGCGCGGCGGGATCCTTGTGTCGATCGCCGAGAAGTTCGACCTGCCGATCCACTATATCGGCGTCGGCGAGACGGCCGATGACCTGCAGGCCTTCGATGCCGAACAGTTCTCGCGCGCGCTGGTCGGCGCCTCCTCCAACCCGCCGCAAGGTTGATCGAACGCCCGCATACAGGACAAGAGCCGCATGAATTCGCTTCTGAAATTCTTCCTGGAACTCGGGCCACTCGTCATCTTCTTTGCCTGCTACTACGCGCTGGACATAATGCCGGCCACGGCGGTGTTCATGGTGGCGACCGTGATCTCGGGCATCGTGACCTATGTGCTCACGCGGAAAGTGTCACCCCTCATCGTGTTCAGCGCGGTGGTGGTACTGATCTTCGGGGGGCTCACGATCTGGCTGAACGATGACCTGTTCATCAAGATGAAGCCGACGATCTATTATTTTGCTGTCTCCTTCATCCTAGCGGGCGGGCTGGCAACGAGGCGGCTGATCATCAGTGACATCATGGACCTCGCCATCCAGCTGACCGCGCGCGGCTGGCATGCATTCACGGTGCGCCTGGTGCTGTTCTTCTGCGCGCTGGGGTGGCTCAACATCTATGTCGCGCAGAATTATTCGTTCGAGACGTGGCTCTGGTTCAAGGTCTGGGGGTTCATCCCGCTGAACCTGCTGTTTTTCATGGCGCAGATGCCGCTTTTCATTCGCCACGAAATCAAGGCTGAGGAGCCGCCTGCCCCACCGGCGTGAGAGCGTTCAGGTCGAGCTGCCGGAAGACAAAGGCGCCGTCGCCGGCGTGGACGGGGCTTGCATTGTCCGGTCTCAGCGCCACGAGTTCACCGGCTTCGGGCGTGTCCGGAAGGGCCGAACGTTCGAACAGCGCGATGCGGCCCGAGGCCCCGGCTTCATGCTCGATCGTGATTGCGAGCGGCTTGTCGGCCGTGCCGAAGATGCGTGCCCAGAGGGGCCGGCCGGCTTTCAGGCGATCGGAAGATACGAGCGGCTGGCCTTCGAGGGTGACGGCGGTGATGCCAGACCCCGGGGGAATGATGAGGCCGAAGACAAAGCCTGCACGCACCGACCGGATCCGGCCCGAAAGGCTGACCTTATCACCGCGCGTTTCGCGGGCGACGATTTCGAAACGCGGTGCCTCCAGCCGCGCGGATGCCGCCTTGCGGGTGAAAGCCTGGGTCGGAACCAGCCCTGCGAGGTTGATGCCTTCCGGGGCCGGACCGAAGCCCGCGCGCTGCATGAAGTCGCGATCGACCGGTGTTTCCTGAACGATCCAGCGCGCGTCACCCGTGTCTGCGTCCTGATGGTAGACGATGTTGAGGGGACGCGGGTTGTCCGGCGTGTAGCCGGGCATGGTCGATGCGAGGGCGGCAGCGACCAGTGTCAGCGCGACGGGGAGAGCAAGAACCGGGGTGCGCAGGGGGGCGGCCATCAGGAAGAGCGGGACCATCGCCAGTGCCAGCGGGAACAGAGCCAAGAGCTTGAACTGGCTGAGCGGGAAGCCAACCACGGCATCGAGGGCCAGCATGTGACCGCTCCAGAACATGGCGATGGCCACGAAGCCCGCGAACGCGGCCCAGCGCATGGCGGAAGCGGGGGCGATGAACTGGCCGACGCCTGCCACAAGCGCGAAGATGACGACGGGCCAGAGGAAGGCATAGGCTGCCCCCGGCAGCGCGGCGGCAGTGGCGACAGCGAGCAACGCCAGGAAGAGCCAGTAGACGAGGCTTACGGCCTGCGGCTCCGCGCGCGGCGCCAGCAGATGGGCCGCAACCGTGGCGACTGCGAAGGTTGCACCGAGCAACGCCACACGCGCAGGCCACGGCGCCTGGTGGTCGAGCACGTGAACCTCGGGCCAGATGCCGAGCGGGTATGACAGGATCCAGCCGATGGCGAACATCACGAAGGGCATGACCAGGAGCGAGGCCATCGACCAGATCGCGGCTGCCATCGACATGGATGTTCGTCCCGTCACGGCAGTGCCGGCGAGCAGGACCAAAGCTGCCAAGGCCAGGGGCACGTTCAGGGATGCTGGCCAATGCACGAGACCGTTGCCGAACAGGTCGAAGTAGCTGGCGTCTTCCTGCGATCGGAGGGATTCAAGATCCTGGCCCTGCAACGCCCTGACGAGGGCTGTCACCTGCTCGCCGTGATGGCGCAACGTGTTGCGGTCGAGGAGTGCGAGATTGTCCTTGGGCGTATGGTAGCGCGCCGCGGCACCGATCATCGCGAAATTGTAGCCGTTCAGGCCTGCGCTTTTGTAGATCGTGAAGTCGGTGTCGTTTGGCAGGAGCCGGTATATCTCGTAGGCGAGCGAGTTCGACACCTGCGATCCAACGGCGTCGGCGAAGAGCGAGATGAGCCGACTGGTGCCGCTGCCGGTCTCAAACATGATGGCCGGACCCGTGTTGCCGCGGGCTTCAATTTTCACGACGATGCCCACCTGCTTCATCAGCGGGTGGTTCCTGGCGAAGGCAACGGCGCCCCGGAGCCCGGTTTCCTCGCCGTCGGTGATGAGGAAGATCACGTCGTTTCGGGCCTGTGGCATCGCCTTCAGCGTGCGGGCAAGTTCCAGCATCACGACGACGCCAACACCGTCATCTCCGACACCGGGTCCTGCCGGGACGCTGTCATAGTGCGCGGTGGCGAGGATTGCCCTGCCCTCGCCCGTACCCTTAAGGACGGCGATGATGTTTTCCACCTGCGTGCAGCCGACTGCCTTTTCCGGCGGTGCGCACTGGAAGGCCGCCTGGACCTCCGGTTCGTATCCGGCGGCCCTGAATTGCGCGAGAATCCTGTCACGAACGCGATGGTTCGCCGGGGAGCCTGTCGGATGGGGGACCTGCTCGGCGAGCAGGTCCTGCAGCGTTGCGTAAGCCCTTTGTGTCGCGAATGAACCGTCGCCTGCCTGCGGCGCGAGGGTCAGCGACTGCCATGCGAACAGAAACGCTGCCACGACGGCTGTCGCGAATGCCAACACAGGGAGGCCTGCCAGTCTGGTCACTTCGATTTCCTCGTTGCGGGCTTCGCCTTGCCCTTGAAGGCGCAAAGATCCTCGACAGGACATTCGACGCATTTCGGTCCACGGGCGAGGCAGGTATAACGGCCGTGCAGGATCAGCCAGTGATGGGCGTGCTGCATGAATCTTTCCGGCACGACCTTCACCAATTGCTCTTCGATGGCGAGCGGGGTCTTGCCCTTGGCGAGGCCGAGCCTCTGGGAAACGCGAAACACGTGCGTGTCGACGGCCATTGTGGGCTGGCCAAACGCCATGTTGAGCACCACGTTGGCCGTCTTGCGGCCCACGCCCGGGAGTTTCTCGAGTTCCTCGCGCGTCGTTGGAACCTCGCCGCCGTGATGGTCGATCAGGTCCTGCGAGAGCCGGATGACGTTCTTTGCCTTCGCCCTGAACAGGCCGATGGACTTGATGTGCTCGATCAGGCCAGCCTCGCCGAGGTCTAGCATCTGCTGGGGGGTGGTTACCTGCCTGAAGAGGGCCGCGGTCGCCCGGTTGACGCCCTTGTCGGTTGCCTGGGCCGAGAGGACCACGGCCACGAGCAGCGTGTAGGGGTTGACGTGATCCAGTTCGCCTTTCGGGGACGGATTGGCCCGTGCAAGGCGGGCGAAGATCTGCTCTGCTTTTTCTGACCGGCGCATTGACCATGTGTGACAAGGGCCGCACCGGCTTTCAAGCCCGTCTGGCGCGGCTGGAAAAGCTTTGGTAGGATTGCTCCATGGCTTCAAAGGACCAGCTTCTCATTCTTTGCGCCCGGATTGGCTACAATCCCTGAGGCGAGCGCTGCTGTCCTTTCTGTTGCAGGCTTATTGACGCCTGCCCCCCTTTTTCCAATCTCACTGCGAGCAAACGCCATGTCCAGCACGACCGCGACCCATAACCTTACCAAGCACTGGCAGGAGCTTGATGCCCGGCATCACATCCACCCGTTCACCGAAACACAGGCGCTGAACAAGAAAGGCGTACGGGTCATCGTGAAGGCCGACGGGGTTTACCTGTGGGACTCGGAGGGCAACCGCCTCATCGACGGGATGTCGGGACTGTGGTGCGTGAATGTCGGCTATGGCCGGGCGGAGCTTGCGGAGGCGGCCGCACAGGCGATGCGGCAGTTGCCCTACTACAACGCCTTCTTCCAGACCACGAACCCCTATGCGACCGAGCTTGCGGCGAAGCTGGCCTCGATCCTGCCGGAGGGGCTGGACCGGATCGTCTATGCAAATTCCGGCTCGGAGGCGAACGACACGGCACTGAAGTTCATCCGTTATTACTGGAACCTGCAGGGCAAGAAGGACAAGAAGATCCATATCTCGCGGGAGTATGCCTATCACGGCGTGACGATGGCGGCGGCCTCGCTGTCGGGGCTGACGCCCATGCATCCGCAGTTCGACCTGCCCCTGCCCGGCTTCGTGAAGGTGCCCACCGTCTACTGGTACGGATTTGGCGGTGACCAGGATCCGGATGCCTACGGGATTTCGGTTGCGCGCAAGCTGGAGGAGAAGATTCTCGAGCTCGGGCCCGACAAGGTGGCGTCGTTCTCGGCCGAGCCGATCCACGGCGCGGGCTTGCTCATGTTCCCGCCCGACAGCTACTGGCCCGAGATCCAGCGCATCTGCCGGAAATATGACGTGCTGCTGCATGTCGACGAGGTGATCACG
>DAISVV010000074.1:0-12909 GCA_036840015.1 Micropepsaceae bacterium
TTGGTGGGTTAACCCCCGTCGCGACACAGCCGGCGGGCGAGGCGGCAGACGGCGCGGTAGCGTGGCCTGGAAGCCTCTGCCGGGGTTTCGCCTCAGGGGGGAGCGGCCTCGCGCGGCTACCCCGCAGGGGTGTTTTCCGGATGCCGGCTTGGGGTGTGTCCGGAAGGGCTCAGGCCCTGCGGAATTGAGTCCAGGCGAGGAGCAGCACGACAAGCGTGACGACCTCGATGGTGATGGGCTGCGTGTAGGCCGTGATGAAACCTGTCTGCGCGGCCGTGGCGAGGCGGCCGGCCAGCGCGAGGCCGAGGAGCACCAGCGGGGGCAGGACGAACTGGCGTTCGCCGCGCACGGCGGCAAGCAGCATGAAGATGCCGGAGGCTGCGAAGAAGCCGCCGATGTCGGCGCGGAATGAGGAATGGCCGAGGTCTCCGACCAGCATGAAGCCGATCTGGCCTGCGAGGTGGTCGGGCTGCATCCAGGCCTGGGCCGCGATGAGAAGGGCGCCTGCGCCAATGAGGGCCAGCAGGATGCGGCAGATGATGTTCAGCATGGCGAGACTCCCTGTGGTCATCATCAGTATAGGCGATGCGACGGGGTGTGCGGTGGGGCGCGTCGATTTGGCACCTGCCGTCGCGTCACTCAAGTTCCTATATTGTTCTTCCTGGGGGCCATGCGGCCCCTTGGATCAACAATGCAGAGCGGGAGAACGAAAAACACCTGACGAAAGTGTATCTCGTGTAACAGGCAGCCCCTGTGTTTCATGGGAGATAGCTGGTTAACCGGCCGAATGCCGGTCCGGATCGGCATCATCGATTGACCGCGGCGGCCAGAGCGGGCACACAGCGCGCATCATGGAAGCTGCTCCTCATCTTTTCAGCCGCGCCAGGCCCGGGCGTGCGGCGCCTTTCCTGCCGATGTCCCGCGCGGAGATGGACCGGTTGGGTTGGGATGCGTGCGACATCATCGTCGTGACGGGCGATGCCTATATCGACCATCCGAGTTTCGGGATGGCGATCATCGGGCGGTTGCTGGAGGCGCAGGGGTTCCGCGTCGGGATCATCGCGCAGCCTGACTGGCACAGCGCTGAACCTTTCCGCGTGCTTGGCAAGCCCCGCCTCTTCTTCGGCGTGACGGGCGGCAACATGGATTCCATGGTGAACCGCTACACGTCGGACCGGCGGCTGCGGCACAACGACAATTACTCGCCGGGCGGCGAGGGCGGGAAGCGCCCGGACCGGTGCAGCATCGTGTATGCGCAGCGCTGCCGGGAGGCCTATCGCGACGTGCCGATCGTGCTGGGCGGGATCGAGGCGTCGCTCCGGCGGATCGCGCATTATGACTACTGGTCGGACAAGGTGCGCCGCTCGATCCTGGCCGATGCGAAGGCCGACATCCTGCTCTATGGCAATGCCGAGCGGGCCGTCGTCGAAGTCGCACATCGCGCGGCGGCGGGAGACAGGCTCTCGGAGATCGACGACATCCGCGGCGTCGCCGTGATGAAGCCAAGCGTGCCCGAGGGTTATCTCGAGCTTCATGCCGATGACGTGGACAGTGCCGACGAAGGCGCGCGGCTGGTCAAGGAGCGCGCGGTGGTGCGCCTGCCGGCCTGCGAGCAGGTCATGGAGGACAAGCTTGCCTATGCGAGGGCCTCACGCGTGCTGCACCGGGAGAGCAACCCCGGCAATGCCCGCGGGCTCGTGCAGCGGCATGCCGACCGTGAGCTGTGGCTGACGCCGCCGCCCATTCCTCTGACGACGCCCGAGATGGACGCGGTCTACGAGCTGCCCTATGCGCGCAATCCCCATCCGTCCTATGGCGATGCGAAGATCCCGGCCTGGGAGATGATCCGCAGTTCGGTCACGATCATGCGGGGCTGCTTCGGGGGCTGCTCGTTCTGTTCGATCACCGAGCATGAGGGGCGCATCATCCAGAGCCGCTCGGAGGCTTCTGTCCTGCGCGAGATCGGCACTATCCGTGACAAGACCAAGGGTTTCGCGGGCGTCATCTCGGATGTCGGGGGGCCCACGGCCAACATGTACCGGATGGCCTGCAAGGACCCGAAGATCGAGGCGGCGTGCCGCAAGCCCTCGTGCGTCTATCCGGGCATCTGCCCGAACCTGAACACGAGCCATGACGCGCTGATCGGGCTTTACCGGAAAGCGCGCGCGCTGCCGGGCATCAAGAAGGTGATGGTGGCCTCGGGCGTGCGCTATGACCTTGCCGTCGAGAGCCCGGAATATGTCGAGGAGCTGGTCACGCACCACGTGGGTGGCTATCTCAAGATCGCCCCGGAGCATACCGAGGAGGGGCCGCTCTCGAAGATGATGAAGCCCGGGATCGGCACCTATGACCGGTTCAAGGAGATGTTCGACGCGGCGGCGAAGAAGGCGGGCAAGAAGTATTTCCTGATCCCCTATTTCATCGCGGCCCATCCGGGCACGACCGACAGGGACATGATGGAGCTTGCGCTCTGGCTGAAGAAGAACGGCTTCAAGGCCGACCAGGTCCAGACGTTCCTGGCTTCACCGATGGCGAGTGCCACGGCCATGTATCACACGGGATACAATCCCCTGCGCGGCGTGTCGCGCGCATCGGCCGAGCATGTCTCGAGCCCGACGGGCCTCCGGCAGCGGCGCCTGCACAAGGCGTTCCTGCGCTGGCACGATCCGGACAACTGGCCGGTGCTGCGCGAGGCGCTCAAGGCCATGGGTCGGTCGGCCCTGATCGGTCCGGGCAAGCACCAGCTGGTGCCGGCGCACCAGCCGCCAGGGACCGGCGTGAAGAAGACCGGTCCCTCGCAGCGCTTCATGACCAAGGGCGTGTTCCCGCGCAAGCGCTAGGCAGGTGGAGTGGCGGCCCGTCAGCCCTGCTCTTCGGGCTTGCGGGACATGAGGATCACGATGAGGCCGATGATCGACATGGCGACGACGAAGGTCTGCTGCAGGGTGATGTAGTCCTGGTACAGGGGGGCCTCGCTCATCGTCTCCATCATCATCCGGGAGAAGATGACCGGCCCGGTGTCGGTCGGCGCCGCGCGTGAGGCTGCTTCGAGGTAGCCCGTCAGCAGCAGGAGCACGTTGTAGGCGCCATGAAAGCCCATGGGGCCCGCGATGGATCGCGCGTGGACAGCCCAGGCACCGAGGAAGACACCCATGACGGATGTGCCTGCCATGAAGATGGCGGCGAACTTCGGATCGATCAGCAGGCGGTCGAGGTGGAAGAGGCCGAAGGCTATGCCGCTGACGATCACGGCGATGGTGATCGATGCGCGTGCACTGAGGGCCGAGAGCATCCAGCCGCGGAAGACAACCTCTTCGGTCCCGGCCTGGACGAGGAAGACGGGGACGATCAGCAGGGCGGTCAGAAGCACGCCTTCGGCCAGGCTGAAGGATCCGTCCGGCGCCATGTCAGGGACCCTGTAGCCCAGTTCGGCCGCGATGATGGCGCTGGCCATCGTGCCGACGATTGCAAAGATGATCCCGACGCCGAGCCCTGCAACGTATCTGCGCGCGAAGCCGGGGCCCTGGAAGCCGATCGAGGCCAGGGGCCTGCGCTCCACCGCGCGGGTCCAGAACAGGAAGTGCAGCAGGATAAGGCCAAAGCCTGCGCCGACGGCCAGCAGGCCATAGCGGACGGTCATGCTGTTGGGGTTCAGGATGTCGGTGATGCCCGCGATGCCGTCGAACACGCCGAGCGTTATCTGGGGCAGGATACCCCAGAACATGAAGGCGACGAAGCCGCCGAGAATGATGATGACCGGATGCCAGATCCGGGCATTGTCGCCGACGGGCGCGAAGGGCACCGGACGGGTCATCGTCTCGTGTGTGTTCTTGTCGGTCATGGCGGATACTTCCCCCGGTGATGGTTTTCCGCTGATGATATGGCGACGGCGCCGTGTTCATCCAGATTGCGGCCGCGGGGGGGGCGGGTCACGATTGCGTGAGTGTCCTGCGTGACGTTGCGGAAACAGAAGAGGGGGCGCCTTGCGGCACCCCCTCGGCTGATTGCGGCGGCTTGAGGCCGCGTTCGATTACAGGCCGTTCTTGATCGAAACCGAGTTGGCAATCGCCGCACCGGTAACGGCCACGTCGCCCGAGACCCTCGTGACGGTCGCGTTGACATTGGCAATGTTCGGGCCCTGGTTGCGCTGGGTGGTTCCGATGCGGATCAGCGCTGCGTCCGTCTCGACCGAAAGCGAGTTCGAGATGGCTGCCGCCGTCAGGGTCGCGTCACCCGTGATGTTCGACACGTGGGCCGCGAGGGTGGCCGTGGGATCCCACGCCTGGGTCTGCAGGTTGTTCAGGACGAGCGAGTCGGAGTCCATCACCTTGATGCTGGCGCTGTTGGCGATCGCGGCCGAGGTCAGGGACACGTCGTTGGCGTGCGCGACCGTGGCGTTGAGGCTCGAACCGACATAACCCCAGTTCTGCTGCGTGTTGCCAATCGTCGTGTCGCCGACAACGTCGACCGACAGCGAGTTGCCGATGGCAGCGGCTGTCGCGGAGACGTCACCCGTCACGTTCGTGATGTGCGTCTGGACGCTGGCAACCGTCGTTCCGATGCTCAGCTGGCCGTTCAGGATCGTGTTCGGCGGGCAGGGGTTCGGGCCGGGGCAGGGCGTGGCGGCGGCAACGCTCGAGAGTGCAACGAAGGCAGCGCCGGCAACGAGGGCGGTTTTGATGGTCTTCATGGGTCAGTACCTTTCCTGGTCAGTTGATTGAGGAGCGCAGGGCCAAGGACGGACCTGCTTTCTTTGGAGACTGCGCACGCTTGGGCTTGGCCGGCTTCGGGGCTTGCTTTGCAGCCTGGACCGGTTGATCCGGGATTGGCTGCTGCACAAACCTGCGAACCGGTTGCTGCACGGGCGCAGGGACTGCTGCTTGCGAAGGTGCCGCTTCGCGACGGTCGGCCAGCGGGTCGCTGGCGGATTCAAGGTGGATGCCGCACTGGGCGCTGGCCCGGGGCTCCATGTCCCGCATGATGTCGAGGATCGCACGCTCGGTGACGGCGCGAATGGCAAGCTGGATAGGTTCCAGCGCGCGTTCGCCTGCCCCGATGTCGAGGATCGTGCTGCCGAGGAAGTCGAAGACACCGAGGCTGATCTCGCGACCGAGGATCTGCTTCTGGTAGGAAATCACCTTCACGACCTCGAGGGTCTGGGTGTTGATGAGGCGCAAGTCCATTGCGACGTTCATGACGAAGAGCTTGCCGCCCGCCGTGCCGCGCAGGCCCGATATGTCGGTAGCACCCGCGAAGGCGTCAGCTGCAACCGAACGGATGTTGAAGTTGAGTTCAGTGATGCCGCCGATCAGGTAGAAGTCGGAGCCCTGGATCGAACCTGCGAGGATCCTGCGCACGTCCGCGTTGAGGCCGGGCTTCGTGCTGTCGGTCACGAGGTTGTTGTTGGCGTATTTCAGTTCGAGGTCGGCAACGAAAGTGTCGAAACGCTCGACGAGGCGGACCCCCGCCTTCGAGAGCGCCGACATGGCCATGAGATTGGCGCCCTGCGTGACCTTGCGGCCCGAGCCATCAGCTTCGTACTTGCCCGTATAGTCGGCAATGTTGCCGACGGCGATGCGGGGCGGGGGCGTGGGACGCGAGCGGATCAGCCCGCCGATGCAGCGGAGCTGGTTGCTGTACTGGGTCTCGTTGTTGATCACGGGCGCGCCGCCGATGGGCGCGGTGTAGGTGCCATCGGCGCGGGGCGGCGGGCTGACACAGGCCGTGATGCTTGTGGCCGCGAGTAGCATGGCTGCCATTCGCGAGCCCAGGCGCTTCCTGCCGGTCCGGGTGTCAGTTGAGGCTGAGCTTGCCATTGAGCACGACTTTCTGATTGCCATTGTTGGTCTGCTGCGTATTCACGATGACGGTGTTGTAGGTGCCCTGGGTCACGACGGTGACGCTGTTGCCGACGGCCATGAGGTTCGTGCGGTCGCCATCCGTGCGGTCCTGGCAGGGATCGGTCGGGAAGCCTGACGATTCTGCGACGCCGGAGCGGGATCCGACACCCGGTGTGATGCCGTCCTTGTTGAAGTGGCAGTGGCCCACGAAACGGCCATCGACGATGGTGCGATTGCCGTTCGCGTCGCGGCCGTAGCCGGAGGCCGGCGCGTTGAAGTCCGCGTTCGCCGTACCCTTGGGCGTGTTAAAGGAAGACCCATCCGAAAAGCCGCTTGCGACGGCCGGAAGCGGCATGGCGAGAAACCCAGTCGCCAGCAGCAGCATTGTTTTTTGACGAAGGCCCTTCATGGTGCGAGACCGCCTGTAAATCTTGCCCGCGGCCAGCCCCCTGCTGGTCACGTTCAAGTCAGGTGGTTGCAACCCCCGTGCCGGGGCCTGCCCTGGTGGTATGTGGCTGATTGCTGTTCAGAATGCGGTAAGGTTCACGCTGCCTTACCCGAAGTGGCACGACGCCGGTGTCGAGGTGTGTCCCATTCGGGGACAGCTTGTCCCAATTCGGGATGCGGTGGGGGCGTTCAGCCCGCGGCGGCGGCGCCTTCGGCGTCGGAGGCGATCACGCGGTCGATCATCTCGGCCAGCGTGTGCGGGTCTTCGGCGCCCATGATGAGCGAGCGGCCACCGATGAGGAAGCTGGGCACGCCCTGGACGCCGAACTTGCGCGCCATGGAGTCCTGCTGGGTGACGGACTCGATGTCGGCGTCCGAGTTCAGCAATTCCTCGACCAGTTCACCATCCATGCCGATGGCATCGCCGATGCGGGCGAGCACCCCGGTGTCGCCGATGTCCTGTCCCTCGACGAAGTAGGCGCGGAAGATGGCTTCCACCATTTCGTCCTGCAGTCCAAGCGAGTGCGACCAGCGGATGAGCCGATGGGAATTCAGCGTGTTGGGTGTCCGCTGGATGCGGGCAAAGGCAAAGGGGATGCCGAGTTCGTTGCCCGCCTGCTCAAGGGCGAGCTGCGCGGGCTTGAGCTTCTCGAGCGACCCGAACTTTGAAATGAGATGCTCGTGGCGGTCCTTGCCGCCAGCTGGCATCGCGGGATCAAGTTGAAACGGACGCCATCGGACCTCGAAGGTCATCTGAGGACGCAGGCTCAACGCCCTGTCCAGGCGGCGCTTCCCGATATATCACCAGGGGCAGATTGTGTCTGAGATGACGTCGATTTGCATGCGGGCGAAGATACGCATGGATCGCGGCAACAAGAAAGATTTTTTCTCGCGTGCGATATTCACGCCAGCGTGTTTAAGGATAATTGTCCGCAACCTTTTCTGAGTAACCCCTATGGCCAGCAACATCAGTTTCGACCTCAGCGGTCATGTCGCTTTCATCACTGGTGCAACAAGCGGTTTCGGCTTGCGTTTTGCTCACATCCTGAGCGCCGCGGGTGCGAAAGTGGTGATCACGGGGCGACGAACGGAAAGATTAATCGCGCTTCAGGAGAGCATTGCAAAGGCGGGCGGCGTTGCGATCCCGCTCACGCTTGATGTGACCAATGTCACGCAGGTGCGCGATTGCGTGGCGAAGGCCGAGGAACTTGCCGGGCCGGTTTCCATCCTCGTTAACAACGCGGGGCTCAACATCCAGTCGAGCGCAACCGAACTGTCGGAGGGTGATTACGACACGATCATGGCTACCAATGTGAAAGGCATGTTCTTCGTCGCGCAGGCAGTAGGCGCGCGCATGCTGCACCACAAGATAAGGGGGCGGGTCGTTAATGTGGCCTCGATCGGCGCGATGAAGGCGCTGCCGGGACTGGTTGCCTATTCCATGTCAAAGGCCGCGGTGGCGATGATGACCAAGGGCCTCGCCCGGGAATGGGCGCGCCACCACATCGCGGTGAATGCGCTGTGTCCGGGCTTCATCCGCACCGAGTTGAACAGCGACTGGTTCGATTCAGAGGGCGGGCAGAAGCAGATCCAGGGTTTTCCGCGGCGCAGGCTTGGCAAGGAGAGCGACCTTGACGCCCTCGTCCTGCTGCTGTGCTCGGATCACGCCTCGTTCATCACGGGCTCGCTGTTTACCGTCGATGATGGACAGTTGCTGGCCTGATCCGGCCGTGAGTGTCCGGCGCGTTGCGCCGGGGCCACGTCAGCGGAAGTTCTGCGCGATCTCATTGGTTTCGCTCAGCACGCGAATGGTCTTCACGTCGGCCGGGAGCGGATCGATCGTGAATGTCGCAGTGACCGGGGTGAGGGCCTGCGTCGCAAAGCCGCTCGGGGCCTCGCCGACCAGCGTGAAGCTGCGCATCCCGACTTCGGGCGCGAAGGTCTGAAGGGGCCTGAGCTCGACCTTGGTCCAGCCGCCCGTGCGCGCGGTGCCCTTCACGGTCACGACGGCCGATGGCGGGTTCTTCTTGCTGATCGCGACGTCGACAGTCAGCACCTCATAGATTGTCTTCTGCCCGTTGCTCGCCGACGGCGAGGGCTTCGGTGCCACAGGTGCGGCAGGCACGGGTGCGGGCTGGAGGGGCACCGGCGAGGGCGTGGTGACTGGTGCTGTCGGCGCCGGCGATGGCGGCGGCGGCTGGACAGGTGCTGCAGGGGCAGGCGCTGGCTCCGGGGTTGGTGCTGCTGCAGGCGGCGGCGTCACGGGTGCGGGCGCGGCGGGTGCTGCAGGCTGGACCACGGGTGCTGTCGGTGCGGGTGCGGGCGCGGGCTTCGGGTTCGAGCGGATGGGCGGGGGCGGATTGACGCCCGGTGCGGGGACCGCCGGCACGGAGGGGACGGGATTGAAATCGACTTCGTCAGGCGTGCCGTCGGCGAAGGAGGGAGAGAACTGCGCCAGGACGAGCGCGCTCACGCACGCAGCCGTTGCTGCAAAGGATCGTAACGTCATGCCACCACTCCAGTCGCTTCTATCGTTTGCAGGGCCGTTCGCGATGAACTAAACCCCTGTTGTTCCCTCATTTCCTATTCAAGTTTGGAGGCTTTGTCATGGGTCCACTTCACGGCGTGAAGGTCATCGAGTTCGCGGGGATCGGTCCCGGCCCGTTCTGCGCGATGCTCCTCAGCGACATGGGCGCAGAAGTTGTAAGGATTGACCGCAAGGGGGGCCGCGGAGCCAACAAATTCGACATCACGAGCCGTGGGCGTCGCTCTCTTGCACTGGATCTGAAAAATCCGCAGGCCGTGCAGACGGCGCTCAAACTTATCGCCCAGGCGGACGCCCTCCTCGAGGGGTTTCGACCAGGGGTTATGGAAAAGCTGGGCCTGGGGCCTGATGTGGCGCTCAAGGCGAACCCCAAGCTGGTCTATGGGCGCATGACGGGCTGGGGCCAGACGGGGCCGCTGGCGCAGGCCGCCGGGCATGACATCAACTACATCGCGCTGACCGGCGCGCTGCATGCGATCGGGCGCAAGGGCGCAACCCCCGTGCCGCCGCTCAACCTGGAGGGCGACTTCGGGGGCGGGGCGCTGTATCTCGCGTTCGGCATGGCGTGCGCCCTGTTCGAGGCGCGCGGGTCGGGCAAGGGGCAGGTTGTCGATTGTGCCATGACCGATGGCGCGGCCTCGCTGATGTCCATGTTCTACGGCTTCAAGGCCATGGGCATGTGGTCGGACAGCAAGGGCGAAAACCTGCTCGATGGCGGTGCTCATTTCTATGACACCTACGAGACGGCCGACGGGAAGTGGGTGTCGATCGGATCGATCGAGCCGCAGTTCTATGCGCTACTGCTGCAGAAGACGGGCATCACCGATCCGGACTTCCAGGCGCAGATGGACCGCTCGAAGTGGCCGGCGCTCAAGGCGAAGATCGCCGCCGTGCTGAAGACGAAGACGCGGGCCGAGTGGGACGCGCTGATGGAGGGGACGGATGTCTGCTATGCGCCTGTCCTGTCGCTGAGCGAGGCGCCCGGCCATCCGCACAACAAGGCGCGCCAGACCTTCCTCGAGATTGACGGCGTGGTGCAGCCTGCACCCGCGCCGCGCTTCAGCCGCACGGTGCCGAAGGTGCAGGGACCCGTCCCAGAAGCCGGACAGCATAACGAGCAGGTGCTGGCCGACTGGGGCTTTGCGAGCGCGGACATCGCGGCGCTGAAGTCATCGGGGGCGATCTAGTGGCAGCGCTTCCGGGAACAACGGGCCGGCGGCGCATCTACCTGATGCGCCATGGCCATGTCGACTACTTCGCGCCGTCGGTCCGGGCGGCACAGTCGACCGAGCATGTGCCGCTGACGGCGCTGGGCCGCGAGCAGGCACTGGCCAGCGGCGCGGCGCTTTCGCATGTGCGCTTTGACCGGGCGCTGTGCTCCGGCCTGCCGCGTACGCAGCAGACGGCCGAGATCGTGATTGGCGAGAATGCGGAAACGGGCCACCTGAAGCTGGAGATCGATGCCGGTTTCGTCGAGATCAAGGGCGGGCGCCTCCTCGAGCCGGTCAAGAGCCGGGAGGAGCTGTCAGCGCGCATGGCCTTCGAATTCGACAGGGCGGCCGAGCCTGGTGCGCGGATGCTGGGTGGCGATGCCTTCGCCGAGGTGCAGGAGCGAGCGGTGGCCTCGACCAAGCGCCTCCTGGCGCAGCCGGGCTGGCACACTGCGCTGGTGGTGGCGCATGAAGGCACGAACCGCCTGCTGCTGAGCTGGATGACGGGAGCGGGCCTGAGGGCCGTCCAATCCTTCGAGCAGGATCTGGCCTGCATCAACGTGCTCGACTTCGACATGGTGCCGCGGGAAGACGGATCGGTCGGCACCGAGATCGAGCGACGGATCATCAAGTCGGTGAACCTGACGCCCTACAACTACACCAAGCACGGCATGAACATGACGGCGCTGGAGGCCATCTTCGCGCGCGGCCCCGGCTAGGCGCTTTACACTGTCTGCGAAACAGCAAGGAAGCCCGGCCGCTCGCGCGACCGGGCTTTCCTGTGAGGCTGGCGTGGGCTGGTGTCGTATTCCGGGCCGGACGCGCCCGGGGCTTCCTCGTCTAACCCTTGCCGGTCAGGGTCGACGGGAACAGTAGGTTCAGACTTGTGACCAGTTTCCTAACAGCCGACAAGTTGATGCAGATTCTGTTCAAGGGCCCGGCATCGGCAAGGCAGACCCGCGGCAGGCCGGGCGCGTGCTGGTAAAGGGTGTGTGAATCATGGAAACATAAAGCGGGCGATGCGCGAAGGATCCTGTCCATGCAGCTGATTTCGAAGACCTACTGGGGTGGTGCTCCCATGAACATGCGCCGCAAGCCGGCGGACTGCGAGGTCGACAACCTGATCCTGCGGGCGGCCGATTTCAGGGAGCATCGGGGCCTTCTCTGGCGCCCGCGCGGCGTGGCAAGGCCGAAGACAGCGGTCGTTGTCATGCATCCGCGGGCCGACTTCACGCACCATTACGTCATTCCGCGCCTGGTCGATGCGGGCGTGGCGTGCCTTGCGGCCAACACGCGCAACCCCAACAACGACGTGACGACGATCCACGAGGAGATCATCCTCGATGTGGGCTCGTGTGTTTCATACCTGAAGAACCGGATGGGGGTGCACAATGTCGTGCTCGTGGGAAATTCCGGCGGCGGCGCGCTGAACGGGTTCTATCAGGCGCAGGCGAAGGCCGGCAAAGGCCAGCGCCTGTCGCGCACGCCGGGCGGGCGGCGCACGCACCTGAACGACGCCGAGATGATCCCGGCTGACGGCATGGTCTATATCTCGTCGCACAAGGGCGAGGGGATGATCATGAACGAGATCATCGATCCGGCTGTCGTCGACGAGACGAACCCGCAGCTGAGCGATCCGGCGCTTGACATGTATGACGAGCGCAACGGGTTTCGCACGCCCTCGAAGCTGGATGGGTCCGATGCCGCGTGGAGCGAGTATGACGAGGCCTTCGTGAAAGCGTTTCGTGCTGCGCAGCTGGCACGGGTTGCCCGCATCGATGCAATCGCGCGGGCGATGATTGCCGAGAACCGCCGGGCCGAGGAACTGCACAACGATCCGGACTTCGCGAAGCTGCCGGCTGCGCGCCAGCGCGAGGTCTTGCGACGCGAGGCGTTCGAGCCTGTGCTGACGATCTATCGCACGATGGCGAATGTCCACTATGTCGACCGGCACCTCGACCCGTCGGCGCGCGACTATGGTTCGATCTTCTCGCCGCGGCCGGACCTGATGAACTGGAAGTTCTTCGGCTTCGGGCGGCAGGCGACGCCGCATGCGTGGCTGTCGACGTGGTCGGGGCTTTCCTCGCAGGCCAACCAGATGCATGACTTGCCGCAGATCACGGAGCCGTCTGTGTTCATCAACGCGGGCAAGGACCAGGAAATCTTCCCGAAGACGGATGCGATCCCGATGTTCAATGCGATCGCGGCAAAGGACAAGACCTACGTGGACTTCCCCGAGGCCCGGCACTATTTCGAGCCGGAATTCGGTGCCCGCGAGGCACCCGATGTCGAGAAGGTGATGGACGTGGTTGTTCCCTGGATCCTTGCCAGGTTTGGCGCAAGAGGCATGTTGCACTGGCGACAGTCGTGGCATAGTTCTGACGCATGACCAAACCCTACAAGCTTTACGCGACCAACGGCTGTGGCTCGATGATCGTCGAGATCGGCTTTGCGTTTGCCGGTGTTCCGTTCGAGATTGTCGATGTGCCGTGGTCCGACACGGGCTGGAAGAGCAAAGCGCTCAAGAAGATGAACCCGCTGGGGCAGGTGCCGACACTGGTCCTGCCCGACGGCAGGGTGATGACCGAGAGTGCTGCGATCATTCTTCACCTGACTGATACTGTACCCGGGTTCAGCCATGTCCCGCCGGCCGGTCATCTTTCGCGCGCCGATTTCCTTCGCTGGCAGTTGTTCCTGGTGGCGGCTGTCTATCCGACTTTCACCTATGCGGACGTGCCGGAGCGCTGGGTCGGTGAAACGGGCGAAGAGGGCTCAGGCAAGCTTTTACGCGCGAACACGGTCGCGCATCGCAAGGACCTCTGGCGCTTCGTCGAGGAGCAGCTCGACGCTCCCTGGTTCCTCGGCG
>DAISVV010000075.1:0-12707 GCA_036840015.1 Micropepsaceae bacterium
CATGGCCTTCTCGGCGATGGTCGAGGCTCTCAACATGATGGCCCGCAACAGGGCCCGCAAGAAGGCGGCCCTCGCCGCCGCCGCGGGCGTGAAGCTCGACGGCGGAACTCCGTCGCATTGAAGCTATCGCCTTGAGGATTTGCCAACCCTTTCATTAACCGGCGCAAGACTTACTGCAGCCGCCATGGCACGGTTCGGGTCTCTCGCGACCCGGACCGCGCCCTGCCGCGCAAGATGATGGAGGATGTGATGCGATATGCAGGCCTTGTCGCCTATGGACCCGAACTCTGCCGCCAGGCAATCCTCGCCGGCCGCTGCGCCAACGAATCCCACCTGACGCTTCACACGGTCCTCGCCGAGATGCTGCAGGCCAACCTCGACGAAGTGCCCGAGCGCGACCTGCGCCGACGGCTGGAAAAACGCTACCGCGCCCGCCTCAGCCTTCCGGACAGGGGGCGCCGAGCCTGAGCCAAGTCTCGGCGGCTTCCACGAACTTCGCGTGAAGCACGGGCGGCGCCGACCGCTTGCCGCCCGGCGCCCAGGCCCACAGCACCAGCGGATCTGCCTTGAAGTGCTCGATGATGCGCGCGCCTGAGCGCCCCCCATTGCGTGCCGGATCCTTGAGGGCCTGGCAAAGCTGCGCCGGACTGAGGCCCGTCCACCCCATGCTCAGCGGCGCCATGTGCCAGTCCGGCGCCCCCGGAACATTGCCCGCCGCCTGGTTGGTCGCCAGGTGGCACGTCGTGCACTTCATGCCGGCCGTACCACGACCGTCAGGCCCGCGCATGACGTTGAACGTGTGCCGCACTTGGCCGTCGCCCTGCGTGGGCCAGTTCACGGTCGTGTGGCAGTTCATGCACCGCGGATGCGTGAGCACGCTGTACACCGTGCGGAACGCCGCAACTGACGGCGTCTCCGCCTTTTGCGCATCAGCTGCCGGCAACGCCAGCAGAACCGCGGCAAGCAGGAAGCTGGCAAGGATTGGCAGCCGCATCACCCTGCCCCCCTAGGTCGCACTGAACTTGGCGAGACGGAACGGCAGCGCGCGCACCCGCACACCGGTCAGTGCGAACAGCGCATTGCCGACGGCCGCGGCAACAGGTGCCGTGCCTGGCTCGCCGGCACCGCCCGTGCGGGCGCCCGACTCGATCACCCTGACCTGCTGCACCGGCGCATCCGCCATGCGCACCATCTCGTAGTCCGTGAAGTTCTGCTCCACGACCCGTCCCTTGTCGACGGTGATCGCACCATGGAGCGCGGCGGAAAGGCCGAAGATGGCCCCACCCTCGATCTGCGCCTTGAACGTGGCGGGGTTGATCACCTCGCCCGGGTCGACGGCGCTCCACACGCGGTGAACCCGGGGCACCCCCTCGGCGCCGATCGAAACCTCGGCGACCTGGGCAATGATGGTCCCGAATGCCTCGCGGATCGAAATGCCGCGCGCCCGCCCGGCAGGCGCCGGCGTGCTCCAGCCCGACATCTCGGCAGCAAGATCAAGCACTGCAAGATGACGGGGCGCAGACGCAAGGTGCGCGCGCCTGAATGCATAGGGGTCCTGCCCCGCTGCATGCGCCAGTTCATCCATGAAGGTCTCGATGAAAAAGCCGAACTGCGTATGGTCGACGCTGCGCCACGCGCCCCACGGCAGCGGGTTTGTGCCCGATGCATACCGCATGGCCTGGTTGGGGATCGCATAGTTGAACCGCGCAGCCTCGGGCGGATCATGCCGTTCTGCCACGGTGTTCAGGAAAGCCGTCACGCGGCCCTTGTCATCGACAACACCCCTCATCCGCGCAACCGACGCGTGGCGGAAGAAGCCCTGTGTCATGTCCTCCTCGCGCGAATACACGAGCTGCACCGGGCCCTTCACCTGGAGGCCAACCTTCACGGCCCGCACAAGGTAGTCCATGTATTCCGGCAGGCGCCGTCCGAAGCCACCACCCATCGCAGTATGGTTCAGCGTGACATTGTCAACGGGCAGTCCCGCCGTTTTCGCGGCAAGCACCCGGGCGGTCAGCCCGTCCTGGAACCCGCCCCAGACGGACAGCCGGTCACCCTCGAGATGAACCGTGGTGTTCATCACCTCCATCGGTGCATGTGCGAGGTAGGGAACGACGTAGCGCGCCTCGACGACCTTCTTGGCGCCCGCAAGCGCTGCATCAACATCGCCCGAAGCATACTCCTCGCTCAGGCCGTCCCTGGCCAGGCCCGCATCCATCCCCGCAATGATCGAGGCAGAAGTCAGCCCGGCATTCGCACCCTCGTCCCACACAGGCGACAGCGCCGCCAGCGCCTCCTTGGCACGCCACGTATTGTCGGCCACGACAACCACGGCATCCTCGAGCTTCACGCCCTGGCTGACGCCGCGCATCGCCAGCGCCGGCTTCTCATCGACAGACTTCAGCTTTCCGCCGAATACCGGCGAGGCCGCGATCACCGCAAAGCGCATGCCCGGCAGGCGCTTGTCCAGACCGTAGACGGCGCTGCCGTCGACCTTGGCCGGAATGTCGAAGCGCTGGATCGGCTTGCCGACGATCTTGTAGTCCTTCCGGGGCTTCAGCGGCACGTCGACGGGAACGTCGAATTTCGCCGCCGCCTCGGCCATCTCGCCGTAGGTAGCGCTCTTCCCGCTCGCGGCATGGACCAGACGGCTGTTCTCGGTGGTGATGGAAACCTCGTCCACCCCCCACGCAGCCGCAGCGGCCTTGACAAGCATTGCCCGGGCGGCAGCCCCCGTCCGGCGCATGCCCGCAACGCCAGTGAACCGCACCGAGGTGCTGCCACCCGTCGTCTGCAGGTTCATGGCCTCGGCCGTCTTGCGCGCGACAAAGTCAAGCGGTCCCGACAGGAACCGCGGCACCGAGCCCGTGAGGTCGTCGAGGAAGCCACGGGCGAGGCCCTGGTTGGCAAACGCCATGTCAGCGGGCGCCTGTTCCATGCGAACAAGCGACCAGTCGGCGTCAAGCTCCTCGGCCAGCATCATGGGCAGCGACGTATGCACGCCCTGGCCCATCTCCGAATGCGGCACGATCACGGTGACACTGTTGTCCTTGCCGATCCGAACCCACGTGGCAACCAGCGTCTCGCCTTCCCTGGCCCCAATCTGGCGCGCCCGGTCCAGCGTCTGCCAGGGCAGCGTTGCATATCCGACAAGCAACCCGCCACCGGCAACGGCCGCACCACCAAAAATCACCAGCCTGCGCGTGATCTTTCCCATGTGTGCCTCCCTCAACCCTTGGCCGCAGCGTGGATCGCCGCCCGGATTTCCGAATACGCACCACAGCGGCAGATGTTGGTCATCGCCGCATCGATGTCCTCATCAGTGGGTTGCGGCTTTTCCTTCAAAAGCGCTACCGCCGCCATGATCTGCCCTGACTGGCAGAAGCCGCATTGCGGCGCCTGCGCATCGATCCAGGCCTGCTGCACCTTGTGCAGCGTTCCGCCCTCGGCCAGGCCCTCGATCGTCGTGATCGTCTTGCCCTGCGCCAGCACCGCCGGATACGAGCAGCTGCGCACCGCCGCGCCATCGACAAGCACCGTGCACGCCCCGCAGGCACCGACGCCGCAGCCATACTTCGTGCCCGTGAAGTTCAGGACGTCCCTGAGCACCCAAAGAAGGGGCATGGCCTCCTCGGCATCGACGCTGTGCGCCTTCCCGTTGATGGTAAGTGAGATCATGTCCTGGCCCTCCGTGCCGAATGTCCTGTCATCTGAATGGAATGGGATTGCGACGGGATTGCGAAAGCGCCGCGGCAGAGCACCCTGACCATGAGCCCGAGTGCCTGCGCATGCGCCTTTGCACCCGCCTGCAGGTGAGTGACCTTGATGCCCTTCGCCGCCGCGAGCAGCAGGCTGATGAACTGGCGTTCGGATGAACCGGAAACAGGCACCACCTCGCCTGAGGCAACCGCGTGGCGCACGATCGATGCGAGGAGCTGCTCGAACCGCCGCGCATGCAGCTCGACGGCGCCGCCGCAGCGCTTCATGCCCTCGGCCATCAGCTCATCCTCGTGCAGCGAGCCCGCAACGCCCTGGAGGATCGCCGCTTGATGCGCCACAAGTGCCCGCACCAGCCGATCGGCCATGGGTTGCCGCGGCCCTGCATCCACCGCGGTCGCTGCAGCCGCGTGCGCGCGCACATTCAGCATGTCGACCAGGGCCGAGAACAGTTGCTCCTTTGAGGCAAAGTGATGATAGACCGCCTGGCGGGTGAGCCCCGCTTCCTCCGCGACCATCGACATGGACGCGCGCCGGTAGCCGTGGCGCGAGAAAACGCGCAAGCCCGCCTCAAGAAGGATGTCCCTTGTCTGCATGGGAACAGTTTTGACAGTTACCGTCGAACTGTCAAATCGCCCGCAAGCTGTGCCGGCCACGCGGGATTCGCCTCTGGCGGGGTCAGTAGATCCACTTCAGCACGGCGCGCCAGTAGCCCGTGATCGTGCCCCACACGCCCTTTCCGCCCGCCGCCTCGTCCAGCCGGTCGAAGACCGCATCGATCTTGGGATCGAGGGCCCGCGCGGTAAGGAAGTCGGCATCCGCCCCGTCCTGGTCGCCCAGGCGCTGCTTCGCAATCGCCCGCCCGTAATGGAAGCTGGCCTGGTTGGGCATGGCTTCGATCGCGGCGGAATAGTCGAGGATCGCGGTCTTCATGAATCCAAGGCGCAGGTAAAGGAACCCGCGACCGCCCAGGGTCTCGGGATCATTGGGTTTCAGGCGAAGCGACTCGTTGCAATCGGCGAGCGCTTCCTCGAGTTCCCGGTTCAGGACCGCCTTTGCCCAGCAACGCTCATGCAATGCGTCTGGATTGTTGGGGCTGAGCCCGAGGGAGGCATTGTAGTCCTCGATCGCACCGCGATAGTCGCTCTGCATCAGCCGCGCATTGCCGCGGTGATAATGCACGCGCGCAAGCTCGGCACCGGCAACCTTGCCGGACTTGATCAGGTCGTTGCATGACGAGAGCCTGAGGTCGCTCCAGATGCCCGTGCCGCCCTTGCAGTTGCTGAAGGTGCGGGCGGCATCATCGGCTTGGGCATGGGAAGGCGCGGCGGCCGGAACCAGCGCCACCGCCAGCAAAAGCCCGATCTGGACGATTGCGCGAATCATCATTCCATCCCCATATAGGCCGGACACCGCAACCCCGCCGGGGGGCATCTGCCAACAGGCGCAGGATACCAGTGCAGAAGGAACCACCGCAATGTCGAGAGAAGGCCGGATTCTCGTCTATGGTGCCACGGGTTACACAGGAAAACTGACCGCCCGCACCGCAAAAACCCTTGGCCTTGCCCCGATTTTGGCCGGCCGCAACGAGGCAAGGGTGAGTGCCATCGCCAGCGAGCTCGGGCTCGAATGGCGGGCCTTCGACCTTTCAGACACAGTCAGGCTCGAGGCCGCGCTCTCCGAAGTCGCCGTCGTCCTGCATATCGCCGGCCCGTTTTCGGCCACTGCACGCCCGATGGTGGATGCCTGCATCCGCACGAACACCCACTATCTCGACATCACGGGCGAGATCGACGTCTTCGAGTCCCTCGCCAGTCGCGACGGCGAAGCCCGCCTCGCCGGCATCATGTTGCTGCCCGGTGCAGGCTTCGACGTCGTCCCCTCGGACTGCCTCGCGGCCCACATGAAGCGACGCATGCCCGACGCGCGCGACCTGAAGATATACATCGGGGGCCTCAGCGGCGTCTCCCGCGGCACCGCCAAGACGATGATCGAGGGCATCGCCGCCGGCACGCGCGTGCGCCGCAGCGGCGAACTTGAGCGACTCGAAGGCGTGCACGAGGATCTCTGCGACTTTGGCGCGGGCCCGCGGCCAACCTTCGCCGTGAGCTGGGGCGATGTCGCGACAGCCTGGCATTCGACCCGCATCCCGAACATCGAGGTCCATTTCGAGGCCGTGCCCGAACTGCGCCGGATGACGAAGATCCCGGGCATGATCAAGAGCATCCTCGGTCTCGGCTTCATGCAGTCCTTCCTGAAGCGCCAGATCGACAAGCGCCCCGAAGGCCCGAGCGACGAAGAGCGCCGCAATGGCCAGGCGACCCTGATCGGCGTCGCACGCAATGAGCGCAACGAGACCATCCGGTCACGACTGAAGACACCTGAAGGCTACACGCTCACGGCATTCACCGGCCTCGAGATCGCACGGCGCGTCGCCGGCGGCGACTTCAAGCCCGGCTTCCAGACGCCAAGCACGGCCTATGGCGCAGACTTCATCCTGCAGTTCGAGGGTGTGGCCCGCGAGGACCTGAACAGCTGAACGCTAGCGGTTGCGAAGCGCGCCCGTACCGCTGTTGTTCAGGCCGTGCTGCACGGCCCAGATCGCAACCTGAGTGCGGTTGGTGGCGCCGAGTTTCCTGAGCACCGTCTTGATGTGGACCTTCACCGTCGCCTCGGTGATCGAAAGCGCCTTGGCGATCGACTTGTTTGTATGACCGTCCGCAAGGCTGCGGATGATGTCGAGTTCACGCTGCGACAGCGCCACGTCACCCACGCGCACGCGATCGACAGGGTTTGCGGCCTGCTGCGACTGCAGCGAACCCAGGAAATTGGTGAGGATGCTCGGAAATACTTTCTCGCCCAGCATGACAAGCTTCAGCGCCTCGACCAGCGCCAGGGGCGAGATGCTCTTCAGCATGAAGCCGTCGGCGCCCGCCCCGAACATCTCGGAGAGGTAGACAAGTTCGGCAGAATCCGACAGCACGACAATGCGCGTCTTCGGCATGATCGACTTCAGGCGCGCGCCGCCATTGCCACCAATGCCATACTCGCCAACCACGAGATGTGCGCTTTCCCCCCTCGAGACAAGCTCCGCTGCTTCGTCGATCGTTGTCGCCTCAAAGGCGACCTGGAACCCGCGTCCATCAAGCTGTGCGCGAAGACCCGCGCGCAGCAAGGGCTGTGAATCGACTAGCCACAGTACTGCGTTATCCACCTTAGCCCCCAACTCATCCACAAGGTCTGCCAGATGCGCTCCGTCTACCCCGGAGGAGTCGCGACTGATACTCACTTAGTATAAGAAAAAATTCAGCCTTACTATACGAAATGAAGGCCGCGCCGGAAATTCCGGATGGCCTCAATCCCCGATTGAGCGATAAACGGGCCACAGCCAACGGGGACACGATTAACCACCCGCAGGCAGGCCTAGGGCTTAGGGGCCTGCGCAACTTCCATGATGAACGCGCGGATCACGGCACCAACGGCCTCCGGATTGTCGCGAAACGGGCCGTGGCCGCACGCCGGAAACACATGCAACTGGCCCAATCCGGGGCGAAGCGCATTCATGATTTCCGAGGAAAGATGCTGCGGCGTGATCGGATCCTGCGCGCCGGCAAGGACAAGCACCCGGCTCGAAATCCGCCCGAGATCCGGACGAAAGTCCATGCGCCGGATCTCCCGGCCGGGAAGCGAGAAGTGCCGGAAGACTTCGGGCCGCAGGATCGCGCGCGCGCGCGCCATCTGCCCGTCCGCCGGCAAGGTCGTGTTGTAGAGCGGCATGCAGGCCTTCATGTAGTCGGCAAACGCACTGTCGTCACCCACATTCCAGAAGCGCGATGCGATGGCATGCGCCGCGGCGCCGCCCTTGTCGCGAAACCATGCAAGGCTGTAGTCGAAATCCATCCGCGCCGCCGTGCTTGACAGGATGATGCCGGCAGCGTGTTGCGGATGACGTGTGGCATAGGCCTGCGCAACCATGCCGCCGAATGATTGCCCGAGCACGATCGGCCGCCGGATGCCCAGCGCCGCACAGAAGGAAAAGATGTCGTCGCCCCACTGCGCCAGCGTCCACGTCGAGGGATCGCTCGGCACGCTGCGGCCATTGCCACGATGGTCGAGATAGACAACCTGCGCGATGTCGGCAAAGCCGTCGAAATAGGGCCTGAGGCCCGAATGGTCGAAACCGGGGCCACCATGAAGCACGATGAAAGTGGGCTTCTCCCGCATCGCGTCGTCGCCAGGCGCAAGCTGGGCACCCACCGTGTCGAAGAACAGCAATTGCCCGCCGACATCGATATGCATGGTTCAGCGGTAGCCTTCGCGGGCCAGCCGCCGCAGCTTGTCGAGCGCGGTCTGCTTGTCTTCCTCATAGGCGATCGTGCCGAAGAAGCGCCCCTGCGAGTCGAGCTGCACGATCAGCGCACTATGGTCGACCGTGTACGATCCCCCGCCCGTATCGACCTTCTTGTAGTAGATCCCGAGCGACTTGGTCAGCCTGGAAATCTCTTCCGGGCTGCCCGTGATGCCGCGAATGCGCGGATCGAACGAGGCAAGATAGGTGGAAAGCACCTCAGGCGTGTCGCGCTCGGGATCAACGCTCACGAAAAAGGCGCCGATCCGGTCGGCATCGGGCCCGAGCTGCTTCAGGTAGGACGTCATCGAAGCCAGCGTCGTCGGGCACACATCAGGACAATAGGTAAAGCCGAAGAACAGCACGGCCGGCTTGCCGAGGACGTCCTTCTTGCCGATCGGCGCACCGGCCTGGTCGGTCAGCGCGAACGAGGCGATCTCGGGCCCGGACCAGGCGGTCACCGGCGCGGTCCTTGTCCGCGGACCGCTGGACCAGATGACCAGCAGCACCAGCAGCAGCACGAGCGAAACCACTAGGGCGATGAGGGGATATCTCAGGTTCTGGGGCATCCATGCATCCCGATCTGTGCTAATGGAAGGGACTTCTGGTGCAGGCACCGCTCGATGTCAATGCGCCAAAAACCTTCTTGGCATCGAACAGGACGGCAAGGACCATGAGCGATACAAGCCAGCCCGCTCCGGCACGGCGCGGTGCGGCAGTGGGCTTCATATTCTTCACGATCATGCTCGACGTCCTGGCGATGGGTATCATCATTCCCGTGATGCCCAAGCTGATCGAAGGCTTCATGCAAGGCCAGCAGGCAGACGCCGTACGCATCGGCAGCCTTCTCGCCCTTGTGTGGGCCGTGATGCAGTTCATCTGTGCGCCGATCCAGGGCGCGCTGTCCGACCGCTTCGGCCGAAGGCCCGTGCTGCTCCTCTCGATGACAGGCCTCGGCCTCGACTACATCCTCATGGCGCTGGCACCGAATCTTGCCTGGCTCTTCATCGGCCGGGCCCTTTCGGGCATGACGGCGGCAAGCTTCAGCACGGCCAACGCCTACATCGCCGACATCACGCCGCCCGAGCGCCGCGCGGCCGCCTACGGCATGACAGGCGCCGCATTCGGCATCGGCTTCGTGGTGGGGCCGCTACTCGGTGGTTTCGCCGGCAGCGTCGACCCGCGGCTCCCCTTCTGGATCGCCGCCGGCCTCTGCCTGCTGAACGCCCTCTACGGCTACTTTGTCCTGCCGGAATCCCTCCCGCCGGAAAAGCGCGCCCGGTCGTTCTCGTTCACACGGGCAAACCCCGTCGCCGCCCTGTCGTTCCTGTCGACGACACCCCAGCTCGTCGGGCTCGCCGGCGCACAGTTCCTCTACGGGCTGTCACATCATGTCTATCCGACAGTGTTCAACTGGTTCGTGACCTACCGATATGGCTGGAACGAAATCATGATCAGCTACGCGCTTGCCGCCGTTGGCGTCGCCAACATCATCGTGCAGGGCGGCCTGACCGGACGCGTCGTCAAGCGCATCGGCGAGAGAAAGTCGATCATCCTCGGCCTGTCCTGCGGCCTGACCGGCTTTCTGATCTACGCGCTCGCACCGACCGGCAACTGGATCTGGTTCGCAGTTCCTGTCGCAGCCCTTTGGGGTTTCTACGCACCCGCAGCCCAGTCCCTCATGTCGCAGCGCGTTGATCCCTCAGAGCAGGGCCGCCTGCAGGGAGCGCTCGGCAGCATGAACGGCATTGCCTTCATCATTGCACCGCTGCTCTACCCGCAAGTCTTCGCCGCCGCCCTCGACGCGCGCCATGTCGTAGGTGAGTGGCCCGTGCTGGGCGCCCCTTTCTTTCTGGCAGCTGTCCTGCTGGGCATCGCCCTCGTCCTGGCGATCCGCGCGACGCGGCCGGACGAAGCGCGCTAGGCCTGCGGCGCGAACGCCCCTGTCCGCAACTCAAGCCAGGCCCATGTCTGGGCATGTCCGACACGGGTCACGCCATGGAAGCTGAGGCTGGCGTGCCAGATCAGGAACATGATCACGCCGCGCCGGTTGTCCTCGTCGAACACCGGAAAGCCGGTAAGCTCGAACACATCGCTCGTCCCGTCAGCGAGGCCAACCGGCGTCATCTGCCACAGCCCGCAGGGGCGCGAGAGCATCATGAACGTGCAGTCAAAGGCCTCGCCCTTGAACGCGGGATCGACGAGGTCGAGATAGTCCGTCCCCGCCATCGGGTCCGCCTGCATCGCCGACAGGCTGGCGCCCGCATGCGTGATCGTCAGGCTGAGGGCCCGCGCATCAGGATGGACCACGGCAATCCAGCCGCTCAGTTCGGCATGCCGCTCCAGCGCGATGTCATTCAGTCGTGCAAGGCAGCCAGCCCGGCTGGCGTCCCGCACCAGCGCCTCGAACCGCAGGCTGTGCGCGCTGCGCATCAAGGACGACACCGCCCAGGCATTTTCGGTCAATGCGGGCGCGCGCGTGCGAACGACATCGCCGCGGGGCGATGAGAGCCCGGGCCGCGATGGCTGCCACTGTGCTGCAGAACGATGGACCACGTATGTCAAACCCCGGACTTGAAAAAACGCCTGGAACAGCCGATGGCGCTCAGCCACGCGGACTTCATTTGCCAAAGACCGCCTCAGCTTGAAGTCTGATAGGACGTATCGCATGCACGCTGCGCCCCTCATTTGTAGGGCACGGAAGCTGACGGCAGGGACAGGTGCAGCAGCAGGGCAACACATGCGCCAAACCTGGCTTGTGATTCTTAACCGCGGCACATCGTTTAGGACATCATTCAGGCACTTAGCCTGAAAGTCTCATTACCTGCATAAGCGCTCACATTCTCCCGCCATGCTTGTCAGGTATGCAGGAGGCATATACTGGCGAATCACCGATCCACGGGGAAATCAACCATGTCTCGCTATCGCCAGCGCCGCGTCCGGCTCAACTCCTCATCGCCGACATTCGACGTGTTTCCTCTCCTGTCGCTGCCGCTGATTTACTACAACTTCATGGTAATTGCCGTTCATGGCCTCGACCCGCAGCGCGTGAACACCTGGCTCGCAGGCACGGCCTTCGAGGTCACGATGTTCTCGGGCATGGTCTGGTCGATGACCCAGTCCGACGTCATCGTGGCCGCCGCGATGGGACTGCTCTTCATCGAGATCCTGAAGTCGGTCGGCTCACCGATGCTGTCCCTCGTCAATCACGGGATCGCGGTGATGACGCTGCTCATCTTCTCGGTGCAGTTCATGTCGATCCCGGGCTACACAACCTCGACATTCTTCCTTCTGGGCCTCATGCAGCTCATCGACGTCATCGCTGGCTACACGATCACAATTGTCGCCACGCGCGGCCTGACCCGCTAGCAAGGAAGGGCCGCGAACCACCTCGCGGCCCGTCGATCAAGATGTAAAGCCATGGCTCAGAACGGCGCGGCGAACTTGCCGTTCTTGGGCCAGCCCTTGGGCACCAGGCGACCAGACTGCGCCCGCCCGCCGACATACTCCTTGAGCTCGGCCTTCTCCCACGTGCGTCCATTGTAGTCGCGCAGGCCGTCAGCCATCACGAACACCGCCGCGTCGTTGAGCCCGCCATCCTTGAACTTTTGCAGCGCCACGCCCTTGCCACGCGCCATCTCGGGAACCTCGCCGACGCCGAAGACCACCATTTTGCGGTTTTCGCCAATGAGGGCGACGTGATCGCCCGAGACTGGCGCGCAGACACGGGCCTCCTCAAGCGGGTCGACGTTCAGCACCTGCTTGCCGCCACGCTTCTGCGCCAGCACCTCGTCCTCGGGCACGATGAAGCCCCGCCCCGTGCTCGACGCCACCAGCAGCTTGCGTCCGGGCTGATGCACGAACAGCGCGACGATGTCCTGGTCGTTCTCGAGGTCGCACATCAGCCGGATGGGCTCGCCATGCCCGCGCCCGCCAGGCAGTTGCGAGCAGTCAAGCGTGAAGAAGCGCCCGTTCGTCGAAAGGACAAGAAGCTTGTCCGTGGTCTGCGCCCTCACCCAGAAGCGTGCCTTGTCACCGTCCTTGTACTTCACGTCATCGCTGGGCTCGATATGACCCTTCATGGCGCGGATCCAGCCCTTCTCGGAGCAGAGCACCGTGATCGGCTCCTTCTCGACCAGCGACTCCAGCGGCACGTCCTCGATCGCCGGCGCATCCGAGAAGGTCGAGCGGCGCTTGCCTAGCACCGTCTTGGCACCGAACCGCGCCCGCAACTCCTGGAAGCTTGCCTTCAGCCTGTCATTCTGCAGGTCTTCAGACTTCACCAGCGACTTGAGGTCCTTCTGTTCGGCTTGCAGCGACTTGTGCTCCTGGCGGATTTCCATTTCCTCGAGCTTGCGCAGGCTGCGCAGGCGCATGTTCAGGATCGCCTCCGCCTGCATGTCGGTCAGCTTGAACGCCTTGATAAGATCGGCCTTGGGTTCATCCGAGGTACGGATGATCTTGATCACCTTGTCGATATTGAGGAAGACGGCAAGGTAGCCGTCCAGAATCTCGAGCCGGTCCGCAATCTTGCCCAGCCGGTAATTCGCCCTGCGGAGCACCACCGCACGCTGGCGCGCGAGGAAGGCATCCTGAACCTGCTTCAGGCGCATCTCGCGCGGCGTCTGGCTTGCATCCTGCA
>DAISVV010000076.1:0-12705 GCA_036840015.1 Micropepsaceae bacterium
CGCCTGCGGTTTCCTGTCCCATGAGAAGCGTGTCATCCGGCCTGACGGCGAAGCTTGTGTAAGGAGTCTCCGCCTTGGTTGATGCCAGTATGTCTCGACCCTGAAGCGTGACCCTGAAGGCCTGCCAGCTGTCGTGTCGCGTTACCTGTGCCTTTGGCATATAGTCGAGGCCGGCCCTTCGCATGGCGGCGTCACCGTAGGGGAAGCCGCAGGGCTCGATGATGTCGACGGCTACACCCATGCAGGCCCCGAGGCGGATGATCGTTCCCGTGTTGGCGGCAATATCAGGTTGGTAAAGCGCTATTCGCATTGACCAGGATCAACCCTCCCCGTGGGAACCGGATGCAGATGTGAATGACCATGTTGCGTGGTGGAAATCCGCCATTTATGCGGCATCGTGACGCAAGACCGCCTCGGGGCGACTCTCTATTTTCGGGGCGCTTTCAAGGCCTTGATGGTGTCCTTCGCGATTCGTCGTTGCGGTGGCCCAACCCATTAGCCAATCAACGTTTTCCCGCCTTAAGAGGGGCTGAATACCTTGGCGCACGCACCAGACAACGCCAACGTTACACGGCGTGACTTCCTTTTGGTCGCCTCACAGACGGCGGCTGCCGTCGGTGGCGCGATTGTCCTTTGGCCTTTCATCGACCAGATGAACCCGGCTGCCGACATGCTGGCGCTCAGGGAGGTCGAATTTGACCTTTCTGCCGTCCAACCCGGGCAGATCGTTACGACAGAGTGGCAGAAGAAGCCGGTGTTCATCCGCAGGCGGACACCGGAGGAGATCAAGGCGGCCGAGGATACCCAGCTTTCCGACCTTCCTGATCCGCAGGCCGACAAGGACCGCGTGCAGAAGCCGGAGTGGCTTATCCTGGTGGCGACCTGCACCCATCTGGGGTGCATTCCCTCGAACCTGTTCAAGGGCGAGTACGGCGGCTGGCTGTGCCCGTGCCACGGCTCGCACTACGATACGTCGGGGCGCATCCGGAAGGGACCTGCGCCGCGCAACCTGGCGGTGCCGCCCTATCAGTTCGTGTCCGACACCAAGGTCGTCATCGGCGCCGAGCCCAAGGCTTCGGCCCCGGCTGACAAGGGATAAGAGACCAAGACATGGCCCACGGCAATTATCGCTACGAACCCAAGTCCGCCTTCGCGAAGTGGCTCGACACACGGCTGCCGATCATCCGCCTCGTGGATGAGTCGATCGTGCAGTTCCCGACGCCGAAGAACCTGAATTTCTGGTTCACCTTCGGCGGCATCCTGACCTTCATGCTGGCGGTGCAGATCGTCTCCGGCATCGTGCTGGCAATGCATTACGTGCCGCACGAAGCCATGGCCTTCGACAGCGTCGAGCGCATCATGCGCGATGTCAATTATGGCTGGCTGATCCGCTACATGCACTCCAACGGCGCTTCGATGTTCTTCATCGCCGTGTACATCCACATCTTCCGCGGCCTCTATTACGGTTCCTACAAGGCGCCGCGCGAAGTCCTGTGGCTGCTTGGAATCGTGATCTACCTGCTCATGATGGCGACCGGGTTCCTTGGCTACACGCTGCCGTGGGGCCAGATGTCCTTCTGGGGCGCGACCGTCATCACCAACTTCTTCAGCTCGATCGACCAGGTCCTGCCTGGCGTCGGTTCTGCCATCACGCAGTGGCTCTGGGGTTCGTTTGCGGTCGACAACACGACGCTGCAGCGCTTCTTCTCTCTCCACTACCTGCTGCCGTTCGTGATCGCGGGCGTGGTGGTGCTGCATGTCTGGGCGCTGCATGTCCCGGGCAACAACAACCCTTTGGGCATCGACGTCAAGAGCCCGGCAGATACGGTGCCTTTCCACCCGTACTACACGATCAAGGACCTCTTCGCGCTGGCGATGTTCGTCCTGTTCTTCTCGTACTTCATCTTCTTCTTCCCGAACTTCCTGGGGCACGCCGACAACTACATCCCGGCCGATCGCCTCGTGACGCCACCGCACATCGTGCCGGAATGGTACTATCTGCCGTTCTACGCGATCCTGCGTTCGGTGCCTGACCAGCTTGCAGGCGTGGTGCTGATGTTTGGTGCGATCGTCATCTGGGCGTTCCTGCCGTGGCTGGACCGCAGCCATGTCCGGTCGAACAATTTCCGTCCGCTGAACCGTCAGTTCTTCTTCATCCTGATCGGTGTGGTCTGGATCCTTGGCATGCTTGGCGCGCAGACGCCGGATGGCAATTTCCAGTTCTACTTCGGCATCGAAGTGCCAATCTCGAAGCTCCTGCTGACGCAGATCTGCACCGTCTGGTACTTCGCGCATTTCATCATCATCACACCCATCATCAGCACGATGGAGAAGCCCTTGCCCGTCCCCGAAAGCATCGCCACGGCGGTGCTTGCGAAGGGTGGGGCTTCCGCAGCGGCCAAGGCGAACGGGTAAGGGTGCGCACATGAGACTTCTTGCTATTGCCTCCCTTCTTGCCCTTGTCCTGACATCGGGTGCCCAGGCTGCCGGCGGCGGAGACACCGCGCGCAAGCATCCCGAGCCGCAGTCCTGGACGTTCACCGGCCCCTTCGGGACCTTTGATCGCCAGCAGCTCCAGCGTGGCTACCAGGTCTACAAGGAGGTTTGTGCCGCCTGCCATGGCATGAAGCTCCTTTCGTTCCGCAACCTGTCCCAACCGGGTGGTCCGGAATTCTCGGCTGCCCAGGCGCGTGCCCTTGCTGCAGGCGTCGAGGTGGCTGCCCTGAATGACGTCGGCGAGCCCATCACGCGCCCCGGCACGGTCGCTGACCGTTTCCCGTCGCCCTATCCCAACGACAGGGCGGCCCGGGCTGCCAACAACAATGCGTTGCCGCCAGACCTGTCGGTGATCGTCAAGGCGCGTGCGCACGGCATCGAGGGTGAGGGGCCGGACTATCTCTACTGGCTGCTCGTTGGCTATTCCGATCCGCCGGCGGGGAAGACGGTTCTCGAAGGGCTCTACTACAACCCGTATTTCGAGGGTCACCAGATTGCCATGCCGCCTCCGTTTGCGACTGATGGGCAGGTTACCTGGCCGGAGGGCAATCCGCCGGCGACCAAGCAGCAGATGGCCAAGGACGTCGTCGCCTTCATGACCTGGGCCTCGGAACCGCACATGGAAGCGCGCAAGCAGCTTGGCGTGAAGGTGTTCATTTTCCTGATCTTCCTCTGCGTGCTGCTCTATTTCGCCTACAAGCGCCAATGGAAGGATGTCGATCACTGAGCGGCCGATGGCAGCTCTGATCGTGTCGAAGCTTCGAGGGGCCGGTGAGAACCGGCCCCTTTCTTCTGGACCGCCTTGCGTGCCTTCATTTCGATTGCGCCGGGGACCCCAGATGCTAAAAACGCGCCGAGTCCAGTGCGGGTGAACTTCATGAGCAAGACTGTCCTTGGTGTCATTGGCGGCAGCGGTGTGTATGGCATCGACGGCCTGGAGGGCGCGCGCTGGGAGCGGGTGCGCTCGCCTTGGGGCGAGGCGTCCGACGAGCTCCTGTTCGGGCGGCTGCACGGTGTCGACATGGTATTTCTGCCCCGGCATGGCCGCGGCCACGTGCACACGCCGTCATCGATCAACTACCGGGCCAATATCGACGTGATGAAGCGCGTCGGTGTTACCGACATCATTTCGGTCTCGGCCTGCGGTTCATTCCGCGAAGAGCTGGCGCCTGGCACTTTCGTGCTTGTCGACCAGTTCATCGACCGGACCTTTGCGCGCGAGAAGTCGTTTTTCGGGCCCGGGTTCGTCGCGCATGTGTCGATGGCGCATCCTGTCTGTCCGCGCCTTGTGTCGGCCCTGACGAAGGCTGCGACCCAGTCGGGCATAAAGCACGTTGTCGGTGGGACCTATCTTGCCATGGAGGGGCCGCAGTTCTCGACGCTCGCGGAATCGAACCTCTATCGGACATGGGGATGCAGCGTGATCGGCATGACGGCGATGCCTGAGGCAAAGCTCGCGCGCGAGGCCGAACTGCCCTATGCGATCGTCGCCATGGTGACGGACTATGATTGCTGGCATCCGGGCCATGACCATGTCACGGTCGACCAGGTCGTGAAGATCCTGAACGGCAATGCCGACAATGCGCGCAAGCTGCTGAAGGCGCTGGCGCCGCTACTGGGACCTGTGCGCTCCCCGTCACCGCTGGGGATCGAGACCACGCTTGATACTGCGCTGATCACCTCGCCCGAAAAGCGGGACGCAGCGCTTGTTGCCAAACTCGATGCCGTGGCGGGCCGTGTTCTGAAAGGGGCTTGAACTATGGATATCAAATCGGTCATTCGCACCATTCCGGACTATCCCAAGCCCGGCATCATGTTTCGTGACGTGACAACCCTGTTTGGCAATGCGCGCGCGTTCCGCACGACGGTCGACAGGCTCGTACAGCCCTATGCGGGCACACGCATCGACAAGGTTGTGGGCATCGAGGCGCGCGGCTTCATCCTTGCGGGTGCCGTTGCGCATCAGCTGTCGGTTGGCTTCGTGCCGGTGCGCAAGAAGGGCAAGCTGCCCTGGCGCACGATCAGCCAGACCTATGACCTGGAGTACGGCACCGACACGGTCGAGATCCATGAGGATGCGGTCCAGCGTGGCGAGAACGTGCTGCTTGTCGATGACCTGATCGCCACCGGCGGTACCGCCGAGGCGGCCATCCGCCTGATCGAGAAGGTGGGGGGCAATGTCGTCGGCTGCAGCTTCATCATTGACCTGCCAGAACTGAATGGACGCGCGCGCCTTGAAAAGCTCGGCAAGCAGGTGCTGTCGCTTGTCGAGTTCGAGGGACACTGAGGGCACATGAAGATCCACGGGCGCGCCTATCGGACCATCTGGGTTGCTCCTGACGGGTGGTCGGTTGTCGTCATCGACCAGACGCAACTGCCCTTTGCCTTCGCCACGCGGCCGCTTTCCTCCATCGACGATGCCGCCCATGCCATCAAGAGCATGGTGGTGCGCGGTGCGCCGCTTATTGGTGCAACGGCCGCCTACGGTCTTTGCATGGCGCTGCGCGAGGACGCGTCGGATGCAGCACTTTCACGCGCCTATGATCTTCTTGTTGCGACGCGGCCAACGGCCATCAACCTGAAATGGGCCCTCGACCAGATGGTGGAGGCGCTGCGACCCGTGGCTCCTGCGGCGCGTGTTCCGGTTGCCTATGCGCGCGCGGCACGCCTGTGCGACGACGATGTTGCCACCAATGAAGCCATCGGCCGTCATGGCCTGTCGATCATCAGGGACATCGCGGGGCGCAAGCCGGGAAAGACCGTCAACATCCTTACACATTGCAACGCCGGCTGGCTTGCGTGCGTCGACTGGGGGACGGCGCTGGCGCCCATCTACATGGCGCATGATGCAGGCATTCCTGTCCATGTCTGGGTCGATGAGACGCGCCCGCGCAACCAGGGTGGTTCGCTGACCGCCTATGAACTGGGTGCGCATGGCGTGAAACACACGATCATCGTCGACAATGCCGGCGGGCACTACATGCAGCACGGGCTGGTCGACATGTGCATCGTGGGTACCGACCGCACATCTGCGACGGGCGATGTCGCCAACAAGATCGGCACCTATCTCAAGGCGCTCGCGGCGCATGACAATGGCGTCCCGTTCTATGTGGCCCTCCCGTCGTCGACCATCGACTGGACGATCGAAGACGGGTTGCGGCAGATCGAGATCGAGGAGCGCTCGGCGAGGGAGGTGACCCATGTGCTGGGACAGCTTGCCGATGGCTCGACGCAGATGGTGGCGCTGACGGCACCTGGAAGTCCTGCGGCCAATCCGGCGTTTGACGTGACGCCGGCGCGCCTTGTCACGGGGCTCGTGACGGAACGCGGGGTCTGCCCGGCGACGCGCGCGGGACTGCGTGGCCTGTTTGCGGAACGTGCGGGATGAGCCGGGCGTCGGCGCGGCGTCGTCAGGTTCCGGCTGCGCTTGCGGCCGCAATGCTCGACACCGGCCGTCTGATGTCTCAGACCCGACTTTCGCCCGGGCGCAGCGGCAATTTCTCGGCGCGGCTCGGCCAAGGGATGGTGATCACGCCGACGGGCAAGTCCTATGACGCGCTGTCGGCTGACGAGCTTGCCGTGATTGATGGCGAGGGGCGGCGTGTGCCCGGCACGGGAACGCCGTCGAGCGAGTGGCGGATGCATCTTACGATCTATCGTGCGCGGCCCGACTGCGCGGCGATCGTGCATACGCATTCGCGCCATGCCACGGCGCTGGCCTGCGTGCACCGTCCGATCCCGGCGTTCCATTACATGGTAGCCGCATTTGGCGGGTCGCACGTGGCTTGCGCGCCTTATGCGACGTATGGCTCGGAGCGCCTTGCGCAGCTGGCGGTCAAGGCGCTGGGTGCGCGACATGCGTGCCTGCTTGCCAACCACGGAAGCCTTGCCCTGGGTGCGGATTTGCGCACGGCCTTCGACAGGGCGCGGGATCTCGAGGATCTGGCCGCGCAATACATCCTTGCGCTGCAGGTTGGCCGTCCCCGCGTTCTCTCGGCGAGGGACATGAAGATTGTGCTCGGGAAATTCCGGACCTATGGTGTCCCGGACACGGAGGAAGATGCAGGATGAGCACAGCCCTGATCACGGGTGCCGCGCGGCGCCTCGGGCGTGACATTGCGCTCAGGCTTGCGTCCGAGGGGTGGGACATCGCTGCCCATTATCGTTCGAGCGAGGCTGATGCGCAGAGCCTGCGGGACGCGGTCGTCCGCCTCGGGCGCAAGTGCAGCCTGGTTCAGGCAGACCTCGGCGATGAAGCGCAGGTCAGGACGATTGTCGAACGCGGCGAGGCCGGAACGGGCCCTGTGAGCGTCCTGGTGAACTGTGCTTCCGTGTTCGAGGACGATCGTGTCGAGACCGCGACGCGCGAGAGCTGGGACATGCATCTCGATACGAACCTGCGGGCGCCTTTCGTGCTGTCGCAAGCCATGGCGAAGCGGCTGCCCCCATCCATGAACGGCTGCATCGTCAACATCATCGACCAGTCGATCCTGCGGCTCACGCCGCAGTTCATTTCCTATACCGTGTCCAAGTCGGCGCTCTGGACGCTGACGCTGACCATGGCGCAGGCGCTGGCGCCGCGCATCCGGGTGAACGCGGTGGCGCCTGGTCCCTCGCTGAAGGCGTCACACCAGAGCCAGGCGAATTTCGACCGGCAGGTGCAGTCCACCCTGCTGCGCATTCCCTCAGGGCCTGCCGAGATTGCGGGTGCCGTATCTTATCTCGTGTCGGCGCAGGCGGTGACGGGACAGATGATTGCCGTTGACAGCGGGCAGCACCTTTCGTGGTCTGCCAGCGACTTCGTGGAGTGAAACATCGTGGCGAATGAGCGCGTACAGGTTCAGCCGCAAGTCCATCCCTTGCGCATTGCGGATGCAAAGCGGCGCATTCGCCACGTCTTCGTGCGCGACCTCGAGCTTGATGCCAATATCGGCGTCTATCATCGCGAGAAGGGTTGCAGCCAGCCTGTCCGGATCAATGTCGACCTGACGGTGGAGGAGGGTGACGTCCTGCTTGAGGACCAGCTGTCCAACGTGGTCGATTACGGGGCCGTGGTGGACGGGATCAAGGAGATCCTGGCTGGCGGACACCTGAACCTGGTCGAGACGCTGGCTGAGCGGATTGCCGAATTCTGCCTGTCTGACAGGCGTGTGCGCGTTGCACGCGTGCGCATCGAGAAGCTCAAGGTGGTTGCCGAAGCAAAGTCGGTTGGCGTCGAGATCGAGCGAGAGTCGCCGCGCTAGGCATGTGGTGATCCGGCATGTCCGAGCCTTGCGACACACCTGACGGTCATGCCCCAGAGGGGACGGGGCTGATTGCGCAGGGGGCGGAGGTCATTGCGGCCTACCTTCCACGGCTGCCGAATGCACCTGGTGTCTACCGCATGCTGGGCGCGGATGGTGCGGTGCTCTATGTCGGCAAGGCTGCCAGCCTGAAGAAGCGCGTGCAGGCCTATACCAAGCCCTTCGACCAGCCTGTCCGCATCGCGCGGATGATTGCCAATACGTCTTCGATGGAGTTCGTGCAGACGGCGTCCGAGGTGGAGGCGCTCCTGCTTGAAGCCAACCTGATCAAGCGGCTGAAGCCGCGCTACAACATCCTGCTGCGCGACGACAAGTCATTCCCCCATATCCTGATCACCGCTGACCATGAGGCGCCGCAGATCGTCAAGCATCGCGGGTCGAAGACGCGCAAGGGTGACTATTTCGGCCCGTTTGCTTCTGCGGGTGCCGTGAACCGCACGCTGAACACGCTGCAGCGTGCCTTCCTGCTGCGCAGTTGCTCGGATGCCGTGTTCTCGTCACGGACCAGGCCCTGTCTTCTCTACCAGATCAAGCGTTGTGCCGGGCCGTGCGTGGGCAAGATTGCGCCGGGAGACTATGCCCGGCTTGTCGAGCAGGCGCGGGACTTCATGCGCGGGCGCGGGAAGGACGTGCGCGACGGGCTGTCGGTCGAGATGGAGGCGGCGGCGGCGGCGCTCGACTTCGAGAAGGCTGCCCGTCTCAGGGACAGGATCCGGTCTCTCGCGCATGTGCAGCTGCAGCAGGGCATCAATCCGGAGACCATCAGCGAGGCGGACCTCTTTGCGCTCCATCAGGAGGGCGGGCAGAGCTGCGTGCAGGTTGTTTTCTTCCGCTCGGGGCAGAACTGGGGAAACCATGTGTTCTTCCCCCGCCATGAGCGCGGGGTTGAGCCGCCGGAGCTTCTCGGGGGCTTCGTCACGCAATTCTATGATGAGCGCGAGCCGCCGCCACGGGTGATCCTGAGCCATGAGGTCGAGGAGGCGGAGCTGCTGGCGCAGGCCCTGTCGCAGAAGGCCGGTCGGCGTGTCGAGCTGCTTGTGCCGCAGCGTGGCGAAAAGCGCGATGTGATGGCGCAGGCGATGCTGAATGCACGCGAGGCGCTGGCCCGCAAGATGGCGGAAAGTGCCTCGCAGCTGCAGCTGCTTGCTGCTGTGGGCGAGGCGTTCGGGCTCGAGGCTGCGCCGCGGCGGATCGAGGTCTATGACAACAGTCATATTCAGGGCGCGCACAGCGTGGGCGGGATGGTCGTGGCGGGCCCCGAAGGGTTGATGAAGAGCCAGTACCGCAAGTTCAACATCAAGGGCGAAGGCCTGGTGCCTGGTGACGATTATGGCATGATGCGCGAGGTGCTGACGCGGCGCTTCCGCAAGCTCGTCAAGGCACAGGAGAGTGCGAGTGCCGAGCCTGTCGCCTTCGAGGCCGATACGCCTGACGACGACCCGGCGGACGTTCCCGTGCCGGACCTCGTGCTGGTCGATGGCGGGGCCGGGCAACTGGCGCAGGCCCTGGCCGTGGTGCAGGAACTCGGCGTGCGGGGCGTCACGATCGTCGCCATTGCCAAGGGGCCCGAGCGCGATGCGGGGCGCGAGCACTTCTTCATGGAGGGGCGGGCGCCGTTCCAGCTTGAAGCCAAGAGCCCGGTCCTGTTCTATCTCCAGCGGTTGCGTGACGAGGCGCACCGCTTTGCCATCGGTGCCCATCGGGCCAAGCGGGCCAAGTCGCTGACGCGTTCGCCGCTGGACGAGATCGAGGGGATCGGGCCGGCGCGCAAGCGGGCGCTTCTCAACCATTTCGGGTCCTGAAAGGCGGTTACACGGGCCGGATTGTCGGACCGGGAGTCGGTCAAGGGGGTTGCGAAGGAGCTGGCGCGCAAGAGTTCTGCGCATTTCCACGAGAAAGGTTCGTAATCGGGGGGCGGTGCGGGATTTTGTATCAGGAAGGAGAATTCCTCTTTCCGGCAAACGGCATTAGTCTGTGGCGCATGGGAGATCATCTGCCAAACCTCTTGACGCTGGCGCGCATCGCGCTTGTCCCAGCCTTCGTTGCCTCGTTCTGGATGGACATGCCCGCCGGACGATGGGTGGCGTTCGTCGTGTTCGTCGTCGCAGCACTGACCGATTACGCTGATGGCTGGCTTGCCCGTTCGCGCAACCTGGAATCCCGGCTGGGGCAGATGCTTGATCCGATTGCCGACAAGCTGCTGGTTGCCGCCGCGCTGGTGATGCTGGTCTACAATGATGACATCCGCGGGCTTGTCATCATTCCGGCGCTGATCATCCTTGCGCGCGAGATCCTGGTGTCGGGCATGCGCGAGTTCCTGGCCAGCATCGCGGTGCAGGTGCCGGTGTCCTCGGTCTCGAAGTTCAAGACGGCGGTGCAGCTCGTGGCGCTGGCCATGCTGATCCTTGCGCCTGCGGTCGAGCACGTGTGGGGCTGGTTCCACATCGCGGGCATCGTGTCCCTCTGGGGGGCGGCGGTGCTGACGATCTATACCGGCTTCAGCTATGTGCAGGCGAACCTCGCGCATGTCTCACAGGAAGACGCACGTGACCGGCAGCGCCGCCATGCCGAGGCCGGGCATTCGACGTGAAGCTCGTCTATTTCGCGTTGGTGCGCCAGCAGGTCGGCGTCTCGCAGGAAACCGGCACGCCGCCGGCCGAGGTTCGGACTGTCGAGGATCTCATGTCATGGCTTGCGGGTCGGGGCGAGGGCCATGCGCGCGCCTTCGCGGACCGGTCGCGCATCCGCGCCGCCGTGAACCAGGTGCATGCGGGGCCCGCGGCACGGGTCGGTGCCGGCGATGAGGTTGCCTTCTTCCCGCCGGTGACCGGCGGATGATTCGCATTGCTGTCGGCGAGGCTGATTTCGATGCAGGCGCTGAGCTGAGGGGCCTGCAGGCGGCTGCTGGCGATGCCGGGGCCATTGCCAGCTTCATCGGGGTGGTCAGGCCGGAGAGCGGGGGGGAGGCGCTGCTGTCAATGACGCTCGAACATTATCCGGGCATGACGGAGCGGGCGCTCGACGAGATCGCGCGGGCCGCGCACAGCCGCTTTGCGCTGTCGGCCGTGACGATCGTTCACCGCGTGGGGCGGCTCGTGCCCGGGGCGCAGATCGTCTTTGCCGGGGCGGCGTCGGGACACCGGCAGGCGGCCTTCGACGGCGTGCAGTTCCTGATTGACTACCTGAAGACACAGGCACCGTTCTGGAAGCTCGAGGAACGCGTGTCCGGGGATCACTGGGTCGAGGCGCGCAGCAGCGACGAGGTGGCCGCTGCGCGCTGGGAGAGACGCTGAGGCTTGCCGGTCAAAGGCCGGGTGCGTACTTGCCGCGCACGTGGTTGGCATAGTCGTCCATCAGCGTGCGCGTGATGTTGCCGACCTCGAACTGCCAGTTCCCGATCTTGCCCACGGGTGTCACCTCGGCGGCGGAACCGGTCAGGAAACACTCGGAGAAGCCCTGCACATCATTTGACTGGATGTAGGTTTCGACCACCTCGATCTGGCGGGCGCGGGCGAGCTTCATCACGGTCTGGCGGGTGATGCCATTGAGGAAGCAGTCGGCATGGGGCGTGAAGAGGCGATTATCCTTCACGAAGAAGATGTTCGCGCCCGTGGCCTCGGCCACGAGGCCACGCCAGTCATACATCATCGCGTCGGAAAGGCCCTTGGCCTCGGCTTCGTGCTTGGAGAGGGTGCAGATCATGTAGAGGCCTGCCGCCTTTGCCTTCCAAGGGGTCGTGTCGGGGGCGGGCCTTCGCCAGCGCGCGATGTCCATCGCGATGCCCTTCTTCTTGATCTCCGGGTCGAACATCGAGGGCCAGGGCCATACAGCAATCGCCACATGGATCTTCGACTTCTGGGCGCTGACGGCCATCTGCTCGCTGCCGCGCCAGGCGACGGGGCGCATGTAGGCGTCATCGAGGCCCTGGGCCTCCACGACCTGGCGGCAGGCGTCATTGATCTGGTCTTGAGTGAAGGGGATCTGGAAGCCCATCAGGCGGGCCGACTGGAACAGGCGCTCGGTGTGCTGCTCGAGCGCGAAGACCTTCCTGCTGTAGACGCGCTGGCCCTCGAAGATGCTCGACCCATAGTGAAGGCCATGGGTGAGCACGTGGATCTTCGCATCGCGCCATGGCACCAGCTTGCCATCAAGCCAGATATGGCCCTCGCGGTCGTCGAACGGGATCAAAGACATTCCAGTGCTCCTTGGTTGGCAACCCTTGGTTAAGGGGCCATGCTGCCCTTATCCATGCCAGGCCAGCTTGCAGCAGGCCGCCCTGGCGCTCTATTGTCACCCGCATATCTGCCACAAGGACCCTGCATCCTTCCAGCAGGCAATCGATGAAGGCATCTGCCCCACTCCTGTACCTGCGCGAGGAAGAGCTCACCGATGGCGTGGAGCTGTTCTTCTTTGCCAGCCGTGACGTTGGCCGATCGCTCGACAGCGCGCTCGGGCGGCTCGGGCTGGGGCGGGCGCATGCGCGGGCGATCCATTTTATTGCGCGGCACCCGGGCCTGTCCGTTTCCGATCTTCTGGGGATCCTCGCGATCACGAAACAATCGCTCGGGCGGGTGGTCAAGGACCTGCATGCCCAGGGCCTCGTCTCGCAGGCCACGGGGCAGAAAGACCGGCGGCAGCGGCTGTTGAACCTGACTGACCGGGGGCGGGAGGTGGCGCGGGAGCTTGCGTCATTGCAGCGCGCCCTCTTTGCGAGGGCTTTCCGGTCTGCGGGGCCCGAGGCCGTGGCGGGTTTCCGGCAGGTGCTCAGCGGGCTCATCAATGAAGAGGAGCGGGCGGGTGTCATGCGCCTGATCGCCAAGCGATGAGCCTTGCGCCCGACAGCGACACGCCGGACAGCCCCGAGGTCCACCTCCTTGTGGTCGATGACGATACGCGCATCCGCACG
>DAISVV010000077.1:0-12664 GCA_036840015.1 Micropepsaceae bacterium
GGGCTTTCAACATGGAGGCGAAAAGGAAGCTGTTGCCGCCGTCATGGCAGTAGAGGTATAAATCGTGTTCGCCGGCCGGTAGCGCCTCTTCGTCGTCGGCATGATCACGCCCTGGAACTGGCCCGTGAACCAGATCATGTGCAAGGTCGCCCCCGCACTGGCGGCAGGCTGCACGATGGTGCTGAAGCCCTCGGAAGTCGCCCCGCTCAACGCCATGCTGGTGGCCGACGTGCTGCATGAAGCCGGCGTGCCCGCGGGCGTGTTCAATCTCGTGAACGGTGATGGCCCGTCGGTGGGCGAAGCGATGTCCGCCCACCCCGGCATCGACATGATGTCCTTCACCGGCTCGACACGCGCCGGCGTTGCGGTGGCCAAGGCGGCAGCCGACACGGTCAAGCGCGTGGCGCAGGAACTTGGCGGCAAGTCGGCCAACATCATCCTCGAGGATGCCGACCTCAAGAAGGCCGTCACCGGCGGCGTGATCCACTGCTTCACGAACTCGGGTCAGTCCTGCAACGCGCCGACCCGCATGTTCGTGCCGCGCGGCAAGCAGAACGACGCCATCGCGATTGCCAAGGCAACCGCTGAGTCGGTGAAGGTCGGCGATCCGTTCGGCGAGGGCACGACCATGGGGCCGGTCGTCTCGGAAACCCAGTTCAACAAGATCCAGGCCCTCATCAAGAAGGGTATCGACGAAGGTGCGACCCTCGTCACCGGCGGCCTCGGACGGCCTGAAGGCCTGAACCGCGGCTACTATGTGCGTCCGACGGTCTTTGCGAATGTCACCAACGACATGACCATCGCCCGCGAGGAGATCTTCGGGCCCGTCCTGTCGATCCTGCCCTATGACACCGAGGAAGAGGCCATTCGCCAGGCGAACGACACGCCCTATGGCCTGTCCGGCTATGTTCAGTCGGGTTCCGTCGAGCACGCTCGCAAGGTGGCCGCGCGCCTGCGGACCGGCACCGTGCACCTCAACGGCGCCGGCGCCGATTTCGGCGCACCCTTCGGCGGCTACAAGCAGTCGGGCACGGGCCGCGAGTGGGGCGAGCACGGCTTCAAGGAGTTCCTCGAGGTGAAGGCCGTCCTCGGCTACCAGGTCGCCTGATCAATCACGGGCGGGCATCCACGCGGGTCGGCTTCCACGGGAAGCCGGCCCGTTTCATTTGGGCCACGTCAGCGGTTCTGGTGCCCGTCAGCCAGCCGGTTGGCCTCATCGGCAGCGGCAAACAGGGCCTTCGACTTGAAGACCGTCTCCATGTACTCGGCCTGCGGATCACTGTCCGCGACCACGCCACCGCCCGCCTGCACATACATCGTGCCATCCTTCACGATCGCCGTGCGCAGCGCGATGCACATGTCCATGTTGCCGGCCGCCGAGAAATAGCCGACGGCGCCGCCATAGATCCCGCGCTTTTCCTTCTCGAGCTCGTCGATGATCTCGAGCGCCCTGATCTTCGGCGCGCCGCTTGTCGTGCCATTGGGGAACCCGGCGATGAGCGCGTCGAGCACGTCCTTGTCCGGGCGCAGTTGCCCCTGCACGTTCGAGACGATGTGCTGCACGTGGCTGTACTTCTCGATGACGAACTGCTCGGTGACCTTGACGGTGCCCGTGACGGCGACCCGGCCCACGTCATTGCGCCCGAGATCGAGCAGCATGAGATGCTCGGCCCGCTCCTTGGGATCGGCGAGCAGCGTCTCGGCCAGCGTTCGGTCTTCTTCCGGTGTCTCGCCGCGCCGGATCGTGCCGGCGATGGGCCTGATCGTCACCGCGCCGTCGCGGACACGCACGAGGATTTCGGGGCTCGAACCCACCACCGAGAACCCGGGGTAGTTGAGAAAATAGAGATAGGGCGACGGGTTCAGCCGGCGCAGCGCGCGATAGAGCTGGAACGGATGAAGGTCGAACCGGCGCCGGAAGCGCTGGCTGGGCACGACCTGGAAGATGTCGCCCGCCAGGATGTACTCCTTCGCCCGCGCGACGAGGGCAAGGTACTCGGCATGGGACGTGTTGGACTCCGGCGCCCCGAGCCCCGCCCCCGATGCTGCGGGCATCTGCGGCCAGGAAGCGTTGCGCGAGAAGTCGACAGCGACAGCCGACAGGCGCTCCTCGGCGCGCTCATAGGCGGTGGCGGCATCGATGCCCGTCTCGGGAAAGCAGGGCGTGGCAATCACGATGTTCGCCCGCACGGAATCGAAGATTGCAACCACCGTCGGCCGCACCAGCTGGGCGTCGGGCAAGCCCAGCGGATCCGGGTTCGCCTCCGGCAGTCGCTCCATCAGCCGCACCATGTCGTGGCCCATGTAGCCGAACAGGCCCGACGTCATGGGCGGCAAGCCATGCGGAATATCGACCCGGACGCGCGCGATCAGCGATCTGAGAGAGGTGAGGGGAGCCTCGGCCTCGGTCACGAAGGGGCCGCCGTCGCGCTGCCGCAGTTCGGCCACCCCGCCGCGACATCGCCAGATCAGGTCAGGCTGGAGCCCGATGATCGAATAGCGTCCACGCACCTCGCCACCCTGCACGCTCTCGAGCAGGAAGGCGTGGGGATCGCCGACGCCCAGCTTCAGCCAGGCCGAAACGGGCGTGTCCAGGTCCGCTACAAGCGTGCGATGGACGATCTGCGGCTTGCCCGCCGCATAGGCCTTGCCGAATTCATCGAGCGACGGGACGCAGGTCATCATTCGTTGTTGTGGAACGCCTGGAACCGCGCCTCGTCGATCGTAGCGCCGACCTTCGAGCGCGCGCCCGCCTCGAACTGCTCGACGAAATCGCTGACATAGGTCTGCACAAGCCGCTGCTCATAGGCCGACTTCAGGGGCGAATCCGCAGGCTCATCGATGAACTGGACATCCGTGACCCGGCCGACCACGACCCCCTTGCCGGACGCAACCGGCCCCGAGAACAGCGCACCCTTCCTGGTGTCGGAAGCCGCTGTCACGGCCGCCTCGGAGAAGATGGCCGTCTGGCCAAAGCGCGGGAATGGATCGGACGTCACGAGGCTCAGGCCCTGCGACTGTGCAATGGCAGACAGTGTTTCCCCGCCGCGCGCCCGCTTCAGCACATCGGCAGCAATGGCGTCGAGCCTGCGACCGACCTCGGCCTCGGTCCAGTCGCGCAGCACGTCGGCCTGCACGCTTTCGAAGGGCTTCTTGGCCACCGGCGTGACCTTGTCGACGGTGAACATGTAGTACACGCCGTCCGGCGTCTGCTGGAGTTCGGGGTCTGCGCCCTGTTCGGCGGCGAAGGCCTGCCGCACGAACTCGCCGCCGGGAAGGGTGGCAACCGGTGCGCCTGCAAGGTCCGACCCGCTGCGGGTGATGGTCGCCGTCTCCAGCGTCAGTTTCAGCTGTGTGGCCGCTTCCACGAGCGTGGCGCCTTCGCCGATCGCGTCTTCCAGCTTGTTGCCGATATCGAAGATCTCGTCCTTGACCTTGGTGTCGACGACGAACTTGCGGATCTCTTCGCTGGCCTCGGCGAGCGTCTTGGTGGAACCCGGTGTCACGGCCGTTGCGCGCAGGATGACCCAAACGCCGAACGAATTCCTCAGCGGTGCGGTTGCCTGCCGCTCGGGCACGTCAAAGGCTTCGACGGGCACGCTCTTGTCACCCTTCGCGACCTCGCCGATGGACAGGTCTTCTGGCTTGACCCCCTGCGCCTTGGCGATGGCCTCGAAGGTCGAACCTGAATCCAGCTTCGCCTTTGCCGCAATGGCATCATCCTGCGACTTGAAACGGATCTGGTCGAAGGTCCGCCTTTCGGCGATCTCGTAGCGCTTGCGGTTCGTCTCATAAAGACGGGCAATCTCGGCATCGGGCACCACGACGCTCCTTGCGAACGCGTCGGGCCTCAAGGCAACGAAAGCCACGGTGCGGTTCTCAGGCGCCGAATAGCGCACAAGCGCATTTTCGTCGTGGAATTTGCGAAGTGTCTTCTCGTCAGGCGTTGCTATCGTTCCCGCGCGCGACGGATCGATGATCAGGTACTCGGCGACGCGGCGTTCAAGGCGATACATGTTGAGCGCCCGCTGCAGTCCGGTCGGAAGGCCGACGCCTCCGGCGACGCTGCGCAGCACCTGTTCCCGGATGAGATCCGAGGTCACCAGCGCCACGAAGTCGGCCTCGGTCATGTTGTTCGTCTGCGCCAGCTGCGAGATCGCGCCCGGCACCAGCTTGCCTTGGCTGTCGACGAGCCCCCGGACCGGCTTGAGGGCCTCGACGATCTGCTGCGGTGACACGGTCATGTCCAGGTCCGAGGCAACGCTGAGCACGGCGAGTCGGTTCACGAACCGGTCGAGCGCAATGCGGTCGAGCCCCTCTGCCTTGGCCTGCTCGGTGGTCATCTCGGTCCCTGTCGCCCGGGACATCTGGCCGAGGAACCTCTGGAATTCGCGCTGGAAGGCATCCGGCGTGACGTCCTGGTCCCCGACAGTGGCGATCTTGGGCTGCTCAACGAGGTTCATCATGTCCGAAACGCCCCAGACGCCGACGCTCCCGACCAGCGTGAGGATGAGGACGCCGGCGAACCAGCCTTTCGAGGCTTCTCTGATCTTTTCGAGCATGACGGGTGGGTAACCAGACCTGTTTCAGACTAAGCGGACGGAGGGTGACCCAGCAAAAAGGCCCCCTTGTCAGCAAGGAGACCCCCTGGAACCACACGCACGCCAACACCATGCAGCGCGCGGTGCGGATCATAGTGACCCCCACCATCCCCTGCAAGCCGGGCCGGCCTTTGCGGACAGGGGCTTTATGAAGCGGGATTTTGAGGGTATCTCCCGGGAAACAAAGGTGCGGGGAGGTGCTCGATGAAGCTCATTGCCGGTAACTGGAAGATGAATGGCCTCAAGGCGTCCCGGGCCGTGCTGTCCGAGCTCGTGGCGGGCCTGCGAGCAGCCCCAACCGCGGCAGAGGTGCTTGTCTGTCCGCCCGCGACGCTGCTGTTTCCCTTTGCCGATGCCCTCGAGGGGTCGGGCATCATGCTGGGTGGCCAGTACTGCCACGCGGCCGCCTCCGGCGCGCACACGGGAGACATCAGCGCAGAGATGATCCGCGATACGGGCGCCAGCCACGTCATCGTCGGTCATTCCGAACGGCGAACGGACCACGGCGAGACGAGCGCCCAAGTAGCCACCCAGGTGCGGGCGGCGCTGCGTGCAGGCCTGTTCCCGATCATCTGCGTGGGCGAGAACGAGGCGGCCGACGAGCGCGGCCTGACCAAGAGCGTGCTTGCCGAGCAGCTCGCAGCAAGCCTGCCCGATGAGATCTCGGGCTTCCCCATCACCATTGCCTACGAACCCATCTGGGCGATCGGCACCGGAAAGACGGCGCAGGTCCGTGACATCGTCGACACCCACGCGTTCATTCGCGCCCTCGTCCAGCAGCGCTTCGGCGCAACGGCGCTGCGGATACTGTACGGCGGGTCCGTCAAGCCATCGAATGCCGCCGAGATCCTGCAGGCGCCCGGCGTCGACGGCGTTCTGGTGGGTGGGGCAAGCCTGAAGGCATCGGATTTCCTCGCAATAATCGCTGGTTGCAATACACAATGACCAGCGGTCGATTGCCCAGTGACGCCCGGCAGTGAGATAGTCCGGACCATGGCACTGGCCGCATTGGCACGGAGACACATTTGAAACGCTGGCAGATCGCAACCATCGGGCTTGCACTTGTGCTTGCGCTGGCAAGTTGCGCGCCCCGCGTGGCCGAGAAAGGCCTTGGGACCTACAAGGTCGGCAACCCGTATAACATTGCCGGTGTGTGGTACTATCCGAAGGAAGATCCCTTCTACGACGAGACAGGTATCGCCTCGTGGTACGGCGAGGACTTCCACGGCAAGCAGACGGCCAATGGCGAGCTCTACAACATGCAGGCCCTCACGGCGGCCCACCGGACACTGCCGCTGCCGACAATCGTGCGTGTGACCAACCTCGAGAACGGTCGTTCCCTGCGCCTGCGTGTGAATGACAGGGGCCCCTATGCCCGCGGCCGCATCATCGACGTGTCGAAACGCGCCGCCGACCTGCTGGGCTTCAAGCAGAACGGAACCGCCCGCGTCCGCGTCCAGTACGAGGGTCGCGGCAAGGTCGCCGACCCGACGCAGTCTGCAGACTTGGACGCTGCGTATGCTGCAGCGAGGACGGCGGCCGCGCCGGTTACCTCGGTCGCCGCGACCGAACTTGCACCGCCCCCCGGGGCAAGTGGCGCGGCCCCCCAAGTGACCGCCACCCTGCCGACGCCCGCGCCCGCACAGGCCGGTTCCGATGCTGCGTGGGACGAACCCGATGGCACCGTCACGCGCCAGCCCGTCCCCGCGTCCACGCGCCTGTGGGTCCAGGTAGGCTCCTTCACGCTGCGATCGAACGCTGACCGGCTGTCAGCCTCCCTCTCACGCATCGGGGTGGCCCAGACATCAATGGTCATGTTGAACGGCAAGCCGATGTATCGCGTCCGCTTCGGACCGTTCAACGTGGTGGAAGAAGCCGACACCATGCTGGACCGCGTGATTGGCGCAGGCCAGAACGGAGCACACATCGTTGTCGAGTAGGTCAGTCATGCGCGCAAGCCCCCGAGTCACAGCCTTTGCGTTCCTCGTGTTCATGGCATTCGCCAGCCTTGGCTGGCCGGCGAACGCCAGCCAGACGCCGTCCGCGGACCCGCTGTCGCTGCAATCCATCGCCCCCTACGCCGTGATCATGGACTACGAGACGGGCACGCTCATGTACTCCAAGGCCGGGGACGAGAAGATGGCCCCGGCGTCGATGGCCAAGCTCATGACGGCTGCCGTGATCTTCCAGAAACTCAAGCATGGCGAGCTTAAGCTCGACGATACGTTCACCGTGTCCGAGCGGGCCTGGCGGCTGTCGGTCGCCGGCAAGAATGCCTCATCGAAGATGTTCGTCAGCATCGGCTCGCAGATCCGGGTCGAGGACCTGTTGCGCGGGATCATCATCCAGTCCGGCAACGATGCCTGCACGGTCGTGGCTGAGCACTTCTCCGGAAGCGAAGAGGCCTTCGCCGAACTCATGAATGCCGAAGCACGGCGCCTCGGCCTCAAGAATTCGGTGTTCCGCAATGCAAGCGGCCTGCCTCATCCGGAAATGCACGTGACGGCGCATGACCTTGCCATCCTCGCGTCGCACCTGATCCGCGACTATCCGCAGTTCTACAATTTCTACTCAGAGCGCGAGTTCACCTGGAACGGCATCAGGCAGGCGAACCGCAACATGCTCCTGGGGACCTATCCGGGCGCCGATGGTCTCAAGACCGGTCACACGTCAGCATCGGGCTACGGCATGGTCGCCTCTGCGGAGCGAGACGGCCGGCGGCTCATCGTCGTGGTGAATGGCCTTGCCAGTGAAATTGAAAGGGCAAACGAGACGAAGCGGCTTCTCGACATCGGCTTCCGCGAGTTCAAGCCCTATGACTTGTTCAAGAAGGATGCCGTGATCGACAAGGCGCCGGTTTGGGGCGGCGAGAAGGACACGGTATCGCTGGTGGCATCTGCACCCTTGCGCCTTCTCATGCGCCGGCACCAGCGCGACGGCATGAAGGCGACGCTGTCCTACGAGGCGCCGCTCAGGGCGCCGGTCCGCAAGGGTGACATCGTCGGGCAGGTGCTCGTCAGCGTGCCGGGCATGCCTGACATGAAGGTACCCGTAGCAGCAGCGGAAGACGTGCCAGAGGGTGGTCTTTTTGCCCGGATGAAGCTTGGGGTTCAGGGCCTGGTGTCGTCGCCGGATGCCCCGACGGGGGTTCAGCGCGACGTGGCACCCGCCGACCCGGCGCCCCAGGCAGCACCATGAAGCGCGCCCCCTTCATCACGTTCGAAGGCGGCGAAGGGGCCGGCAAGTCCACGCAGATCCGCCTTGTGTCCGAGACACTGGCGAAGCGCCGCACGGCGCATATCGTGACCCGCGAACCCGGCGGCTCGCCAGGCGGCGAGGAGATCCGCCAGCTTCTGGTGACCGGCAGGGCCGAGCGCTGGTCACCCGTGACCGAAACGCTCCTGTTCTACGCGGCAAGGGTCGATCACTGGCACAAGGTGATCCTGCCCGCGCTCGAGGCAGGCACGGTTGTGCTGTGCGACCGCTTTGCCGACTCGCCCATGGCCTACCAGGCCTTTGCCGGCGGACTCGACCGCGATCTGATCGAGAAACTCCACGCGCTCGTGCTGCCGGGCGTGCAGCCCGACCTCACCGTGATCCTCGACTTCGACCCCGCCATGGGCCTCGCCCGCGCGGCCGCCCGCCCCGGCGCAGAGGCGCGGTTCGAGAGCAAGGGCCTTGCATTCCACGAACGCCTGCGCGCCGGCTATCTCGACATTGCAAGGCGAAATCCGGATCGCTGCAGGGTGATCGACGCCAACCGCGCCATCGACGCCATCGCCCGCGATGTGTTGCGCGCAGTCGACGACCAGATCGCACGCACCTGATGGCCCCCCGCGCGCCCAGGACCGTCGAGGCCGACCTGCCGGAGAGTGACAGGGCAGGGGACATGCCGCATCCCCGCCTGCAGGAACGCCTGTTTGGCCACGAGGCGGCGATGGGCCAGATGGTCAAGGCAGCCCGCGCGGGAACGCTGCATCACGCCTGGCTCATCTGCGGACCCAAGGGCGTCGGCAAGGCAACGCTCGCATGGCGCTTTGCGCGGGCGCTGCTGGCCCATGGTGCAGCAAGCCTGCCCGAAGACCTCGACCTGCCTCCTGCCCATCCGGCCTTTCGCCTTGTCGCAGCCGCCTCTCACCCGGATCTTGCGCTGCTGCGAAGGCCCTGGGACAGCGAGAAGAAGCGCTTCAAGTCCGAACTGCCCGTCGACGAGGTACGCAAGCTCAAGGCCTTCTTCTCGCGCCACCCCTCGCTTGGTGAAGCGCGCGTGGCCTTGATTGACTGCATGGATGACATGAACATCCAGGCCCAGAACGCGCTCCTGAAGATCCTCGAGGAGCCACCAAAGGCCGCCGTCATGCTCCTGATTGCGCATGCACCAGGCCAGCTCCTGCCCACGATCCGCTCCCGGTGCCGCGTCCTCCAGCTGCGTCCGCTCAGCCCGCCCGACATGCAGCAAGCCCTGCAGCACCTCGCGCCCGAAGCCAGCGCCGAACATCTCGCGATCGCTGCAACACTCTGCGAGGGCGCTCCCGGAAACGCGGCTGCGATGGCGACCTCCGGCATCATCAGTGCGTATCAGCAGATCCTCGGGCTGCTTGGCACGCTCCCGCAGGTCAACCAGGCCAACCTTCACGGCCTCGCAGAACAGTTCATGAAGCAGTTCCCCGACCAGGGAATCGAAGGTTTCAGCAATCTCCTGTCGCTGGCCATGCAGCGACACCTGCGTTGCGCGATGGGCACCACGGCCGCGCTTGCAGCAGAACAGAAAGTATTCGCACGCATGGGACAGGCCATCGCGCCGGCCCGGTGGGGCGAGCTCTGGGCCGACCTGCAGGCCGCAGGCCAGCGCGCCGCCGCCCTCAACCTGGACAAAAAGCAGTTTGTGCTTAACGCCTTCAATTCAATAGAGTCCGCGGCTCGATCCTGAACCGGATACAGCACCCATGCTGGTCGACAGCCATTGCCACCTCGACTTCCCCGAACTCCAGACGGATTTGCCTGGCGTGCTGGCGCGCGCGGCAGATGCGGGCGTTGCTGCCATGCTGACCATCGGCACCCGCCTCGACAGGTTCAAGGGGGTCCGCGCGGTGGCCGAAAGCGCACCGAACATCTGGTGCACGGTAGGCATCCATCCCCATGAGGCGCGCGAGGAACCGATCGACGAACCCTCACGCCTCATCGCCGAGGCCAGCCATGAGAAGGTCATCGGCATCGGCGAGGCCGGGCTCGACTACTATTACGAACACAGCCCGCGCGATGACCAGATCCGCAACTTCAGGGCACACATCGCCGCCGCGCGGGAGACCGGGCTGCCGCTCGTGGTCCATGCCCGAGACGCCGATGACGACCTCTGCCAGATCCTTGCCGAGGAACACGCCCGCGGCGCCTATCCAGGCCTGATCCACTGCTTCTCGTCGGGTCGCGGCCTCGCCGAAACAGCGCTGGGCCTGGGCCTCTACATTTCGATCAGCGGTATCGTCACCTTCAAGAAGGCCGACGAACTGCGCGCGATCGTCAAGGACATCCCGCTCGACCGCCTGCTTGTTGAAACAGACGCACCCTACCTGGCGCCCGTTCCCCATCGCGGAAAGTCGAATGAGCCGGCCTATGTGCGCCATACCGCAAAGGCTGTAGCCGACATCAAGCAGGTCGCACCCGAAGCGCTTGCCGAGGCAACGACGCGCAACTTCTTCCGCCTCTTCAGCAAGGCGCGCGCATGAAGGTCACGATCCTCGGTTGCGGCTCGTCAGGCGGTGTTCCGCGCATCGGTGGTACCGACGGGCAGGGCGACTGGGGCGCGTGCGATCCCGCAGAGCCACGCAACCGCAGGCGACGCTGCTCGATCCTTGTCGAAAACGGCCCGACACGCGTGCTGGTCGACTGCTCACCCGACATGCGCGAGCAGCTTCTCGACGCACGCGTGGCGACGCTCGATGCCGTCTTCATCACGCACGACCATGCCGACCAGTCCCATGGCATCGATGACCTGCGCATGATTGCGCAGAACATGATGCGGCGTGTACCCGTCCACGCGGGGCCGGAGACGCTTGCGGTACTGAGAAGCCGCTTTTCCTATTGTTTCGAAGCCACCTCCAACGGCGCCTATCCCGCAATCCTCGAGGCGCACGAGATCACGCGGCCCTTCGCAGACATCAGGATCGGCCCGGCCGACGCCCCCATCACAGTGCGCGCCTTCGACCAGGATCACGGCACGATGGTCAGCCAGGGCTTCCGCTTCGGGCCCGTGGCCTATTCATCCGACGTCGTTAACCTCGATGATGCCGCTTTCGCGGCCCTCGAGGGCGTCGAATGCTGGATCGTGGATGCGCTGCGCTACCGGCCGCACCCAACGCATTCACACTTGGAAAAGACGCTCGCATGGATCAGCCGCGTCCGGCCCCGCCGGGCAATCCTGACCAACCTGCACATCGATCTGGACTACCGTGCACTGATCAATTCGCTTCCAGATTGTGTCGAGCCCGCCTACGACGGCATGACCATTTGTCTCTGACGGCCGTTTCGACCGCAGGCGGGACACGTTGGCCTGATTCCGTCCTTTTCTTTCGCCCTGCGCCCATTTCGCATCACCTAACGAATGTTTTAGCGTTTGCGTGTGACGGAAATGTTTGAGATAAACTTGTAGTTGGGGGCGCTTGGAGGGACCAGGCGCATGAACGTTCGTTTTTTGGGGAAGGCACGGATAAAGCGGTCAGCCGCAGGCGTGCGTAGGCATGCGCGTCGCGGGATCGGCGGAACCTTTACTTTACAGAAAGCATACGAGGCGATTTCGCCCACGCGCCGGCGCGCTGCCGGCACCGGGACGGTTTGGCTTAAGCGTTTGCTGGCAAGTTTAGGTTATCAGTGCCCGGATGTGGGGATATAGTCCTCGGGAGGTCTTCCCGGGACGTGGGACGAGAAGGCAATTGGTTATGGGACGTGAAACAGTCAACAAGGGTAATCGTATGACTATCGCGCGCGCGACCGCAGCTGTCGGTCTGATGTTTGGTATGGCCATGATGACCTCCGCTGCGCTCGCGCAGCCGGCTGGCAATCCGCCCGCAGGTGGCGCAGCCCCGGCCGCGGCGCCCGCCGCCCCGCCGGCCGCTCCCGCTGCCGCGCCCGGCGCCGAACCGGCTCCGCCGGCGATCGGCCCGGATGGTCTGCCCGTGGCCGCCCCTGATGCAGCCGCACCCGCGGAGGCCGCTCCGGCAGCCGCCCCGGCGGCCGAGCCCGGTCACACGGAAATCACGCCCTACAAGATGTTCATGGAAGCCACGATCGTCGTGCAGGCCGTGATGATCATGTTGGTCCTCTGGTCGGTCGTCACGTGGTCGATCCTGATCTCCAAGCTCACCTTCTTCTCGGGTCTCAACAGCAAGTCCAACCGCGTGCAGCAGATCTTCCGCGGCGCGGGCAGCCTTGCCGACGCGGCCAAGAACGCCAAGTCGTACCGCGACAATCCCTTCGCCAAGATGCTGACGGTTGCCGCCGATGAACTGGCGGCCGGCAAGAAGGGCGCGACGAGCCGCGTGCAGGCCCGCATGGGCATCGTGCAGGCGGAAGCCGGCGAGATGCTCTCCTCGGGCATGGGCATCTTCGCGACCGTCGGTTCGATCTCGGCCTTCGTCGGTCTGTTCGGAACCGTCTGGGGCATCATGAACTCGTTCATTGGTATTGCCCAGTCGCAGACCACCAACCTGGCTGTCGTTGCGCCTGGTATTGCCGAAGCCCTGTTCGCTACGGCGATCGGTCTCTTCGCAGCTATCCCGGCGGTGATCTTCTACAACATGTTCGCTCGCCGCATTGGCGCCTACTCGACGCGCATGGAGAATTTCGCCAGCGAAATCCTGGTTAAGATCGCCCGCGAAGAGTAACGATCATGGCAGCAAGCATCGGCGGCGGCGGAGGTCGCGGCAAACGCTACAGTGACAACAACGAGATCAACGTCACACCTTTCGTCGACGTCATGCTGGCGCTGCTGATCATCTTCATGTGGGCCGCTCCACTCGCCAGTGCGAACGTGCAGGTGGAATTGCCAGTGTCTGTTTCGAAGCCGGCCA
>DAISVV010000078.1:0-12485 GCA_036840015.1 Micropepsaceae bacterium
CGCGCCGGCTCGATCTCCAAGAGCCTGACATCGATCGCCATCATGATGCTGGTCGAGGAAGGAAAGCTGTCGCTCGACGACAAGCTCTCCAACCTGGTGCCGGAACTGCGCATCGAGAATCCATGGGAAGCAACACATCCCCTCCGACTGGTGCACCTGCTCGAGCACACGGCGGGCTTTGACGATATCGACTTCAGCAGCTACCTGCTGGAGGGCGCTGACGTGCCTCTTTCAAGGGCCGCCGAACTCTACGGCCCCTACAAGAGCCGCTGGAAGCCGGGCACGCGCATGTCCTACGCGAATGGTGGCCCTGTGGTTGCTGGCCGCATCATCGAGAAGGCGAGCGGCCAGACCTTCGAAACATTCATGACGTCACGACTGACCGGTCCACTGGGCATGCAAAGCGCCGCCTGGACCCGCACGCCCGCCATCGCACCGCGCCTGTCAAAGAGCTACAAGGACGAGGCCGGTACGGAACAAAAATTCTTCGAGATCATCGGACGTCCCTCCGGCAGCCTGAACGTGACGGCCCAGGATCTCGCCCGTATCCCGCTGATGTTGCTGGGGCGAGGCTCGCTTGAAGGCCGGGCCTATCTTGCCAGCGCCTCCGTTGACCGCATCGAGCGCACTGGTACCACCCGCGGCGCTGAATCCGGCTTCACAGATGGCTATGGCCTTGGAAACATGGCCAGCCATTCCGGCAAGGTCCTCTTCCGAGGGCATGATGGCGCAATCGATGGCTTCCTGGCGAAGTACGCCTATGCACCAGGCCATGGGATGGGCTTCGTGATCATGGGAAACCTCGCCAAGCCTGAACTCTTTGACGCGGCCCATGAGATCAGGCTCTATCTCGAGAGGAACCTGAAGGAGCCGGTTCCCACGCCTAGCCCGCTCGCAGCGCAAGATCTCGCGGACTTTCCCGGCTTCTACGGTTCCATCACCCCGCGCCAGGAGAAACTCGCCGTACTGACCAGCCTCGCGTGGAGGCAGATCCAGGCAAGCGACGGAATGCTGACCATTGGTGGCGAACCCGCCGTGCATGTAGGCAACCGGCTATTCCAGACCAAAGGCGCGGCAACACCCGACCTTGTCATCACGAGGACCAGCGATGGCATCGAGCTTTATGAAGGCCTTGGCGCCGAGCGCCGCTTGCCCGACTGGCAGGTCGCCGCCACCATTACCTTCCTTGTTGCCTTCGTGACAGTCCTGCTGCTCGACCTGCTCTTCATGCCGTTCTGGCTCTGGGGCCTTCTCACGGGGCGCCTCGCGCAGCGCGGCGGCCTGTCGATCAGGCTGGTCCCGGCGCTCGCCATGCTGACCCTGGTCGTCGGTGGTATCACGTTAATCCTGATCCTGTCGCTGAACGATGTGGAGCTTCTTGGAAAAGCATCGACGGCGGGCTGGTTGCTCTATGGTCTCACACTCGCGATCCCGGCCCTCGCGGCTGCAACGCTTGTGCGCGCCGCAATGGGCGCACCGGACGCAAACCTCTTCGTCAGGCTCCTCGCCTGGGCTAACGGCCTTGTCGTGATCACGGCGGCAGGCCACCTGTGGGCCTATGGCTGGATCGGGATGAAGATCTGGGCGTAGGCGCTACCCGCGCGCGGCGCGATAACCGGCGGCCAGGTGCTCGACGATCGCCGCCGCCGGCTCGACGCGCATCACCGCATCGACACCCTGACCGGCAGACCACGTATCCTTCCAGCGCCGGAACGCAGCAGACGGGTCGCTGAAGACAGGACCATCCTCGCGCGCGGCTGCAGGATCGATGCCGGCAGCAGCAAGGCTGGCCTTCAGCCAGTTCGCGCGCACGCCTGTCACCGCGCTCGTCTGCACGAGATCCTCATGCGTCGCGGCGACGACCATGTCCTTGTAAGCATCCGGTGCAAGGGACTCCGCCGCGGCGATGAAAGGTGTCCCCACATAGGCAAGGTCCGCGCCCAGAACCTCAAGCGCATGGATCGCCCGTCCTGAGCTGATGGCACCACCCACGACAAGGGGCCCACCAAAGAACGCGCGGACGGCCGGCACGAACGCAAAGGGGCTGAGCTGCCCCGTGTGCCCGCCAGCGCCGGCGCAAACCAGCACAAGTCCATCGACGCCCGCCTGCAGGCACTTGCGCGCAAAGGCGACATTGATGACATCGGCAAATACCAGTCCGCCATAGGCATGGACCGCATCGACAACACGCCTCGGGCTGCCCAGCGCCGTGATGCCCATCGCAGGCTTGTGCCGCGCGATCAGTTCAAGCTCGGCGTCAAGCCGCCCATAGGACTGGTGGGCCACGATGTTGAGCACCCACGGCGCATGATGCGGCTCAAGACCCGCATCAAGGCTCGCCATCCAGGCATCAAGGTCCTCGAGGGTCCGTGCATTGGGTGCCGGAAACGCCGCCGCCATGCCGGCGCGGCATGCGGCCAGCACGAGCTCAGGTCCGGAGACAAGGAACATCGGCGCCGCAATGGCAGGCACCTTCAGGCGCCCGGCGAAAGCCCGAAACCGGCTGTCCGCGGACGACGCCATCAAGGATCAGTCCTTGGCGCGTTCGACGTAGGAACCGTCTTCGGTGTTCACCACGACGCGCGTGCCCACGTTGATGTGCGGCGGCACGGCCGTGCGCACGCCATTCGACAGGATCGCCGGCTTGAACGACGAGGACGCGGTCTGGCCCTTCACGACCGGCTCGGTCTCGGCGATCGCGAGCACCACGCGCGAGGGCAACTCGATGGCGATCGGAACGCCATTGTGCAGGCTCAGCGTGACTTCCATGTTTTCCTGGAGATAGGGCTCACGGTCACCCAGGATCTCGGACGAAACATGGGTCTGCTCGAAGTTTTCGGGGTCCATGAACACGTAGGAATCCCCGTCCTTGTAGAGATACGTGTTCGTCCGCATGTCGACGAAAGCCTTTTCGAGGCTGTCTGTCGTCTTGTAACGATCGTTGACCTTGACGCCGTCGCGGATACGCCGCATTTCAATCTGGGTCGTCGGCGTTCCCTTGCCCGGATGGAAATTCTCGGCCGTCAGGACAACAAACAGATCGCCGTCCTTCTCAATGATGTTTCCCTTGCGTACGTTGCTGGCAATGACCGAGACCACGCGAAACTCCCTGATGCATGTGAAAGCCCCGGGCCCCGTCCCGCAGGACGGTCCGGCGAGGGCAGAATTTGGGCGCGGTGATAGCAGCGCAGCCCCCATCCGCCAAGCGCCAACACGCCGGAGGGGCGCGGCATGGTAACCGTATCCCCCTGGTGGTCGCCTCAGCGCCACGCCGACCGGCGCCCGTTTCTGGTCACCCGGAACCGCATAAAGGCCTCTTTCCGCCGCTACTTCGATACCCAGGGCTTCACCGAGGTCGAATGTGCCGCACTCCAGGTTTCGCCCGGCAACGAGACCCATCTCCACGCCTTTGCGACCGAGGCAGCGGTGAACGGCGAGACCCGCAGGCTCTATCTGCATACCTCGCCGGAATTCGCCTGCAAGAAGCTGCTGGCCGCCGGCGAGCAGAAGATCTTCGACTTCGCCCGCGTCTTCCGCAACCGCGAGCACGCGCCCCTCAATGTCCCCGAGTTCACGATGCTCGAATGGTACCGCGCCAACGCGGACTACGAGACCGTGATCGCCGACAGCCTGAACCTTCTCCGGATTGCCGCTGAAACAGCCGGCCAGCCCGCCTTGCGCCACCGCGACCGCTCGGTGCGCATCACGGCCCAGGCCCGGCGCATGACCGTCGCCGAGGCGTTCGACACATACGCCCGCATCGACCTGCTGGAGACCATCGACGCCGACGGCCCCGACCGGGCCTATCTGGCCCTCCAGGCGCAGGCCCGCGGCATCCACTTCGAACCCACCGACACCTGGTCCGACATCTTCAGCCGCATCCTCGTGGAGAAGATAGAGCCGAACCTCGGTCTCGATGCGCCGCTGATCCTCGACCAGTACCCGGCCGCAGAAGCCGCCCTCGCGCGGCGCTGCGCGCACGACCCGCGCGTCTCCGAACGCTTCGAACTCTATGTGCTGGGTGTCGAGTTGGCCAATGGCTTCGGCGAACTGACAGACCCCATCGAACAGCGCGCCCGCTTCGAGGCCGAAATGGAGGAAAAGAGCCGCATCTATGGCGAGCGCTATCCGATCGACGAGGAACTGCTTCAGGCGCTCGCACAGATGCCACCGTCAAGCGGCGTTGCGCTGGGCTTCGACAGGCTCGTCATGCTGGCCACGGGAGCCCCGCATATCGAACAGGTCATGTGGACGCCGCCCGCGGGCCGCGGCTCCTGACGCAAGGCACCCTGCGCAACGTCGATGCGCTCGTGCGCGCAGGCCTCGCGACTGAGGCGGCACGCGACGAGCTTGAAGCCGTCGCCGCACGCTACGCCGTTGCCATCACGCAGCCTGTGGCAGCACTGATTGCGCGCGGAGACAGCGCCGATCCCATCGCACGACAATACGTCCCCGACCCGCGCGAACTGCAGGCGACGGAAGGTGACCTGGCTGATCCGATCGGCGACCGGCGCCACACGCCCGTCGAAGGCATCGTCCATCGCTACCCGGACAGGGTGCTCTTCAAGGTCGTCCATGTCTGTCCCGTCTATTGCCGCTTCTGTTTCCGCCGCGAGATGGTCGGGCCAGGTCGCGAAGCCAACCTGTCCCCGCAGGCGATCGGGCAGGCACGCGACTACATTGCCGCCACCAGCGGCATCCGCGAAGTGATCTTCACCGGCGGCGACCCTCTCGTGCTTGCACCACACCGGGTTGCCGCACTTACGCAGATGATCGACGCCATCGGTCACGTCGAGCGCATCCGCTGGCACACGCGCATGCCGGTGGTCGATCCCGCACGCATCGACACGGGCATGGCCCGGGCACTCGAGCCCCGCCGCGCGCAGCTTGTCATCGCCCTGCACGCCAATCACCCGGCCGAATTCACACCCGCAGCAGGAGAGGCCATCCGTGCGCTGCGCGATGCGGGCGCCCGCCTGCTCAGCCAGTCGGTCCTTCTCCGCGGCGTGAATGATGACAGCTCAACGCTTGCGGCGCTGTTCGACACGTTCCGCGCCCACGGCGTCGTGCCTTATTACCTGCACCATGCCGACCTGGCACCCGGCACCGCACATTTCCGCACCTCGATCCGGCACGGCATCGGCCTCATGCAGGATCTCAGGGCCAAGACCCCGGACGAGGCCTTGCCGGACTACGTGCTCGACATTCCCGGCGGATACAGCAAGGCCAGCCTCCTCGGCGACAGGGCGATCGAAACGCGGCCGGGCCACTGGCTGCGGCGTGACGACCCCGGCCTGTGGCACGACTACGCCGAGCGGCTTTGATCAGCGCTTGGGCAGGACCTTGACGTCGATCCGCCGCCGGTCGTCGAGAAAACGCTGCGCCGCCGCGCGCACATCGGCAGCGGTCACATCCGCGATCTCGTCAACGTCGTTGCGCAGGCTGGCAAGCGTGCGCGGATCACGCTGCACGTCGAGAAGCCCCCTGATCCAGTACTCGTTGCTCGTCTGCGCCGCGTAGAGCTGGTAGAGCAGCGGCCGCCGGGCCCGGTCGAGAAGATCCTTCGGGACCTCGCCCTCCCGCAACTCGCGCGTGATGGCAGCAAGCGTCTCGAAGAAACGGTCCGCTGCATCCGGGCTGGGCTCGACCCCCGCGAAGATGTAGCCATACCCATCCATCTGCGAGGCATAGGCACTACCGAAAGGCGTGTAGGTCCCCCCCTGCGCCTCGCGCACCTCGTCGATCAGCCGCAGCTGTATGATCTCCGACAGCACCGCCACGGCCTTTTCCTGGCGCGTGTCGGGGAACCGGCTCGGACCCGGCCAGATCGAAACCACTGCTGCCTGGTCAGCGCGCCCTTCATGGGTGAATGTCAGCGACTTGCCGCGCGCCGGGAAGCCGGCTGCACCCGCACTGCCCGGCTTGAAGGCGGGATCGCGGGGCGGCAGCGCACCAAAGGTGCGGGCCGTCGCGTCGATCGCAGCGGCCAGCTTCACATGGCCCACGATCGTGACCTCGATGGGCGCCCGTGCCAGCGATGGAGCCAGCGCCGCCCGCACATCATCCATGGTCAGCGCGCGCAGGTCATCAGGCGTGGGCGCGACCCAGCGGTCATCGCCGCCGCGCACGATGCCGGACAGCTCCCGGTTCAGGACGCCAACCGGCTTCGAATTCTGCTGCTTGAACTGCCCGTCGACGGTCGACTGCAGGCGTCGCAGACCGTCCGGCCGATAGGCGGGATCCGTGGTGAAGGCGGCAAGCACCTGCAGCTGCAGCAGCACGTCGCGTTCCACCGTGTCCCCAAACAGCTGGAAGGTGTCATCGTCCACGTCCAGGTTGATGCCGGCGAAGTGACCCGGCTCTGTCTGTTCAAGCTCGCCCATCTCAAGCTGCCCCAGGCCGCCCTCCACAAACGCGAACGGCAGCACGCCGCTCAGCCCGCGCTTGCCCATGGGCAGCGCCATGTTGCCGCCAGCCATGCGCGCAACGACGCTGACGCGATCCTTTTCGAAATCCGTGGGCTTCACGTTGAGCATCACGCCATTGGCAAACCGGACCTGTGTCACGCCGAGGTCAGGCTGCGCGACGGTCGACACGACCTGCCCCGGCTTGCCGAAGTCGCGATAGGTGAACTGCTTGATGGCATCCTTGGGCGGCGGCGCCACCGCCACATTGACGCTGGCCTGGTATGCCCGGCGGATCGCAGCCTCGCCCCCTTCCACCGGTCGCGACGAGGAAAGGTAGATCAGCGGGCCCGCGCCCTTGAACGTGGACTTCAGGACCCGCGTAACGTCCTGCGCCCGGATCCCCGCAATGTTCTTCGTGTAGAGCTCGAGATCCGTCTGCGGATCCGTCGGCACCCGCCCCTCGACGATCGAATCGAGAAGGATCTCGGCGACGTCCATGTTCGGGCGCGTGTTCGCATTCGCCGCCGCCAGCAGGTAGGGCGAGCGCTGCTCAAGCGCCTCGCGCGCGACCTCGCTCTGCTGCAACCCGTGCACCAGCGCCCGGCGCAATTCCTGCTCGGCGGCCGCAAGCCCGCGCTGCCAGTCGCCATTCTTGGGCCGGATGGTCAGCGTCGAGACGATGCCCCCTCCCCGGACCAGGTCGCGGCTGACCTGCGCTGCGATGAAGGGCGCATCAGGCAGCCGCGCCAGCTTGCTCAGCCGGCGGTTCAGCACCGTGAAGGCCACGATCCGCCGGTGGGTCTCAAGGCGCCGGGCAGCGGTCTCGGGCTTGCTGTCTGCCGGCTGCACCCAACTGATGCTCAGCATGTCATCGGTGGCGCTGCCCGACAGGGAGGCCGCCGTCAGGCCGCGTGCCGCCGGCTTGTCAAAGCCCACCGGCGGCCGCGCAGGCCCCGGCGGCTGCCAGTCAGCAAAAGTGCTGCGCACGCGCGCCTCGAGCGCATCGAGCGGGGCATCGCCCGCCACCACGAGCAGCGCCCGCTCCGGCCGATAGTTGCGCAGGTAGAAGCTGCGCAGGTCTTCGGCCGTGGCAGAGCGCACGAATGCCATGTCACCGATCGGCGCGCGGTTCGGATAGCGCTGTCCGGCAAACCAGAGGCCCACCTCCGCCTGCATCGACCGCGATCCGGGCGTGTCGCGGGCGCGCTCTTCCGACAGGATCACGCCGCGTTCACGGTCGACGGCTTCCTGCGAAATCGTCAGCCGTCCCACGATCTCACGCATGATGCTGAAGCCCGTGTTGAGCACCTCGGCGCGCACGCTCGGCAGCGACATCGAGAACACCGTGCTGTCATAACCGGTCGAGGCATTCGCCGCAGAGCCGATCTGCATGCCCATGCGCTGCAGCGCCTTGAACATCTCACCTTCAGGATAGTTCTGTGATCCGTTGAAGGCCATGTGCTCGAGGAAGTGGGCAACCCCGCGCTCATTCTCGTTCTCGTGCAGCGAGCCGGCTTCGATGCGCATGCGCATCGACAGCGTGCCCTGCGGGTTCGCCGTCCGCTTGACAACGTAGCGCATGCCGTTCGCCAGCACGCCGAACCGCGCCGAAGGATCAGCCTTCAGGTCGCTGGCATCCTGCGGCCAGGCACCCTTCTCGCCCGTCGCTTGCGCCGGTACCGACAGCAAAAGCACGGCAAGCATCAGCGCGGCGAGCTGAGAAACGCCCATGCGCATGGGCCGCTGAGGGTAGGTCATCAGGATCCTCGTTCGGATGGCAGCAAGCAGGAAAGGACGCACAAGTGACGTCACTTAGGTACCCGTCTCCACGATCAGGTGCTCCAGGCCGCGGAAGCCCGGCAGGGGACGCCAGACCAGCGCCTGCTGCGGCGCCAGCCGCAGCCTCGGGAAGTGCTCGAACAGGCGCGGGATGGCGACCTGTCCCTCCATGCGGGCAAGCGGCGCACCGATGCAGATATGCGCACCACCCCCGAAAGACATGTGCGGCGCGCGCTTGCGCGTGATGTCGAAGCGATCCGGGTCCTCGAAAACGGCCGGATCACGGTTGGCCGCGCGCACGAACGTCATCATCGGGTCACCCGTGCGAACAGGGCAGCCACCAACCTCCATGTCGCGCGAGGCCACACGCGACGTCAGGGAAATGGGGGCCTCGAAGCGCAGGATCTCCTCCACCGCGCTGGCCGCAAGGCCGGGATCGGCCCGCAGGGCGGCAAGCTGGTCAGGGTGGCGCAGCAACGTCAGGACACCGTTGCCGATCAGGTCGGTGGTCGTGAGGTTGCCGCCCACCAGCAGTGCCGCCAGGTTGATCCTGATCTCGGCATCGTTCAGCGGCGCACCCTCGGCCTGCAACTGCACCATGTCCGTGATCAGGTCATCACGCGGAACACGACGGCGCTCGGCCATCGCCTCAGTGAAATAGGCCGTCAGCGCTGCCTCAGCAGCGGTCATCTGCCGGGTCTGCTCCTCCGAGCGCATCACGTGCAGCGCAAGGATGATGCCCTCCGACCATTCGCGGAATTCCTGCAGGCGCTCCGGTTCGACGCCGAGCACCTTGGCGATCACAAGGATCGGGATGGGAATGCCATAGTCGTTGATCACGTCGAAATGCGCACGGCCCTCAAGGCCCCTGAGCACCTCGTCGACGATCGTGTCGACATCACCCCGCATGCGCGCCGCCCGCCTGTAGAAGGCCTTGGTCAGCGGCTGGCGCACGCGCGCATGGTCGGGATCGTCCATGAACAGGATCGACTCACCCTCGCGCGGACCGCCCTGCTGCGACCGGTTGACGAAATGGTGAAACAGGGAATCCGGACGTGCGCGCGAGGGATGGCGCCACAGCGTGCGGTCATTCACGATCGACTTGATGTCGTCATAGCGCGTGAGGATGAACTGGTTGCTCAGGGTGTCCTTGTGCACCGGGCAGCGCGACTGAAGGTCCTCGAGCAGCGGATAGGGATCGTCGCGCGTCGCGGGATCAAGTCCCATCAGCTGGAATGTCGTGGGAAGAGGCTTTTCGCTCATGTTTCTCCTTACCACACACAATGCCCTGTCGAAAGCGACAGGATTAAGGCCTGCTTAAGCGTGGACCGGCTAGGATCAAAACCGGCAGCGTCAGTCCGGACAGGTCCATGGAGATCATTTCCAGCCCGTTGCCGGCGATCCCCGTCGACGTCGGCGACGCCTCGATGCAGCGCGATCTGGCCCTGAAGCTCGCGGCGATGGCGCTTGCCTCGCAGGCTGCTCGTCCTGAAGCGACCAAGCCCACAGGCACGGATACGGCCGCACGAACCCTCCTGTCCACCCTGACCACGCTGGCAAGGTCGCAGGACAGCCTCGGACAACTCCTCGCCGACCTCTCGAGACCCGAGGCCCTTGCACGTGTCCCAGCCGAGGTCCGCGCCGACATTGCGCGGGTCCTCACCCTCGCACGCCCCATCGTGCAGGCCGGGCTGACGCGTCCGGCTCCCGCCACGCCACAGGCCGGCCTTTCTGTCACCCCTCCAGGCCCGGCGCCGATGGCTACGGCCGATCCGCTGGCAGCGAGCCTCGCACCACTCGCCGACGCCCTCCAGCGCCTCGAGGCAAGCCTCAAGGCCTGGCAGCCCGCGCTCGCCCAGCTGCAGACGCCGGCCGCGCCACAGCCGCGAAATCCGGCAACTCCTGCAGCGCCGCCGACGCCAGCCCAGTCGACTTCACCGTCCGCCGCAGCAACACCCGCAACGCTTCCGGCACCAGGGCCGGACGCGCCCCTCATGGCAACGCCGGCATCCGCGCCAGGCCTCGCAATGGCCGGCCCCCCACCGACAGCCGAACCCGCAGGCACGCCGCCGGCACCATCAAGGCCCTTGGGCGCCGATCCGCTGCGGGCAGGTGCGCCCCAGGCCTCGGCCGATCCGCAGCCCGCTGCTGCAGCCATCCCCCTCGCCGCCTCGCTCTTGCCGCAGGCAATGCCGGCAGCCACACCAACGCCCCAGCGACCCGGCGGCATCGCCGACGCGCTGGTCTCGCTTCTCCTCGCCCAGCAGGCCGGCGCCTCGCCCGAGGAAAACATTCAACGCCTGCGCTCGCAGCGCCAGGCGCAGCCCGCAACCCTTCCGGCCGATAGCGACGCGATGCTCGCGAGCAATGCCGTGTCCGCCTATCGCAAGGCGATGCCGTCCGCACCGGTCTCCGGCGCCACGCAGTGGCCCTCGGACCCGAGCGAGGCGCGCGTGGCGCGCACGCTGCTCCAGCGCACCGAAGCCGCGCTCACGCAGACACGCCTGCTCGACGTGTCCTCCCAGCTCCAGCGCGCCGAGCAGGCGCCGGCCCACACGGCGAACACGACACAAGGCCACTGGAGCTTCGACCTCCCGCTCGCAACACCGCTCGGACAATCGCTCGTGCGCTTCGAGATCGACCGGCAGGCCCGCAAGTCTGGCCGGGGAAAGAATGAAACGGTCTGGCGGGCACGCCTGTCGCTCGACATCGAGCCCCTCGGCCCCATCCACGCCCATGTCGCCCTGCTCGGCACGGAGAAGACGTGGGTCAGCCTCTGGGCAGAGCGGCCCGAAACGGCCCAGCTCCTGGCCGAGGGTCAGTCCATGCTGCGCCAGTCCCTCGGCACCGACGCGCTTGACGCCGAGATCGTCTTCCACGGCGGCGCCCCACCCGCGCAGCCCGACGCAACCGGCGGCATGTGGGACGCGAACGCATGACGGAGGCCGCCGACAGCAAGCCGAAATCCGCCTCCATCGCGGTTGCCCTCGATTACCAGCCGGGCCACACCCCGCGCGTGGTGGCGACAGGCCGCGGCCATGTCAGCGACCGCATCGTCGAGGTCGCCAAGGCCCACGGGGTGCCCCTTCAGAAGGACCCGGCGCTGGCAGCAGCGCTCTCGAACCTCGAGCTCGACCAGGAAATCCCCGAGCAGCTCTACCGCGCCGTGGCGCAGGTCCTCGGCTTCATCCTGAGGGCCGCGGGCAAGCTGAAATAGGCCCTCCCCCGGGTCCGCAACATTTCCACAGCCGAATCGGCATGCGTCGGCGCGAATCTGGGCCCAAGGGGCATTTCGGAGCGCCGCCGCCCCGTTCTCCACAGCGCCCGACCCGTGGCACGATTTGATGGCTGGGTTGATTCTCGGATGGATCCCCGGCCCTCCGGCGGCAGCGCCGGCCGGTCCCCGGGGCGTGGCACCGGCACCACATCCGACGATGCGAACCGGGCATGTGGATTTCCCCACAGTGGTTTCCCGGACCTCTCCACAGGATCAGCCACAAAATATAGTTGGTCGCCACGTCGCTTAACACAAAATGTATTGCCCGGAACAAGATCTGGGTACTACATAACGGTCCCTGAGCACGGCGTCGGTGCAACGACACCCGGGACCAAGAAATCCCGGAAAACCAAGAAAAATCGACCGCCGCAGGGGATTGTTGGGCACGAGGGCAACTAAACCAAGGGGCGTCAGCCAATGCGTATCGACCGCTGCTTCACCGTTGAAGGCAAATCCGCTTACGAAGGAATTACATTTCGCACCACCACCAGCGAAATCCGCAACCCGGACGGCTCGGTCGTGTTCAAGCAGGACAACATCGAGGTCCCCGAGCGCTGGTCCCAGGTTGCCTCTGACGTTCTTGCCCAGAAGTACTTCCGCAAGGCTGGCGTGGCCGCGCGCCTGAAGCCCGTTCGCGAGGACAAGGTCCCCGAATGGCTTTGGCGCCAGGTTCCGGACGAGGACGCCCTTGCATCGCTGGTACCCGAAGCCCGCATGAGCGGCGAGACGAGCGCACGCCAGGTGTTCGATCGCCTTGCGGGTACATGGACTTACTGGGGCTGGAAAGGCGGCTACTTCGACAGCGAGAAGGACGCGCGCGCCTACTTCGACGAGATGCGCTACATGCTGGCCATGCAGATGGCTGCGCCCAACAGCCCGCAATGGTTCAACACCGGCCTGCACTGGGCCTATGGCATCGACGGCCCCGCCCAGGGCCATCACTATGTCGACCACTGGACCGGCAAGCTCGTCCAGTCCGACAGCGCCTATGAACACCCCCAGCCGCACGCCTGCTTCATCCA